>JBBQYL010000232.1:0-7834 GCA_038208735.1 Burkholderiales bacterium
GGAAGTTCGACCAGCTCACGCCGACCACCAGTTGGGCGTGCGCGGCGCCGCTCGCGAGGAGCGCCGCTGCGATGAGTGCGTGCTTGGAATTCATGGCTTGTCTCCGGTTGTTGTGTGCATCGGCCGCCCTTCGTGGAGAGCGCCGCGCAAGATTACTTCGTACGATGCTCGAACTAATACCTGTTTTCCCCAATGCGACGGCCGGCCTGGCAGGACAATGGCGCGCTTCCCCGGAGAAACCCAAGATGACCCGTCCCCCGATCACGGGCGA
Organism: Burkholderiales bacterium; assembly: GCA_038208735.1. GTDB lineage: Bacteria > Pseudomonadota > Gammaproteobacteria > Burkholderiales > Burkholderiaceae_C > Scleromatobacter. Next base: position 272 of record JBBQYL010000232.1, read on the forward strand.
CCAACGCTTCGTCAAGTCGATCAACCGCAACGTGCTGTTACGTCTGCTGCTGGACGAGCCGGCGCAGTCGCGCGCCGCGCTGGCCGAGCGCAGCGGGCTGACCAAGTCCACCGTGGGCCTGCTGACGAAGGAATTGCTGGAAGAGGGTTGGCTGGCCGAGGACGGCGTGGCCATCACCGGCTCGCTGGGCCGTCGGCCCACGCCGCTGCGCATCGACGGCCGTGGCCTGGCGCTGATCGGCGCCGAGCTGGGCATCGACAGCATCCGCGTGGTCAGCACCTCGCTGCACGGTGACGTGCTGGAGGCGATGGTGGTGCCGCTGCAGGATCGCGATCCGGACATCGCCTGCCACCAGCTGGCGGCGGTCGTGACCGCCGAGTCCGCGCGCGTCACGCGCGCCGGCGCACGATTGCTGGGGATCGGCGTGGGCCTGCCGGGCGCCGTCGATACGGCCCACGGCATCATCGAATTCGCGCCGAACCTGGGCTGGCGCAACGTGGAGGTGGGCCACCGGCTGGCGCGCGAGCTCGAGGCCGGCGGCCTGGGCCAGGTGCCGGTGTACTGCCAGAACGAGGCCGACCTGGCCGCCATGGGCGAGACGGTCTTCGGCAGCCGGCCGATCGACGATCCGCTCGTCTATGTGAGTTGCAGCGTCGGCGTCGGTGCCGGCATCGTCCTCAACGGCGCCCTGTTCACCGGCGCCACCGGCGCGGCGGGCGAGATCGGCCACACCATCCTGCACGTCGACGGCCTGGCGTGCTCGTGCGGCCGGCGCGGCTGCGTCGAGGCCTACGTGGGCCTCAAGGCGGTGGCGCATGCCGCCGGGCTGTTGCGCGATGGCGAGGTGGATCGCGCAGGCCTGATCGCCGACCTGGCCCGGCCGCGTGCCCGACGCGCCCGCAAAGCCGTCGTGGCCGCGGGCGACGCGCTTGGAGTGCTGCTGCAGAACGTCTGGACCACGTTCAACCCGAAGGCGATCGTGCTGGGCGGCGAGGCTGTCACCATCGGCGGCGCACTGTTCCTCGACGCTGCCGTCGATCGCCTGGCGCGCTTCGGGCGCGACGCGGGCGTGGCACCGCCGGCGATCCGCGTGTCGAAGTACGGCGACCAGGCCACCGCCGTGGGCGGCGCCGCGTTCGCGCTGCATGCGCTGCTGCGGCCGTTGGGGCACGACAGCGGCGCGCTACGGATCAGTCCGGCCTGAGCGCGGCGCGGGGCGCGGTCGCCCGCTGCCGCCGCATCCACAGGAACCCGTCGGCGCTGTAGACCACCAGCGCCGTCCAGATCATCACGAAGCCCGCCAGCCGCGTGCCCTGCAGCGGCTCGCCGAACCAGGTGATGCCCAGCAGGAACTGGATCGTTGGCGACAGGTACTGCAGCGTGCCCAGGGTGGCCAGCGTGAGGCGGCGCGCGCCGGCGGCGAACAACAGCAGCGGGATGGCGGTGAGCGGCCCGGCGAACAGCAACCAGGCCACGGTGGCGCCGTCCATGCCGGCGAACAGGCCCGGCAGGCCGCCGCGCGGCGCGGACATCCACGCCAGCGCCACCAGCGCCACCGGCGCGATGACGGCCGTCTCCACCGCGAGTCCTTCCAGCGCGCCGAGCTGCGCGGTCTTGCGCAGCAGGCCGTAGGTGCCGAACGACCCGGCCAGGCCCAGCGCGATCCACGGCGGACGGCCCAGCGTGGCGGTGAGCCACAGCACGCCGCAGGCCGCCACGGCCACCGCCAACCATTGCAGCCGGCGCGGGCGTTCCTTCAGCACCCAGGTGCCCAGCAGCACGTTGACCAGCGGCGTGACGAAGTAGCCCAGGCTGGCCTCGACCACGTGGCCGTGGTTGACGGCCCACACGTACAGCAGCCAGTTGATGCTCAGCAGCAGCGCGCTGAGCGCGAACCGCGCCACCAGCCGCGGCCGGCGCAGCACGCCGCCCACCCATTGCAGGCGTCGCATGGCCACCAGCACCGTCCAGACGAACACGAACGACCAGAGCGAGCGGTGCATCACGATCTCGAACGCGTCGACCCGCGCGAGCGCGTGGAAGTAGATCGGGAACAGGCCCCAGGTGATGTAGGCGAGGGCGGCGCAGAGGAGACCGGACATGGGGGCTTTTCGGAGGGTGCGCCATTATCGAAGGCACGTGGGGAGTCCTGGACGCGCGCGATCGTTTGGCACGAAACGCGCACGACTTGGCGTTTCACCCGTTGCTTTAAGCCAATTTCCGCCTTTAGGGGGATTGTTGGGCATTGGCACTCGGCTGAAAAATGGCTGTCATGAACACGCCTCATCATTCGGCGTGTTCGAGGAGAACAGTCATGCCGCAAACGTACAACGTCGGATCCCGGTCGCGCTTCGTGACCTTCATCGCCTGGATGTTCATCCTCCTGGCGGCGTTCGCGTGCGAGTGGGCGGTCATCCAGAACGCCACGCAGTCGTCGTGGGCCGCGCTGGCCGGCGACCAGGCCAGCCTGCCCTGGCTCACCGGCCTGCTGATGCGCCACGCCACCTGGGTCTTTTCCACGGCCATCGCGCTGTCGCTGGCCACCATGGTGTGCGGCTTCGGCCTGCTGCGCCGCATCGAATGGGCGCGCCGCGTGTTCATCGGCCTGCTGATGGTGGCCATCGGCGTCGACCTGGCCGGGCTGTGGCTGCAACAGGAATTCATGCACCTGCTGGTGGACTCGGCGCTGCGCCAGGCCACGTTCACGCAGTCGGCCGCCGACGTGTTCGGCGGCGTCGTCACCGCCGCGCGCGTGCTGGCCGGCTTCATCACGCTGGTGGCCAGCCTGGCGCTGGCGGGCATCATCCGGCGGCTGATGTCGCCGTCGGTCCGGCAAGAATTCGCCTGAGGCGTTGTTTCTTGGATTGATGGGCGGCGCGAGTCGCCGATGAAAGGGGCCTGGCCCCTTTCAGTTCGCGTCGAACCCCGCCAGGAACTCGTCGGAGGACACCCGGTCGGTGGTGCGCACGTCCTTTGTGCCAGCGCGACCGTTTCCACGGCGCATGGCACCCGGGTGCAGGTGCTGGTGGCCGACCTGGCCAAGGAGAGCGATCTGGCCGACGTCGAGGCCGTGCTCCGGCGCGACGAGAGCATTCGCGTGCTGGTCAACAACGCGGGCGTCGCGCGCTTCAGCCCGTTCGCCGCATCGAAGGGGCCGGACGCCAACTCGCAGATCGCGCTCAACATCACGGCGCTGACCCGCCTGACCCACGCGGTGCTGCCGGGATTCGTCGCGCGCGACGCGGGCGCGGTGATCAACATCGCCTCGGTGCTGGCCGTGCACGCGCTGCCCATCAGCTCGGTCTACAGCGCCACCAAGGCCTATGTGCTGCAGTTCAGCCGCGGCCTGCAGGGCGAGCTGGCCAACACCGGCGTGAAGATCCAGGTGGTGCTGCCGGCGGCCACCGAGACCGAGATCTGGAGCGAAGAGTCGGGCGTGCCGCTGGCCGCGTTGAACCAGGCCAGCGTGATGAGCGCCCCGAACCTGGTCGACGCCGCGCTGGCGGGCTTCGACCACGGCGAGGCGGTGACTTGGCCGTCCGTGAACGACGGCGCGTTGTGGGACACGTTCGATTCGGCACGTGCCTCGCTTTTCGGCGCCACGCAGACGGGGACGCCGGCGGCGCGCTATTCGAAGGGCTGATTGAACGATGGCCGCTTCTGCGGCTATCGTTCCCTCAAGTCTTCAGATGGGTGAATTGAACGCGCGTCAGCAACTGCCTGAAATCCCGATCGAAGCTGACCAGATGTTCGGCCTGCTGCTCCACGGCTGAGGCCAGCCATGCGTCCGGCAGGGCGTTGGCGGCGAGTTGCTTGTCCAGGCAAAGCTGGCGCAGTCGTGGCCACTCGGGGCCCAGAGACGCCAGATTGACGCCGGGAACGGCCAGGATGGCGTCGACGAAAGCGATGGCGTTGGCAATGGGCGTGGGGCGTCCGAAGATCTTCGGATTCGTCACCAGCCTCAACATGCTGGCGATCACCATCGGCATGAGGGTGAACGGAGCGCCGCGCTCGGTGGCGTCGAGAGCGTCATCCAGCCAGCCGCGAGCGATGTCGTGATGCGGATGATCGCTGCGCGACGCCGCCACGAGGACGTTGACGTCAGGCGTCATCGTCCAGCGCGTCCAGCATTGCTTTATTGCTCAGTGGATTGACACCGGCAACCAGACCTCCGCGGCCATTGAAGACGGGAAGGCGCCTGCGAACCTTGGAAGGTTCGGTGGTGCTGGCACGCAGGCGCAATTGCAACCCTTCCTCGATCAGGCGAGTCAGGCTGGTTCTCTGCTGAGCGGCCAGCGCCTTCGCATTGGCCAGCAATTGATCGTTCAGATCGAGTGTCGTCTTCATTTTCTTGAGTATACAGATTTCTGTATAAATCGGCATCATCCTCCTTGAGCGTGACGCAGATCGGGCACGTGGAGGCGCGTTGCCGCGGGGCCTGATCAGCCGCGCCGCTGCCGGTCCGGCCGTCCGTCGTGGTCACCGAAATCGCGCGCCGGCGCGTCATCCCACCACTCGGTGACGCCCATGTCGGCGCGGCGCGAAGGGTCGACCGGATAGACGATGCGATTGCTCGCCTTGGCCGCCTCGCCGCCCACCAGCAGCAACGCGTCTCGATCGCCGTTGTTGATGAAGCAGTGGGAGATGCCCGTGCCGGCGGGAAACGCCGCGAGGTCGCCCGCTAGCATGCGGTGCAGGCGGCCGTCGATCCAGGCGTCCACCTCGCCTTCAACGACATAGGCGAACTCCTCCTCGTCCGATTCGGCGTGCGGCCATGACGAGCGGCTGCCGGGCACCAGGCGCTGCAGGTTGATGCCGATGCGCTGCAGGCCCGCGGCGCTGCCCAGGCGGCGCGCGGCACCCATGGGCTCGTCGCTGTTGGGGTAGACGTGGCGGCGCTCGGGAACGTCGGCGGTCGAGACGATGAAGGGTGGGCGTGCGGTCATGGGATCTCCGGAAGATTCAGGCGATGTCGCCATCGACGTAGAACCAGCGGCCGTTCTCTCGCACGAACCGGCTCGTCTCGTGCAGCCGCTCGGCCTTGCCGCCCAGCTTGCTGCGCGCCACGAACTCCACGATCGCGTGGTCGGCGTCCTGCTGCGCGTGGCGGCGCACGTCGAGGCCCAGCCAGCGCAGGCCGGCGGGCATCGGCTCGATGGCGGCGGGGCGGGTGGAGGGGTGCCAGGTGTCGGCCAGGTAGCCCGGCAGGCCGCCCACGAAGGCGCTGTAGCGCGAGCGCATCAGGTCTTCGGCGGTCGGCGCCTGCAGCGCCTCGGGGCCCCTGTGCCAGCGGCCGCAACAGCGGGCGTAGGGCAGGGGACGGCCGCAAGGGCAGGGCGCGGTGGGGACGAGAAGCATGTGGATCCAATGAATCGGGGTGCCTGGTCTTGCCTGTACTCGGGCGAGACCTGGCATCCGCATATTTTGCGGGAAGGCTCGATTGCTTGATCGCGCCGTCAAAGGTGCGATAGACTGTATGCAAACACAGTACTCCGGGAGGGCTCCGGAACGACCCGGCCTGCCGGGTTGCGACGCCCTCCCGCTGCCCATGCATCCACGTCTGCCCGGTCATGTCCTCGCCTTCTTCCCTGCTGCCGCTGGAGCATCTGCATCCGGCGTTGTGGCGCGCGCACCAGCTGGGGCGCGGGCGGGAGGCGGTGCACGCGAGCGGCTATACCGCGCTCGATGCCGAGCTGCCGGGCGGTGGCTGGCCGCAGCGAGCACTCACGGAGCTCCTGCTCACCCGCCCTGGCTGGGGTGAGATCCGACTGCTCGCGCCGGTGCTCGCACGCGTGGGCGCGGCCGGGCGAGGCGTGCTGCTGCTGGGGCCGCCGGCCGAGCCCTGCGCCGAGGCGCTGGCGCAGCTGGGACTCGACCTGTCGCGCTGCGTGGTGATCCGCGGCGACGACCTGCTGTGGCCGCTCGAGCAGGCGCTGCGCAGCGGCCAGGCGGGCGCGGTCGTGGCGTGGGCGCCGGCCAGCCTCAAGGGCGAGGCCTTGCGCCGGCTGCAGTTGGCCGCGCAGTCGCACGAGGGGCCGGCCTTCGTCGTGCGGGCCGAGGCCGCGGCGGCCCATCCCAGCCCGGCGCCGCTGCGCCTGGCGCTGGCGGGCGCCGGCCCCGACTCCTTGGCCGTGCGCCTGCTCAAGCGGCGCGGGCCGGCGCTGGAGCTGCCGGTGGTGCTCGCGCTGCCGCCCGTGCTCTCGCGTGCCGCGCGTCAGCGGGCGCTCACGCCCCGGCGCACGCGCACGAGCGTGCAGGCCTTGTCCACCATCGCATGATCCAGGCGGAGATCTCACCATGCTCTGGATCGGCATCCACCTGCCGGCGTTGTCGCTGGAATCCTTCATCGCCACGCTGGCGCCGGAGCCGCTGGCGGCCGACCGGGTGGTGGACGACCTCGACGAGATCGACGCGGTGGGCCCCGTGGCACTGGTCGATCGGCACCGCATCGTCGCGGCCAATGACGCGGCGCGCGAGTGCGGAGTGCGGCCCGGCCAGAAGCGCGCCACGGCGCTCGCGCTCGCGCCGCACGCACGCCTGGGCGAGGCCGACCCCGGGCGCGACGATGCCGCGCTGACGGCCGTGGCCCACGTGGCCCTCGGCTTCACGCCGGCCGTGTCGTTCGGGGGCGACCACGTGGTGCTGGCCGAGGTGCAGGCCAGCCTGCGCTACTTCGGGGGCCTGCCGCGGCTGCTGGCGCGCCTGCGCGTCGAGCTCGCGGCGCTGGGCCACCAGCTGCGCCTGGCGTGCGCCCCCACGGCGCAGGGCGCACAGTGGATGGCCATGGGCGGCAACGCCACCGACGCCGTCGAGCGATCAGCCGCCAGCCATCGGGACACGCCGTGCAACGGCAAGGCCGCGTGGCGGGCGCGCGTGGGCGCCGTGCCCGTCACGCGCATGGCCGCCGCCGCGCCGCACCTGCCCGCGCTCGAGTCGCTGGGCCTGGCCACCGCCGCCCACCTGTGGAGGCAGCCGCGCGCCGGCCTCGTGCGCCGTTTCGGCGCCGCGCTGCTGGCCGACATCGACCGCGCCCTCGGCGACCTGGCCGACCCGCGCACTTCTCTGCAGCCTGCGCCCGTCTTCGACAGCCGGCTGGAGCTGTTCATGCGCGCCGACGACAGCGCCGCGCTGCTCACCGGCGCCGCCGTGCTGCTCAATCGCCTCACCGCCTGGGCCCTGGCGCACCACGGGCTCGTCGCCGGCTTCGAGCTGCGCCTGCACCACGAGAGCCGACGCAAGATGCTCGACGACCCGGCCTCGCGCACCACCGTGCTGGAGATCGGGCTGGGCGAGCCGGTGTCCGACACCGCCCACCTGCACTCGCTGCTGCGCGAACGCCTGCAACGCCTGCCGCTGGCCGCCTCCGTCATCGAGCTGAGCCTGCACTGCCACGCCATCACGCCCGGCGCGCCGCCCAACGCCGAGCTGTTCCCGTCGGCCGCCAGCGTGGGCGAGGGCTGGCACCGGCTGCTCGAGCGCTTCGAGGCCCGGCTGGGCGCGCACAACATCCAGCGCCTGCAGCCGGTGGCCGACCATCGTCCCGAGCTGGCCACTGGCGTGCGC
>JBBQYL010000233.1:0-7799 GCA_038208735.1 Burkholderiales bacterium
CCAACCCGATCATGGGTGGGTGCTTACGGCCGAAAATGCTGTCGAGAATTGACACGAGGACTGCTCCGACAGCGCTCTTAAGTGAGCGCCGGGTTGAGATATTTTGCGGCAATCCTATCAGCAAGAACGACAGGAAAAGAAAGTTAGTGTGCGGGAATGCCCGTATTTTCAAGGCATTTGGTCACCATAAGTCGTGGTGAAACTGCGTCGTACCTTCATATCCGCGATTCCATGGACATCGGCCATGTCACGATCTGCTTAAGCGCGACCTGTCGGTTTCTATAATCCGCGCTTACATCCCGGCCCACATTCATGAGCGAACCTGACCGCCTGCCTGCGAAACTTCCCTCTCCGACGCCCCGTGGCGGGGCCTCCGGCCATTGGGCGGCAAAGGCTGCGCGGGCCTTGTTGCGCGGCCTCACGACATTTGTCGGCGCGGTGTCGGCGTTGTTACTCGGTGTTGCAATCTGCGTCGCGATCGGGCTTGCTGTCGCGTATCCCAAGATGCCCGAGCTGAGCGCCCTGACCGATTACCGCCCGAAATTACCGTTACGGGTTTTTTCTTCTGATGGGACGCTTCTTGGGGAATATGGTGAGGAAAGGAGACAGTTCGTCCCGATCGCCCAGATCCCGAAGGTCATGCGCGACGCCGTACTGGCCATCGAGGACGCACGTTTCTACCATCACGGGGGCGTCGACTACCTCGGCGTGATCCGCGCCGGCCTGGCCAACGTCGGCGAGGCGCGCAGCCAGGGCGCCTCCACCATCACGATGCAGGTGGCACGCAACTTCTACCTGTCCACCGAAAAGACGTTTACCCGCAAGCTCTACGAGATTTTGCTGGCGCTGCGCATCGAGTCGCAATTGAGCAAGGACCAGATTCTGGAGCTGTACATGAACCAGATTTATCTGGGCCAGCGTGCGTACGGCTTCGCTTCCGCCAGCGAAATCTATTTCGGCAAACCGCTCAAGGACATCACCATCGGCGAGGCCGCGATGCTCGCCGGACTGCCCAAAGCGCCTTCCAGCTACAACCCGATCGCCAACCCGAAGCGCGCCACGGTGCGCCAGCAGTACATCATTGATCGAATGTTCGAGAACGGTTTCATCACCGAGGACGAGCGCAAGGCTGCGCATGCCCAGGTCTTGATATACCGGGCACCGAGCGAGTCGCCGATCCACGCGGAATACGTGGCCGAGATGGCCCGTCAACTCGTCTTCGCGCAATACGGCGACGAGGCCTATACGCGCGGACTGAATGTCACGCTGACGGTCAATTCCACGGACCAGTTGTCTGCTTACCACGCTCTCAGGCGCGGGATCATGGACTTCGAGCGGCGGCAGCAATTCCGGGGCCCGGAAGGTTATGTCGACCTGCCGGCCGATCCGAAGGCGCTCGACGCTCGAATCGCCGAGGCGCTCGCCGACCATCCCGACAACGACGACCTGAAGGCCGCGGTGGTGCTCGAGGCGTCGCCCCGCAAGGTGCTGGCGGTGTTGCAATCGGGCGACACCATCACCATCACCGGGGACGGCCTCAAGCCCGTCACCTCGGGCCTGGCGCCCAAGGCCGACCCGAAGGTGCAGATCCGCCCGGGCGCCATCGTGCGCGCGATGAAGACCGACAAGGGCGACTGGACGCTCACCCAGCAGCCCGAGGTGGAGGGCGCCTTCGTCGCCACCGAGCCCGCCACCGGGGCCATCCGCGCGCTGGTGGGCGGCTTCGACTACGGCAAGAACAAGTTCAACCACGTGATCCAGGCCTGGCGCCAGCCGGGCTCCAGCTTCAAGCCGTTCATCTATTCGAGCGCGATCGAAAAGGGCTTCAACGGCGCCACCGTGATCAACGACGCGCCCCTGTTCTTCGACGCCGGCACCACCGGCAGCCAGCCTTGGGAGCCGAAGAACTACGACGGCAAGTTCGAAGGCCCGATGACGCTGCGCAACGCGCTGGCCAAGTCCAAGAACATGGTGTCGATCCGCATCCTGCAGTCGGTGGGACCAGCCTACGCGCAGCAGTGGATCTCGCGCTTCGGCTTCGACCCCGAGAAGCACCCGCCCTACCTCACGATGGCGCTGGGCTCGGGCTCGGTCACGCCGATCCAGATGTCCACCGCGTACGGCGTGTTCGCCACGGGCGGCTACCGCGTCAACCCCGTCCTCATCCTGCGGGTGACCGATTCGCGCGGCAAGGTGCTGCACGAGGAGCACCCCAAGCCGTTCACCGACGACATGCGCGCCATCGAGCCGCGCAACGCGTTCATGATCGAGTCGCTGCTCTATACGGTCGCCCACAACGGCACCGCCGCCCGGGCGGGTTCCACGCTGAAGCGCGCCGACGTCTACGGCAAGACCGGCACCACCAACGACTCGATGGACGCGTGGTTCTGCGGCTTCCAGCCCTCGCTGGCCGCCGTGGTGTGGATCGGCTACGACAACCCGCGCAAGCTGGGCGACCGCGAGACCGGCGGCGGCCTGGCGCTGCCGGTGTGGATCGAGTTCATGCAGACCGCGTTGAAGGACGTGCCGCAGGAGCCGCTCACCCCGCCCGAAGGCGTGATGAACGTCAACGGCGAGTGGTACTACAACGAGTTCGGGCCCGCCAACGGGGTGAGCGGACTCGGGCTGGACGACAAGGCGCCGCAGTCGACCGACGACGAGAAGAAGAGCATCCTGGATCTCTTCAAGACCGGCAACTGACCGGCCCTGCGGACCGTGGACAGCGCGCGGGTCTCGTCAGGCGGGCGCGAAGCGCAGCGCCTGGCCGCCCTGGCGGCTGGACTCCTCGGACAGCCGGGCGAAGAACTCCACGCCGTCGCGGGTGTCGCGCCACGCGCCGCCGTCCAGCTTGAAGTGGAAGCCGCCGTTGCGCGCCGCCAGCCAGATCTCGTGCAGCGGCGGCTGCTTGTTGACCACGATCTTGCTGCGGTCGGGGAACTCGAGCTCCACCAGGCTGCCGGCGCGATGGGTGTCGATATCGACGACGCCCTGCTGGAGCCAGTCGTCGCACTGGCGCTCGATGGCGGCCAGCAGGCGCTCGGCCGCGGCCTGGTACTCGGTGTCTTGCAGCGTGGGGGTCGACATGGTCGATAGAATCCGTGGATGAATGAAAGCCAGGGTTCGAGTTTAGCGGGGCGTCGCGCCCCTGCGCCGCGCGCAGTCTTGGGCGGTGCGCTGGGCTTCGCGTTCGCCGTTGTCCTGGCGGGCTGCGGCCAGAAGGGCCCGCTGTTCCTGCCGAACCCGGGCGGCCCGGCGGCACGGCCCGCGGCCAGCGCACCCAGCGCGCCGGAGGACAACCGCCCCGCGGCGCCCGGGGCACCGCTATCGGGCGCGAGTTCGCCCGGGCTGCCGCCCGCGGCACGCTGACCGGCTGACCCGGCACGAGGCTAGATCCGTCCTTCCTCGACGGCATGGCAGGCCACCTGCACCGCGCCCGAGGGCCTGAGGATCGGCCGCTCGACACGGCAGTGCTCGTTCGCATGCGGGCAGCGCGGATGGAACGCGCAGCCCGACGGCGGCGCCAGCGGGTCGGGCACCTCGCCGAGCACGGGGACGCGCTCCCGGTTGCGCCCGCGCAGGTCGGGCACCGCGGCCAGCAGCATCCGGGTATACGGGTGGCGCGGCGCGGGAAACAGCTCGGCCCACGGCGCGAGCTCCACGATCCGCCCGAGATACATCACGCCCACGTCGTCGGCCACGTAGCGCACCACCACCAGGTTGTGCGAGATGAACAGGCAGGTGAGCGCGCGGTCGCGCCGCAGGTGCATCAGCAGGTTGAGCACCTGCGCCTGCACCGACACGTCCAGCGACGACGTCGGCTCGTCGCACACCAGGAATTCCGGGCTGGTGGCGATCGCCCGCGCGATCGAGATGCGCTGGCGCTGGCCACCCGAGAACTGGTGCGGGAATTTGCGCGCATCGATGCCGTCCAGGCCCACCGAGGCGAGCAACGCGGCCACGCGCTCGGGCGCCTGGGCGGGCAGGATCAGCCCTTGTTCCAGCAGCGGCTCCGCCACGATGTCGCCGACGCGCCAGCGCGGGTCGAGGCGGGCGTACGGATCCTGGAACACCATCTGCATGCGCCGCCGCAGCGCGCGCGCCGCGTCGGCCGGGCCGGCGAGCGTGGCCTGCACGTCGACGCGATCCAGCCACGCGCTGCCGCGGGTGGGCACGTCCAGCCCCACCATCAGCCGGGCGAGCGTACTCTTGCCGCAGCCCGACTCGCCCACCAGCGCGAGCGTGCGCCCGCGCGCGATGGCGAAGCTCACGTCGTCGACGGCGACGATTCGGCCCGGGCCGGCGCGACCCAGCAGGCAGTCCGTCCATGGCGCATGCAGCTCGAAGCTGCGGCCCAGCCCGCGCGCCTCCGCGACGACCGTGGCAGCGGTGGCCGGACGCTCGAACGCCGGTGCGGCGGTCGTCATGGCGCGCCCGCGCTTGCCACGATGGGCCACCAGCACGCGGCGCGGGTGCGCTGCACGAGCGCGAGCTCCGGACGCTCCTCGGCGCAGCGCGGGCTCGCCTTCGGGCAGCGCGGATGGAACGCGCAACCGGAGGGAATGGCATCCAGGCGCGGCAGCGCGCCCTGGATCTGCGCCAGGCGGCCGCGTTCGTCGCTCAGCGACGGCACCGAGGCCATCAGTCCCGCCGTATAGGGATGCGCGGGGCGGCGGATGACCTCGTCCACCGGGCCGATCTCCACGATGCGGCCCGTGTACATCACGGCCACGCGGTCGCAGGTCTCGGCCACCACGCCCATGTCGTGCGTGATGAGCAGCACCGAGGCGCCGCGCGCCTGCGTCACGCCGCGCAGCAGGCCGATGATCTGCGCCTGCGCCGCCACGTCGAGCGCAGTGGTGGGCTCATCGGCGATCACCAGCACGGGCTCCGCGGCCAGCGCTAGCGCGATCACCACGCGCTGGCGCATGCCGCCAGAGAACTCGTGCGGATACTGTCCGAGGCGCGCCTCGGGGGCCGGGATGCCGGTCTGGCGCAGCAGCTCGATCGCACGTTCGCGGGCCTGCGCGGCGCCCAGCGGAAGGTGCGTGCGCAGCGTCTCCACCAGCTGGCGCCCGATCGACTGCAGCGGATCGAGCGAGGTCAGCGGATCCTGGAAGATCGCACCGATGCGCCGGCCGCGCAGGCGTCGCAGCGCCTCGCGCGGCAGATCGTCGATGCGCCTGCCCTCCAGCAGCACCTGGCCGCCGCACAGGCGCCCGGGCGGCTCCAGCAGGCCGATGATGGCGGCTCCAGTGAGCGACTTGCCCGCGCCCGACTCGCCCACCAGGCCCAGGATCTCGCCCGGGGCGATGTCGAAGCTCACTCCGTCGAGCGCGCGCAGCGTGCCGTGGCGCGACGGAAACTCCACGCGCAGGTCGCGCAGTTCGAGCAGCGGTCCGCTCATCGAAGCCTCGGGTTCAGCGCGTCGCGCAGCCAGTCGCCGAGCAGGTTCACGCTCATCGCGATGAGCACCAGCGCGGCGCCGGGAAACACGGTGATCCACCATTCGCCGGCGTAGAGGAAGTCGTTGCCGACGCGCACCAGCGTGCCCAGCGACGGATGCGTCGGCGGCACGCCCACGCCCAGGAACGACAGCGTCGCCTCGGTGACGATGGCCTGGCCCACCTGGAGGGTGGCCAGCACCAGCACCGGGCCCAGCACGTTGGGCAGCACGTGGCGGCGCAGCAGCCGGGCGCGCGACACGCCGATGAGGCGCGCGGCCTGCACGTACTCCTTGTCGCGCTCCACCAGCGTCGAGCCGCGCACCGTGCGGGCGTAGCGCACCCAGTCGGAGACCGACATCGCGAACACCAGCACCGCGAACGCCAGCACGTCGTGGGCCTGCGGGAACACGAGGCGCCCCACCCCGTCGATCAGCAGCGCGACCAGGATCGGCGGGAACGACAGCATCACGTCGCACAGGCGCATCAGCAGCGCGTCGACGACGCCGCCCGCGAACCCGGCCACCAGGCCGGCGGTGACGCCCACCAGCACGGACAGCGCCACCGAGCAGAGGCCCACCATCGGCGAGATGCGGGCGCCGTAGAACAGCGCCGAGAGGATGTCGCGGCCCTGGTCGTCGGTGCCCAGCGGATAGGTGGCGCGGCCGTCGGCGAGCCACGCCGGCGGCAGGTGCGAGTCGGCCAGGTCCAGCGTGGCCAGGTCGAACGGGTCGTGCGGCGCGAGCCAGGGGGCGAACAGCGCGGTGCCCAGGCACAGCAGCGCCACGAGCGCGGCCACCACGGCGACGGGCGAATGCACGAAGTCGAACCAGAGGTCGCTTGCGCGCAGCCGCTGCCAGCGAGAGGCCGGCGGCGCCGCCACCGCCACCGCCACCGCGAACGCGGCCGGCTCCGGCACCGGCGCCGGGCTGCGATGCCTCATCGCCAGCCCTCTCGTGGCGCGGCCTGCACGCGCAGCCGCGGATCGACCACGGCATAGAGCAGGTCCACCGCCAGGTTGATGGCGACGAACACCAGCGCGACCAGGCACATCCAGGCGGCCATCACGGGCACGTCGGGAAACTGCACCGCCTGGATGAACAGGCTGCCCATGCCGGGCCAGGCGAACACCGTCTCCGTGATCACCGAGAACGCGATCAGCCCGCCCAGTTGCAGGCCAGAGATCGTGAGCACCGGCACCAGCGTGTTGCGCAGCGCGTGGCCGAAGTTCACGACGCGATCGGGCAGGCCGCGGGCGCGCGCGAACTTCACGTAGTCGGAGCGCAGCGCCTCCAGCATCTCGGACCGCACCAGCCGCATCACCAGCGCCAGCTGGTAGACGGCCAGCGTGAACGCCGGCAGCACGATGTGGCGCCAGCCGTCGGCGGTGAGCAGGCCGGTGGTCCACGCGCCGAGCTGCACCGTGGTGCCGCGCCCGAAGCTGGGAAGCCAGCCGAGCAGCACCGAGAACACCTCGATCAGAACGATGCCGATGAGGAAGGTGGGCAGCGACACGCCCAGCAGCGAGACGGCCATGGCCAGCCTGGCGTCCCAGCGACGTCTCCGGATGGCCGCGAGCACGCCCAGCGGCACGCCCAGCGCCGTCGCGATCGCGGCCGCGACCACCGACAGCTCCAGCGTGGCCGGCAGGCGCTCGGCGATCAGCGTGGATACCGCGCGGCCCTGGCGCAGGCTGACGCCGAAGTCGCCGGTGAGCGCATGGCCCACGAAGTGGGCGAATTGCCACGCCGCCGGCTTGTCGAGGCCCAGCTCGGCATGCAGGCGTTCGCGCTGCGCGGGCGTGGCGTCCTGCCCCACCATGTTGCTTACCGGATCGCCCACGTACTGGTACAGCGAGAACGCTCCGATCTGGACGACCAGCAGCACGAGGACGGCCTGGGCGATTCGGCGGAGGATGAACGGCAGCATCGAGATCAAGAATACTCGTGAAACGCCGCGCCGACGCCTGGGGGGCGCCGCTCGGACGGCGCGGCAATGGAAAAGGTTCATCGCCGATTACGGGGGTTGCTGGGTCGCTGCTGGGCGTCGGCTGTGTCAGCGCGGGGCGTCGCTGGGTCAGTCACGACTTACCGGGCAAGTCTCTTTTGTTCGTGTCCCCCGCCGGCCTGCGGCGCGGCTCCTCCTGACCTCACAAAAGAGACTCGCCCGGTTCGTCGTTCCACGCCCGGCCTGCCTGCAGACGACATTCGCGGGTGGAAGAAGCCTGCGAATGTTTGAGGTAGTCTTGGCATCGTCGGGCCGTCGAGGCCGCGACGAAGCCCGCGGCCTGCCGGCTCACACGCCATCGGGCCTGACGCGAATCGCGGATCGGGATACCGGCGCTACTTTTCGTGATGG
>JBBQYL010000234.1:0-7634 GCA_038208735.1 Burkholderiales bacterium
GCCGTCGGCGTCCACGTGATGCTTGGGCACGATGAACAGCGAGATGCCCTTGACGCCCGCCGGCAGCTTGCCGTCGGAGTCCGGGATCTTGGCCAGCACGAGGTGCACGATGTTGGGCGTGATCTCGTGCTCGCCGGCCGAGATCCACATCTTGTTGCCCACCAGCTTGTAGCGCGGGCCCAGCGGGTCGGCCTCGAAGGCGTCGCCGTCGGGCGTGGCGCGCGTGGCGATGTCGCTCAGCGACGAGCCGGCCTGCGGCTCGCTGAGGCACATGGTGCCGAACCACTCGCCGGCGAACTCGCGCGCCGCGAACACCTCCTGCTGCTTCGGCGTGCCGTGGGCCATCAGGAGGCCCGCGTTGCCGTGCGTGAGCATCACGTAGCCGCCCATGGCGATGCAGGCCTGCGAGAAGAACGCGTTGGCCGCCTTCTCCACCACGCAGGGCAGCTGCATGCCACCGATGTCGGCATCCTGCGACGCGGCGATCATGCCGGTGGCCGCGTACGCGTGCAGCGCGTCGTGCGTGGCCTGCGGCAGGCGCACGCGGCCGTTCTCGACGCGCGGCTCCTCGGTGTCGAGCAGGCGGTTGAACGGCGCGAACTTGTCGCGCGCCAGGCGCTCGCAGGTGTCCAGCACGGCGTCGAAGGTGGCGCGCGAATGCTCCGCGAAGCGCTCGCGTTCGCAGAGCCGCTCCACCCGGAGCCAGTCGAAGAGCAGGAAGTCCAGGGTGTCGCGGGTGCTCATGTCGTCAGGCCGTCACAGCACCTCGAACACGCCGGCCGCGCCCATGCCGCCGCCGATGCACATCGTGACGCAGACCTTCTTGGCGCCGCGGCGCTTGCCTTCGATGAGCGCGTGGCCGGTCAGGCGCTGGCCGCTGACGCCGTAGGGATGGCCGACGGCGATGGCGCCGCCGTTGACGTTGAGTCGATCCATCGGGATGCCGAGGGTGTCGGCGCAATAGAGCACCTGCACCGCGAAGGCCTCGTTGAGTTCCCACAGGTCGATGTCCGCCACCGTCAGGCCCAGGCGCTTGAGCACCTTGGGCACGGCATACACCGGGCCGATGCCCATCTCGTCGGGCTCGCAGCCGGCCACGGCGAAGCCGAGGAAGCGGCCGATGGGCTTCAGCCCCTTGCGTTCGGCGTACTGGCTGGACACCACCACGCAGGCGCCGCCGCCGTCGGAGAACTGGCTTGCGTTGCCGGCGCTGATCACGCCGCCGGGCAGCGCCGGGCGCAGGTCCTTGATGCCGTCGTAGGTGGTGCCCGGACGGATGCCCTCGTCGTTCTCGACGGTGACTTCCTTCGTGCGCATGCCGTTCTTCGGATCGGCCACGCCGGCCGTGACCGTGATGGGCGCGATCTCGTCCTTGAACAGGCCGGCCTCGAGCGCCGCGGCGGCCTTCTGCTGGCTGGCCGCGCCGTACTGGTCCATGCGCTCGCGCGAGATCTTGTAGCGCTTGGCCACCGTCTCCGCGGTCTCCAGCATCGACATGTAGACGGCCGGCTTGTTCCGCGCCAGCCACATGTCGCGCAGCATGTGCATGTTCATCTCCTGCTGCACGCACGAGATGCTTTCCACGCCGCCGGCCACGTAGACGTCGCCCTCGTTGGCGATCACGCGCTGCGCGGCCATCGCGATGGTCTGCAGGCCGCTGGAGCAGAAGCGGTTGACGGTGGCGCCGGCCACCGACACCGGCAGGCCCGCGCGCAGCGCGACCTGGCGCGCGATGTTGGCGCCGGTGGCGCCCTCGGGGTTGGCGCACCCCATCAGCACGTCTTCCACCTCGGCGCCGTCGATGCCGGCGCGCTCGAGGGCCGCCTTGACGGCATGGCCGCCCAGCTCGGCGCCGTGCGTCATGTTGAAGGCACCCTTCCAGCTCTTGCAGAGCGGGGTGCGGGCGGTGGAAACAATGACGGCTTCGGTCATGGGAACTCCTGGAATCAGGGAATGTTTCGGGGGCTCACACGCGCTGGTCGGGCGCGCGTTCGCGTTGGATCGGGGTGGACGGCACGGGCTCGGGCTTCCTGAAAAGTTCACGCCACGGGCTGGAGCCCGAGACGATCAGCATGCCCAGCACGATGCCGGCCAGGATGGCCAGCGTGCGGGTGAGGACGCCCTTCACCGAGCGGCCTCAGCTGAAGCTCTTGCCTTCGGCGGCCAGCTTCGCCAGCAGCGGCGCCGGCTGCCAGAACGCCTGGTCGTCGGCCGGGTTCTTCGAGAACTTCTTCATCGCCTGCACCACGTTCCACAGGCCCACGGTGTCGGCGTAGTTCATCGGGCCGCCGCGCCACAGCGGGAAGCCATACCCGGTGAGGTAGACCATGTCGATGTCGGAGGCGCGCAGCGCGATGCCTTCCTCGACGATGCGCGCGCCCTCGTTGACCAGCGAGTACACCAGGCGGTGCACGATCTCGTCGTCGCTGATCTTGCGCGGCGTGATGTTCAGTTCCGCGCGGTGCTTGCCCAGCATGTCGTTGACCAGCTCCGACGGGATCGCGTCGCGCTTGCCCGGAACGTAGTCGTACCAGCCGGCGCCCGTCTTCTGGCCGTAGCGGCCCAGTTCGCACAGCAGGTCGGCCGTCTTCGAGTAACGCAGGGCGGGCTTCTCGACGTAGCGGCGCTTGCGGATGGCCCAGCCGATGTCGTTGCCGGCCAGGTCGCCCATGCGGAACGGGCCCATGGCGAAGCCGAACTTCTCGACGGCCTTGTCCACCTGCTGCGGCGTGCAGCCCTCTTCGAGCAGGAAGCCGGCCTGGCGGCTGTACTGCTCGATCATGCGGTTGCCGATGAAGCCGTCGCACACGCCCGAGACCACGCAGGTCTTCTTGATCTTCTTGCCCAGCTTCATCACCGTCACCAGCACGTCGTCGGCGGTCCTGCCGCCCCGCACGACCTCGAGCAGGCGCATGACGTTGGCCGGGCTGAAGAAGTGCATGCCGATCACGTCCTGCGGACGCTTGGTGAACGACGCGATCTTGTCGAGGTCCAGCGTCGACGTGTTGGACGCCAGGATCGCGCCCGGCTTCATCACGGCGTCCAGCTGCTCGAACACGGCCTGCTTCACGCCGATCTCCTCGAACACGGCCTCGATCACCAGGTCGGCCTGGCCCAGGTCGGCGTAGGCCAGCGTGGTGGACAGCAGCGCCATGCGCTCGGCGTACTTGTCTTCCTTGAGCTTGCCCTTCTTGACCTGCGCCTCGTAGTTCTTGCGGATGATGCCCAGGCCCTTGTCCAGCGCCTCCTGCTTCATCTCGAGCATCTGCACCGGGATGCCGGCGTTGAGGAAGTTCATCGCGATGCCGCCCCCCATGGTGCCGGCGCCGATGATGGCCACGCTCTTGATGTCGCGCACGGCGGCATCCTCGGGAATGCCCGGGATCTTCGAGGCGGCGCGCTCGGCGAAGAACGCATGGCGCAGTGCCTTGCTTTCCGGCGTGAGCATCAGCGCGGCGAAGGCCTCGCGCTCGTATTTCAGGCCGTCCTCGAACTTCGCCTTGGTAGCCTGCTCCACGCAGTCGACGCAACGCGCCGGCGCGGGAAAGTTCTTGGCCATCGCCTTGACGGTGTTGCGCGCGAAGCCGAAGTACGCGTCGCCTTCGGGATGCCGGCACTTGATGTCGCGCACCATCGGCAACGGACGCACGGCGGCGATCTCGTTGGCGAAGGCCAGCGCGCCCTCCAGCAGGTCGCCCTCGATCACGCGGTCGAACAGCTTCTGGCCGGGGATCTGCGCCAGCAGCTCGCTCTTGACCGGCTCGCCGCTGACGATCATGTTCAGCGCGGCCTCGACGCCGATGGCGCGCGGCAGCCGCTGCGTGCCGCCGGCGCCCGGCACGATGCCCAGCTTGACCTCGGGCAGCGCGATCTGCGCGCCCGGGGACACCACGCGGTAGTGGCAGCCCAGCGACAGCTCGAGCCCGCCGCCCATGCACACGGTGTGGATGGCGGCGACGACCGGCTTGGACGCGCCCTCCACGCGGGAGATCAGGCTCAGCAGGTTGGGCTCGGCCAGCGCCTTCGGCGAGCCGAATTCCTTGATGTCGGCGCCGCCCGAGAACGCCTTGCCGGCGCCGGTGATGACGATGGCCTTGACGGTCGCGTCGTCCTCCGCCTTCTCGACCGCCTCGGCCACCGCCTTGCGCGTCTCGTAGCCCAGGCCGTTGACCGGCGGGTTGTTCAACGTGATGACGGCGACGGCGCCGCGGATTTCGTAACTCGCACTCATGGGGCAGGTCTCCGTGAATTCAGTTCGTCCGGGGCCGGCGGAAGCACCGACGCCAGAAAATAGAACGATCGTTCGATTCTAGGACTGTTCGCGCGCGGTCGCCTGTCCCGGCTGCGACAAGGCCTGGGCGGGCGCCCGGCCTTGCTGGAAAACCCCGGAGCCTACGCCATCTTCGTGGAAGGCGCGACGTCCGCGCAAACCAACGAGACCTGACTCCATTGGCGCTCATGGAACACCTCGCCACCCTGCTCGTCCTGGCCATCGGCTTGTTCGTCTCGACGAACCTCGACGACCTGTTCATCCTGCGGGGCTTCCTGTCCAAGCCGAAGTTCCGGCTGCGCCAGATCGTGGCGGGGCAGATGGCAGGCGTAGGCGCGCTGTATGCGGCGGCGGTCGTGCTCTCGCTGATGGCGCTCGTCATTCCGGCGGCCTGGATCGGATTCCTGGGCCTGCTACCGATCGCCATCGGGCTGAAGGAACTGTGGGAACTGCGGCAGCCGGACGAAGCCGAGGACGACAACGCTGCGGATTCGAGCCGCGCACGAGGACGCGGCGACGTCCTGACCGTGGCCGCCATGACCGTGGCCGCCATGACCGTCGCCAACGGCGGCGACAACCTGAGCATCTACACGCCAGTGTTCGCCACGCGGAGCGGGCTGGACGTGGCCATCAGCGGACTCGTGTTCGCGGCCATGACGCTGGCGTGGGTGGGCGCCGCGATCTGGCTCACGCGCCATCGCACGCTGGGCGCGCCCATCCGTCGGGACGGCGCCCGCGTGACGCCGTTCGTCTTCATTGGCCTGGGCGCCTGGATCCTGCATGAAGCCCGAGTCGGTGGCGCTGGTGCGAAGCTGGCTGTGAGATGCCGGTTCGTTGCCGGGCAAGACCTGGCACCTCGTCGGGCACGGTGTCGCGTCAGACGATCCGGCCTTCCCACGACCAGCGCGTGAGCACCAGCTTCGGCGGCACGTCATCGGCGGACTCGGGGTAACGGGCCATCGGACTCGCGGTCACCCACGCGAAGTAGTCATGCAACACGTGAAGCAGGGCCGGCGAAGCGTCGATGCCAACGTCGACCATGGCCTCGTCGAAGCACGCGACCACCCGCTCGTCCATGTCGTGGTGAGCCCCGTTGCCGCTGTGCGCTCGAACCACGCTTGACTCGTCGCGGTAGGTCGACGAATAGGCGTCCGGCCCGCCAAGCGCCTCGGCCCCGTACGCGGCGAGCCGCTTGGTATGCCGCGGGTGGACTCCATGGCTGAACGCGTGGGCGACCACCTCGTCGGCCAGCACGCGCTGATGCCAGGCGTGCGCCAGACGGCTCATTCCGTCGATGCCTCCTGCGGCGTCGAAGGGGGTTTTCATGCCGCCATGTTGGCACCTGTCGCGCGGGCCGTCGAGTGTCCGGCGTGCATGCCAGAGGCCGATTTTCATTGGTCACCGACGGAGCGTTGACACGCGAGTCGGCCAGATTTACGATATTGGAAATCGTAAAGAGAGAATCATGTCGGAACCCACCACCATCTCGAGCAAGGGCCAGGTCACCGTGCCGAAGGACGTCCGCGAACGTCTGGGCCTGCAGGCCGGGGACAAGATTGCATGGTCGATGTTGAGCAATGGAACGATCGTCTTGCGACCCAAGACACGGCGCCTGGCAGACTTGGTGGGCATCCTGACCCAACCTGGGCAACCCGGAGTCAACGTCGACGAGATGCGATTGCCTGAGTGAGCATCGCCATCGACACGAACGTGCTCGTCCGGATTCTCATCCAGGATCCGACCACGCCGGATCAGTGCGGCGCAGCGAGACGACTGGTAGCCGAAGCCACCGCGGCGGCGGAGCCGCTGCTGGTAAGTCTTTGCGCGCTGCTCGAGACCGAGTGGGTTCTGCGTAGTCGATACAAGGTAGCCCGCAAGGACATCGCGGCCGCATTCATCGCGATGCTCGAAGCTCCCGGCATCGAGTTAGAGCACGATGCGACGGTGGAAGAAGCCCTGTATCTGCTCAATCAATTTCCGGCCGCCGATTTCGCGGACTGCCTTCTTGCTGCAAGGGCGACCCACCTGGGTCGTTCGCGCTTCTTGACGTTCGATGCCGGGGCAGCAAGACTGCCGCGCGGGGAGTTGCTGCGACAAGACTGACCCAGTCTGAGCCGACGCCGCGACGATCAGTCGTCAGAGTCAGAAAGTGCCTCGACTCCCGCTTGATCGATCGCAGCTAGCCGCATGTCGTGCAGTTCATGACGCCGCAGACGATATCCTTGAACAGGTCGCGCTTGTCGAGGCCGAGCTAGAGATAGATCGAGGGCGCCGCCGCGCAGGTGCCAAGATTCATGGGAGCGGCCTGCCTTGTCGAAATTCGGTATGTCCCGTGATCAAGCTTGCAAAGCCGTCACGAGGCTTTCAGGCTCGAAGAAGCCACGCGCTGCCCAAGCGGCGACTCGGCCGTCTCATGCCTCGCCCTCTGCGCCGCTCATCGCTCCCTCTTCGCCAAGTGCGCAGCCTTGACTCCACCAGGCGATGTCGGCCTCGCCTGCGCCCCGCGCACATCGAAGGTGACGGTATCCAGCGCCACCCCCTTCGCGTCCACCAGCTCCAGCACATGGTGCCCCGGCCACGGCGACCAGGGCCAGGGCTTGGCGGCCCCCAGGCGCTTGCCGTCGAGGCGCCACGCCGCGCCCGGCGGCGCCGGGCTCACGGCCTCGAAGCGCAGGCGCTGCACCGCGGGCGGAATGTCCGGGTCGAGCGCGACGATGGACTGGTCGTCGGGAGAGGTGATCAGGCGGGCGGCGCTGCCCTGCGCGCTGGCGAGCGTCACGTGGGCGGTCTCGGTGCCGGGCAGGAACCACTCGGTGCGGGGCGCCTCGAGATGCGCGTCGAAATCGATGGGCTGGGCGACCAGTCCGGGCGGCGGCACGGGCGCCGAAGGCGCGGGCACGTACGAGGCGCGAAGGAGGCCGCCGCGGCGCGGTGAGGCCGGCCCGATGCGACCCGGATGGTCGTCGGCCAGGTCGCTGCGCTGCAGCGCGTCCATCACGGTGCGCCACACCGGCGCCGCGCCCGTCACGCCGGACACCGCGTGCATCGGCGCGCCGCTGGCGTTGCCCACCCACACGCCCACCGTGTAGCGGGCGCTGAAGCCCACGCACCAGTTGTCGCGCATGTCCTTGCTGGTGCCCGTCTTGACCGCCGACCAGTAGCGCGTGGCCAGCGCGTTGTCCAGGCCGAAGGTGGGCACGCGGGCGCCGTTGTCGGCCAGGATGTCGGCCACGATGAACGAGGCGCCGGCGTCCATCACGCGCCTGGTCGCCGCCGCCGGCGCCAGCGCCGACGTGGCCGCGCCGTCGGCCGGCAACAGCAGCCTCGGCGCGCCCACGACGCCGCCGTTGGCCAGCGCGCGGTA
>JBBQYL010000235.1:0-7586 GCA_038208735.1 Burkholderiales bacterium
AAGCTGGCAGGCCGCAGCGGCCGCGACAGCCTGCCGCCGCCGCGCGCCGCGCGCGACCTGCTGGTGGTGGAACGCGGCAACCCGTTCGCGCTCGCGCTGATCACGGAGTTCGGCGCGCACCCGCCGGGCAGCCTGGTGCGCCTGCACAGCGGCGAGGTGGCCGTGGTCGTGCGGCGCACCGCCGACACCGACGCGCCCGAGGTCGCCGTGCTGCTGGGCCGGCGCGGCGAGCCGCTGGCCGAGCCGCCGGTGCTCGAGGCCAGCGGGCGTGACCGCGGCATCGCGGGCCCGGCGGACCCGCATCGACTGCGCGTGCACATCAGCGCCGAGCGTCTGTTCGCGCGCACGCCAGATCCGGTGAGCTGACCCTCGAAGACGGTCATCCTGCGCGCAGTCGCAGGATGACGCTCTCTTGCCCAGATGACGCGCATGCAGCGATCAGGCCGTGCGCGTCGCCGCGGGCAACAGCCGCAACACGCTGGCGACGCTGCCCGCCAGCGCGAACGCGCAGCCGATCCACAGCGCTGCCTGCGGCGCGTGCGTCGGCGCGAGGTGGAAGCACAGCGCCACCAGCCCGGCGCCCAGCGTCTGGCCCAGCAGGCGCGCGGTGGCCACCACGCCGCTGGCGCCGCCGCTGCGCCGCGGCGGCACGCTGCTCATCAAGGCCTTGAGGTTGGGCGCCTGGAAGAAGCCGAAGCCCGCGCCGCACAGCGCGGTGCGCCACACGATGTCGGCGGTCGACGCGTCCGCGGGCAGCAGCGCCAGCGCGCCCATGCCGCAGCCCAGCGCCACCAGGCCCACGCCGCCCAGCAACCCCGGCGGGTAGTGGTCGGCCATCCGGCCCGCGACGAGGGCCATCACCGCGACGACCGCCGGCCACGGCGTCATCAGCAGGCCGGTGGCGACGGCGCTGTGGCCCAGCGTGGTCTGAAGCAGGAACGGCAGCGACACGAAGCCCAGCCCCTGCGTGGCGAACGCGCAGATGGACGTGGCCGCAGACAGCGCGAAGCTGGGCGCGCGAAACAGGTCGACCGCCAGCATCGGCGCCGGGTGCGCCGCCTGGCGCCGCCACAGCAGCGCGCCGCAGGTGACGGCCACCCCCCATTCGGCGGTCACCGGCGCCCACGCGCTGCCGTGCGACAGCGATTCGAAGCCCAGCACCGCGCAGCCGAACAGGCCCGCGCACAGCAGCGCGGCCACGCGGTCGAAGCCATGGCCCTGGCGCTCGGTGGGCGGCAGCGCGCGGTTGGCGAACAGCACGGCCACCACGCCGATGGGCACGTTGATCAGGAACAGCCAGTGCCACGAGGCCACCGACAGGATGCCCGAGGCCACGGTCGGCCCCACGGTGAACGCGAGCGCCACCACCATCGAGTTCATCCCCACGCCCCGGCCCAGCTTGCGCGCCGGGAACACGAAGCGGATCAGCGCGATGTTGACGCTCATGATGGCCGCGCCGCCGATGCCTTGCAGGATGCGCGCGGCCACCAGCGTGGTGAGGGAATCGGCCAGGCCGCACACCAGCGACGCCGCGGTGAACAGCATCGTGCCGGCCGCGAACACGCGCCCGTGCCCCAGGATCTCGCCCACGGCGGCGAACGGCAGCAGCACGGCGATCACGGCCAGCTGGTACGCGTTGACCACCCAGATCACCTGCGCCTCGTTCACGCGCAGGCTGTCGGCGATGGTGGGCAGCGCGGTGTTGGCGATCGCGGTGTCCAGCGTGGCCATGGCCACGGACAGCAGGATCGCGGCCAGCGCCAGCGCGTGTTGGCGTCCGGTGAGGCCGTCGGCAACGGGGATGCCGGATGCGGCAGGAACGGAGGACATCGAGGCGGGCGGCGAAAGATGAGGGATTCCTCGCATTTCACCACCAAGAGAAAGCCGGGCCCGGACCCCTTTGCCTCAACGCTTGGCGTTCTTGGTCTTGTCCGCCTTGTCGGCCGGCTTCGCATCCGGCGCGCGCCCCGCGCGGTGCTCCAGCACGATGTTGGTGGCGATGCCGGAGTCCACCACCTGGTGGTGCGCGCCCTCGAACAGCTCGTTGATCTCGGAGCTGGACATCACGGCCAGGCGCGCCGGAGCGATCGTGGCGGTGACGCCCTTGAGTTCCTGCTCGCGACAGTTGAAGTAGATCGCCGAGCCCACCTCGTTGGCGGCCGTCTTGCGGTCGTCGAGGCGGGCAGCCTCCTTGCGCAGGCAGGCCATCCACACGTCGCGCGCCGCCGAGGCGGCTTCGTTGGACATCGCCACGCCCGGACGCACCATGCCCGAGGCCGAGTCGTTGGCCTGGATGGACGCGGGCAGCACCGGCAGCGCCGGCAGCGTGGCCGAGAGCGCCTTGCTCGCGAACTCGCGCTTGAGCGAATCCTCCAGCGCGGCCGCCCATTGGGTCATCGCCTCGTCGCTGTCGAAGTACGGCGCCGTGAAGAACGCGTGCAGCCGGCCGAAGGTGGCGTCCTGGCGGCTCGTGTAGACGATCTCGATGGCGCTGCCCAGGCCGACCACGTGCTGGTCGAGCATCCAGCGCGCGGCGTACGGGTTGGTGTGCTGCAGGTTGCGCAGCAGGTCGGGATGGCCGAACACGGCCAGGCATTGCTGGCCGTTGAACTTGGTCATGCGGGTGGCGTGCAGGGCGCCGTTGTCGGCGGCGCAGCTGTCGTCGCCCCAGCTGGCAATGCCCGGCGCGTCCTGCACCGGCAGCGAGAGGTCGATGGCCACGCGGAACTGGCCTTTGTCCACCAGCACCACCATGCCGCGGAAAGCTTCGGCGTCCCCGCGGTTGCCGGAGGCCGGCGTCATGAAGGTCTGGCCCTGCACGAGCGTCCACTGGCCCGGGGGCAGCTTGAACACGTGCGAACCGATGCGCAACTCGTTGTCCGGAATGGGCGACGGGATGTCCGCGTGGGCGATGTCGGTGGCATGACCGACGATGGGCGCGAGGACGAGGGCGCAAGCCGCCAGCAGGGTCGAGACGCGTGCGAGTTTCCGGATCTGGTTCAAAGGAAATCCTTGCGAAAGAACGGCTGACGGATGAGCAAGCGACTTTACGTCATCGCACATCAGGTTCAGCCTGGAGACAGGCGTCGCAGGCGCCAAATTGCGCGGCGGGCGCATCAAGACGGCAAATACCGGCGCGATGCATGGGGCCGCCCCTGGTTGTACGGAAATCCCCGCCACAACCGGACAACCCGCGCCGGCGCGCGACCGCCTTTAGAATCGAGGGTTACGCCGCGTCCGCTGCACGGCCGACCACCCAATCGCCATGACCCGCAAACTCTTCGTCACCACCGCCCTGCCCTACGCCAATGCGCCCTTCCACATCGGGCACATGATGGAGTACATCCAGGCCGACATCTGGGTGCGGTTCCAGCGCATGAACGGCGCCGAGGTGCACTTCGTGGGCGCCGACGACGCGCACGGCGCGCCGATCATGATCGCCGCCGACAAGCAGGGCAAGACGCCGCAGGCCTTCGTGGCCGAGGTGGCGGCGGGCCGCGCGAAGTACCTCGAAGGCTTCCACATCGCGTTCGACAACTGGAGCTCCACCGACTCGCCGGAGAACCACGCGCTGTCCAAGGAGATCTACCTGGCGCTGCGCAAGAACGAGCTGATCGACGTGAAGACGATCGAGCAGTTCTTCGACCCGGTGAAGTCGATGTTCCTGCCCGACCGCTTCATCAAGGGCGAGTGCCCGCGCTGCGGCGCCAAGGATCAGTACGGCGACGCCTGCGAGAACTGCGGCGCCGTCTACAGCCCCACCGAGCTGAAGAACCCGTACTCGGCGCTGAGCGGCGCCGTGCCGGTGCTGCGCACCAGCGAGCACTACTTCTTCCGCCTGTCCGATCCGCGCTGCCTCGACTTCCTGCAGAAGTGGACCACCGACATCGGCCGCCTGCAGCCGGAGGTGCTCAACAAGATCAAGGAATGGTTCGTCAAGGACGAGGAGACGGGCGCCGGCGGCCTGGGCGACTGGGACATCAGCCGCGACGCGCCCTACTTCGGCATCGAGATTCCCGACGCGCCGGGCAAGTACTTCTACGTCTGGCTCGACGCGCCCATCGGCTACCTGGCCTCGCTGAAGAACTACTTCGGCAAGAAGGGTCTCGACTACGACGCGTTCTTCGCCGACCCCGACGTGCAGCAGGTGCACTTCATCGGCAAGGACATCACGTACTTCCACACGCTGTTCTGGCCGGCGATGCTGCACTTCTCGGACCGCAAGACGCCGGACCACATCTTCGTGCACGGCTTCATCACGCTGGGCGGCGACAAGATGAGCAAGAGCCGCGGCACCGGCATCTCGCCGCTGAAGTACCTCGAGCTGGGCCTGCACCCCGAGTGGCTGCGCTACTACATCGCGGCCAAGCTCAACTCCCACGTGGAAGACATCGAGTTCACCCCGGACGACTTCGTCGCCCGCGTCAACTCCGACCTGGTGGGCAAGTACATCAACATCGCCAGTCGCGCCGCGGGCTTCCTGGCCAAGCGCTTCGGCGGCACGCTGTCGGCCGACCTGGGCGTGGAGGGCTCGGCGCTGCTGGAGACGCTGCGCGCCCAGAAGGCCACCATCGTCGAGCTGTACGAGGAACGCGAGTTCGGCAAGGCGCTGCGCGACATCATGGCGCTGGCCAACAAGGTCAACGAGTACGTCGACCAGCACAAGCCCTGGGACCTGGCCAAGAAGGAAGGCGCCGACGCCGCGCTGCAGGACGTCTGCAGCACCTGCATCGAGGCGTTCCGCCTGCTCACCATCTACCTCAAGCCGGTGCTGCCGGCGCTGGCGAAGCAGGTGGAAGACTTTTTGCAGGTGCCGGCGCTCACCTTCGGCGACGTGTCGTCGGCCCTCGGCGCCCACCAGATCGGCGTGTACACGCACCTGATGCAGCGCGTCGATACCAAGCTGCTGGCCGCGCTGTTCGAGCCCGTCGTGCCGGTGGTCGAGACGCTCGTCCCGGGCGGCGAGGAGCTCGCCCCCGAGATCAGGATCGACGACTTCGCCAAGGTCGACCTGCGCATCGCCAGGATCGTCAAGGCCGAGAAGGTGGACGGCTCCGACAAGCTGCTGCGCCTGACGCTGGACGCCGGCGAGGGGCGCCACCGCAACGTGTTCTCGGGCATCTCGGCGCACTTCGACCCGGCCACGCTGGTGGGCAAGCACACGGTGCTGGTGGCCAACCTGGCGCCGCGCAAGATGAAGTTCGGCGTGTCCGAGGGCATGGTGCTGGCGGCCAGCCATGGCGATCCGAAGGTGGATGGCGGGCTCTATCTCCTGGAGCCCGGCGCCGGTGCGCAGCCGGGAATGCGCTTGCATTAAAATGCTGGCACACCGACCCCTCCCCCAAGAAGCCACCATGCCGTTGTTCTGGAAGCCCTACAAGTCCGAAGCCAGCTCGTTCATCGACGACCTGAAGGCCAAGAAGCCGACGCTCGAGGCCGAGCAGCGCGCCGGCCGCGCGCTCCTGTGGGACAAGCAGGTCGATCGCGAGCTGCAGTCCGAGTACCAGGAAGCCAAGGTCGCGCAGCAGCCCTACGTCTACCAGACCCACGTCAAGTGAGTCCCAGGGCGCCCTTGAGCGGCGATGACGCCGCCAGCGGCGCCCGGACCGACACCGCATCCGCCACGCCGCCCGTCGACGGCGTGGCGCTGGCCCGCCTGTATGGCGAGCCGCTGTTCCGGATGCCGACGGATCTCTACATCCCGCCGGACGCGCTGGAGGTCTTCCTCGAGACCTTCGAAGGCCCGCTCGACTTGCTGCTGTACCTGATCCGGCGCCAGAACTTCAACATCTTCGACATCCCGCTGGCGCAGGTCACGCGCCAGTACCTCGACTACGTCGACCAGATCCGCCAGCACAACCTCGAGCTGGCCAGCGAATACCTGCTGATGGCCGCGATGCTGATCGAGATCAAGTCGCGCATGCTGCTGCCGCCCAAGCCCACGGCCGACGGCGCCGAGCCGGAAGATCCGCGGGCCGAGCTGGTGCGCCGGCTGCTGGAGTACGAGCAGATGAAGCTGGCCGCCGCGCAGCTGGACGCGCTGCCGGTGATCGGCCGCGACTTCCTGCGCGCGCAGGTGACGATGGAGCAGTCCAACGTCACCGTGTTCCCCGACGTGAGTCTGGGCGACCTGCGCGAGGCCTGGGCCGACATCCTCAAGCGGGCCAAGCTCAACCAGCACCACCACATCTCGCGCGAGCAGTTGTCGGTGCGCGAGTACATGACCAGGATGCTGCGCCGCCTGCAGGGCGTGCGCTACGTCGAGTTCCAGGAGCTGTTCGACACCGTGACCAGCCCCACGGTGATGGTGGTGACGTTCATCGCGATGCTGGAGCTGTCGCGCGAGCGCCTGCTGGAGGTGACGCAGGCCGAGGCGTTCGCGCCGATCTACGTGCGGCTGGCTTACACGCCCCTCCAATGACCTCGCCGCGACCGCCGCTGCGCCTCGTCGGCTCGCCCATCCACGACGAGGACGCGGGCGACCACGAGTTCGCGCCGGTGGAGCGCGCGCCGCACGACCTGCATCCGGAATACCGCGAGCTGGCGGTGGTCGAATCCACCGACGCTTCCGACATGTTCGACGGCGAGGACGACCTCGACGAGGAGAAGCGCACTCCGCTGTCGCCGCGCTTCGTCATCGCCACGCTGATCGTCGCCCAGTTGCTGGCGGCCTCCACCTTCCTCGGCAAGTACGTGGCGCTGGTGCGTGGCGACGACGCCTACAAGATCGCCGCCTGCCTGTCGGTGCCGGCCTCGCTGTGCCTCTACGCGGGCGCGGTGCTGCTGGCGCTGCGACCGGGGCGCGGGCGCGCGCTGTTCATCGTGGCGGCCGCGGGCTTCGCGCTGGCCATGCCCTTCTGGGGCGTGGGCTGGAGCTGGAGCTGGCCGATGGCCTTCGGCGCCATCCTGGCGCTCGCCGGCGCTTGGTTCGCGCGCGCCGAGGTGCGTCCGGACGAGTCGTCTGCCGCCCAACCCTGACCCTTATCGACGGCGGCTGATCAGGACGCCGGAAAGCACCCACCGCCCGCGACGGCGCGCGCCACGTCGGCCAGCGCCGCCTCGCGCGCGTCGCCAGGCACCTTGCATTCGGTGAGGTAGCTCACCACCACCAGCGGCGCGCGGCGCGGCGGCCACAGCAGACCGATGTCGTTGGTGGTGCCAAGGCGGCCGGTCCCCGTCTTGTCGGCCACGCGCCAGTCGGACGGCACGCCCGCGCGCAGGCGCTTCGCGCCGGTGGTGTTGGCCGTCATCCACTGCAGCCATTGCGCGCGGCCGGCCTCCGACAACGTCGACCCGAGCGCCACCGTGCGCAGCGTGCGGGCCATCGCGCGCGGCGTCGAGGTGTCGCGCGGATCGCCCGGCCGGGCCTCGTTCAACGTCGGCTCGTTGCGGTCGAGGCGCGTCGTGGCGTCTCCGATGCGGCGCAGGAAGGCCGTGACGGCCGCCTCGCACAGCTCGGCCACGCTCATGCTCGCGCCGACGTGCCGGCGCGCCACCGGCGCCCATTCCAGCAGGTCGGCGGAGGCGACGGGAACGCGTCGATCCAGGCGCTCCTGGCCGACGTCGACGCGCGCCAACGCGAGCGC
>JBBQYL010000236.1:0-7510 GCA_038208735.1 Burkholderiales bacterium
GTGCTGCACGCTGGTGGCGTCGCGCTCGTCGAAGCCGCTCATGGCCGACAGCAGCAGCGCGCAGTCCTCGGCCGAACGCGCCAGCGGGCCGGCCTGGTCGAGGCTGGACGCGAACGCGATCATGCCGAAGCGCGAGCACACCCCGTAGGTGGGCTTGATGCCGGTGACGCCGGTGAAGCTGGCCGGCTGGCGGATGGAGCCGCCGGTGTCGGTGCCGGTGGCGGCGGGCACCAGCTGGGCGGCCACCGCGGCCGCCGAGCCGCCCGACGAACCGCCCGGCACGCGCGTGGCGTCCCAGGGGTTGCGCACCGGGCCGTAGGCCGAGTTCTCGTTGGCCGAGCCCATGGCGAACTCGTCGCAGTTGAGCTTGCCCAGCGACACCGCGCCGGCCGCCTTCAGCCGCGCCACCACGGTGGCGTCGAACGGGCTCCTGTAGCCCTCCAGCATCCTGGAGCCGGCGGTGGTGGGCGACTCCTGCGTGACGAAGATGTCCTTGTGCGCGATGGGCACGCCCAGCAGCGGGTGGGCGTCGCCCGACTCGCGCCTCGCATCGGCGGCCTTGGCGGCGGCCAGCGCGGCGTCCTCGTCGATCACCAGGAAGGCGCCGTGCGTGTCGGCCTTGGCGCGCGCGAGCAGGGCCTGCGTGGCCTCGACGCTGGAAGTGGTCTTCGCGGCGAGCGCTCGGCCGAGCTCGGCCACGCCGAGCGCATGGATGTCGGCGCTCATTCGATCACCTTGGGAACCAGGAACAGGCCATCTTCGGCCGCCGGCGCGTTGACCATGTTGGCCTCGCGATCGTTGGTTTCGGTCACGGCGTCGGGGCGCAGTCGCAGCTCGACATTGCCGATGGCCGACAACGGCGTGTGCAGCGGCTCGAGGCCGGACGTGTCGACGGCGCTCATCTGCTCGACGATCTTGAAGAAGTCGTTCAACTGGGTCTGCATGGCAGACCCCTCGGCGGGCGACAGCTCGAGTCGCGCAAGGTGCGCGATGCGGCTGACGTCTTCGGGGGACAGGGGCATGGGGAAATCCGGCTGGGAGGCCGCGACCGAAAACGCAGGCGCAGCCTCAAAAGTTACGACCCGCATACACGATCAAGGGGCGCGCTTAAGGTATTATCCTCGGTTAATTCGAGGCTTTCTGCACAAGGTTTTTCTCTTCGTGCAGCCATCTTCGAACCACCCCAATTCAAGCGCCTTGCGGCGGCTTTCTCGTACGCAGTTCCAGGTTCGGCGCCCGGCCCGGTCTTTCAAAGTCCCCGCCTCAGGCTCCGGAGTCACACCCATTCAGATGGCCTGACCACGTCCCCCGAAGCCTTTCGCAAGCCTCCGACCTCCGAATCCCGCCCCTCCCCCAATGTTCTCTTCCCTGAGCCGCTACTTCTCCACCGATCTCGCGATCGACCTCGGCACCGCCAACACGCTGATCTACGTCCGGGGCAAGGGCATCGTCCTCGACGAGCCCTCCGTGGTGTCCATCCGGCATGAAGGCGGGCCGCACGGCAAGAAGATCATCCAGGCCGTCGGCAAGGAAGCCAAGGCGATGTTGGGCAAGGTGCCGGGCAACATCGAGGCCATCCGCCCGATGAAGGACGGCGTCATCGCCGACTTCGTGGTCACCGAGCAGATGATCAAGCAGTTCATCAAGATGGTGCACCCGCGCAGCCTGCTCACGCCTAGCCCGCGAATCATCATCTGCGTGCCCTGCGGCTCCACCCAGGTCGAACGCCGCGCCATCAAGGACGCGGCCGAGGCGGCCGGCGCCAGCGCCGTCTACCTCATCGAGGAACCCATGGCCGCGGCCATCGGCGCCGGCCTGCCGGTGTCGGAAGCCTCCGGCTCCATGGTGGTCGACATCGGCGGAGGCACCACCGAGGTGGGCGTCATCTCCCTCGGCGGCGTGGTCTACAAGGGCAGCGTCCGCGTGGGCGGCGACAAGTTCGACGAAGCCATCATCAACTACATCCGCCGCAACTACGGCATGTTGATCGGCGAGCAGACGGCCGAGAACATCAAGATGGGCATCGGCTCGGCCTTCCCGGGCTCCGCGGTGCGCGAGATGGCGGTCAAGGGCCGCAACCTGTCCGAAGGCGTGCCGCGCAGCTTCACCATCTCGTCCAACGAGGTGCTCGAGGCCCTCACCGACCCGCTCAACCAGATCGTGTCGGCCGTCAAGAACGCGCTGGAACAGACCCCGCCCGAGCTCGGCGCCGACATCGCCGAGCGCGGCATGATGCTCACCGGCGGCGGCGCGCTGCTGCGCGACCTCGACCGCCTGCTGGCCGAAGAAACCGGCCTGCCGGTGCTGGTGGCCGAAGACCCGCTCACCTGCGTCGTGCGCGGTTGCGGCATGGCGCTCGAGCGCATGGAACGCCTCGGCTCCATCTTCACTTCGGACTGAAACGGAACGCCGGCTTGCGATAATCCTGCCGATCGCACCCCTCCTTCCGTCCCACGCCGTGGCTTTCGCCGGGGCGATCTGAGTACCCCATGCCGCTCGGTACCCTGGACCGCCGTCCACCGCCGTTCTTCCACCAGGGCCCGTCCGCACTGACGCGCCTGGCGGTGTTCTCCGCGGTGGCGTTGTTCCTGATGGCGGCCGACACCCGCTTCGCGGTCACGCGCCCGTTGCGCTCGGGCCTGCAGATGCTGCTGCTGCCGCTGGAGCGCGCGCTGGCGGTGCCGTTGCAGATGACGCATGCCGGCGGCGAGTACGTGAGCGGCCTGCACGCGGCCCAGGCCGAACTGGGCAGGGCCGAGCTGGCGCTCACGGCGCAGTCGGCCAAGGCGGCCCGCGTCGACACCCTCGTCGCCGAGAACTCGCGCCTGCGCGCGTTGGTCGACCTGAGGCCCGCGCTGGCGGTCAAGTCGATGGCCGCCGAGGTGCTCTACGAGGCCAGCGACCCGTTCTCGCGCAAGGTCTTCATCGACCGCGGCGCCTCGCAGGGCGTGGTGCCCGGCGCGCCCGTCATCGACGAGGCCGGCGTACTGGGCCAGGTCACGCGGGTGTATCCGCTGTCGTCCGAGGTGACGCTGTTGATCGACAAGGAAGCCGCCATCCCGGTGCTCAACACGCGCACCCACCAGCGCAGCGCGGCGTTCGGCGCCGATGGCGCGGCCATGGAGCTTCGCTTCATGGCCGGCAACGCCGACGTGAAGGTGGGCGACCTGCTGCAGACCAGCGGCGTGGACGGCATCTACCCGCCGGGCCTCGACGTGGCCAAGGTGGTGAAGGTGGATCCGCGCGCCGATTCGTCGTTCGCACGCATCGCCCTCGTGCCCACCGCGTCGGCCGACGGCGTGCGCCACGTGCTGGTGCTCGAGCCCATGGCCATGCAGTTGCCTGCGCGCCCGGCGCCCGATGTCGAACCCGCCAAGGACAAGGACAAGGGCGCCAAGCCAACCAAGGGGGGCAGGAAATGATCATGCCGCGCGGCACCGACCAGCTCCTGCTGCCGGTCAATCCTCTGTTCCTGTGGTTCTCGCTGTTCTTCGCGCTGGTGCTCAACATGCTGCCGCTGGGCCGCGTGGCCGCCATGCCCGACTTCCTGGCACTCGCGCTCGTGTTCTGGAACGTGCACCAGCCGCGCCGCGTGGGCATCGGCGCCGCGTTCGTGTTCGGCCTGCTGATGGACGTGCACCAGGGCGCCGTGCTGGGCCAGCACGCCGAGGCGTACACGCTGCTGAGCTTCCTGGCCATCACCATGCATCGCCGCCTGCTGTGGTACGGGGTGGCCGAACAGGCGTTGCAGATCCTGCCGGTGTTCATCGTGGCGCATGCCGCGTCCCTGGTCGTGCGCCTGCTGTCCAGCGGCAGCTTCCCCGGCTGGACGATGCTGCTGGCGCCCGTGTTCGAGGCGCTGCTGTGGCCCGTCATCTCGTGGATGCTGCTGGCCCCGCAACGCCGCGCGCCCGACCGCGACGAAAACCGCGTTCTCTGAGAATCGATTGGGTCGCCTGTGAAATCGATGACGGAGCTGCGCAACATCGAGGTCGAACTCGATCGCTTCCGCACGCGCACGATCGCCGCGGCGGCCTTCGTGCTGCTGTGCTTCGGCGTGCTCGTGTTCCGCTGGTTCGTGCTGCAGGTGGTGCGCCACGACGACCTGCAGGCGCAGGCCGAGGCCAACCGCATCGGCGTCGTGCCCATCGTGCCCAATCGCGGCCTCATCGTCGACCGCAACGGCGTCGTGATGGCCACCAACTACCCGGCCTACACGCTGGAGCTGACGCCGTCCAAGCTGGTCGACGTGGAAGGCACGATCAACGAGATCGCCAAGGTGATCGAGGTCACCCCGCGCGACCGCAAGCGCTTCGCGCGCCTGTCCGCCGAGGGCAAGAGCTTCGAGTCGGTGCCCATCCGCACCAAGCTCACCGACGAGGAGGTGGCGCGCTTCGTGGCGCAGCGCTTCCGCTTTCCGGGCGTGGAGATCAAGGCGCGGCTGTTCCGCAGCTACCCGCACGGCGAGCTCGCCAGCCACCTCGTGGGCTACATCGGCCGCATCAACCAGGAAGAAAAGCAGAAGATCGTCGACGACTGGTCGGACGAGGACCAGGCCAACTACCGCGGCACCGAGTACATCGGCAAGCTGGGCCTGGAGCAGAGCTACGAGTCGGAGCTGCACGGCACCACCGGCTTCGAGCAGATCGAGACCTCGGCCGGCGGCCGCGCCGTGCGCCAGCTGGCCAGCAAGCCGGCCACGCCGGGCAACGAGCTGCAGCTGTCCATCGACGTCAAGCTGCAGGCGATGGTGGAAGACCTGTACGGCGACCGCCGGGGGGCGCTGGTGGCCATCGACCCACGCAACGGCGAGGTGCTGGCGTTCGTCTCCAAGCCCACGTTCGACCCCAACCTGTTCGTCGATGGCATCGATGCCGACAACTGGAAGGAGCTGAACGAGTCGATCGACAAGCCGCTGCTCAACCGCGCGATCCGCGGCACCTACGCGCCGGGTTCCACCTACAAGCCCTACATGGCCCTGGCCGCGCTGACGCTGGGCAAGCGCACGCCGCAGTGGGGCATGCAGGATCCCGGCCACTTCACGTTCGGCAACCACACCTTCCGCGACGACAAGCCCGAGGGCCACGGCTTCGTCGACATGTACCGCTCGATCGTGATCTCGTGCGACGTGTACTACTTCATGCTGGCCAACGACCTGGGCGTCGACGCCATCGCCAACTTCATGCAGCCGTTCGGCTTCGGCCAGGCCACGGGCGTCGACATCCAGGGCGAGCTGCGCGGCGTGCTGCCGTCGACCGAGTGGAAGCGCAAGGCCTACAAGCGGCCCGAGCAGCAGCGCTGGTACGCCGGCGAGACGGTCTCGCTGGGCATCGGCCAGGGCTACAACAACTTCACGATCACGCAGATGGCCAACGCGCTGGCCACGCTGTCGGCCGGCGGGCAGCGCCACACGCCGCACCTGGTGCGCGACATCGTCGACGTCGTCTCCGGCACGCACCATCCGGTCGCCCCCGCGCCGCTGGCGCCGTTGCCCTTGAACCCCGAATTCGTCGAGGTGATCCGCAACGCGATGGTGGGCGTGAACAAGGAAGGCACGGGGGCCAAGGCCTTCGCCAACGCCGGCTACATCTCGGGCGGCAAGACGGGCACGGCGCAGGTCGTCGGCATCAAGGCGAACGAGAAGTACACCGCGTCCAAGGTGGCCGAGCACCTGCGCGACAACGCGCTGTTCATCGCCTTCGCGCCGGCCGACCATCCGACCATCGCCGTCGCGATGGTGCTGGAGAACGCCGGCTGGGGCGCCGATTCGGCCGCGCCCATCGCGCGCCGCGTGCTCGACTACTGGATCAAGGGCATCTACCCGACCGACAAGGACATCGCCGCCGTCCAGGGCGGCAACGCCGGCGGGCCGCCGCTGGAGCCGGGGGTGCCCATCGCGCAGGCCACCAACATCCGGCTGGGCACCAGCCATGCGTCCGATGACGACGATTCGGTCGGTACGCCGCTGGCCGGTGCCGACGACCTGGCCGGCGCCGCCAGCGCCGTCGGGGCGTATGCGGCGGCGAGTGGCGCGAGCGCGCCGTCGGCCGCCGACCGGGCCGCCGCCGTGGCCAGCGCCGCCAGTGCCGCCAGCGCGTCGCGGACGGCCGCGGCCGCCGCGGCGCTCGCCAACGCGGGCAGTGGTGCCGTGGCGGTGGCGGCGTCGGGCGCGTCGTCGGCCCGGCGGGCGCCCGTGCAATGGACGCCCACCCCCAAGCCCGTGAAGCGCACGCCATGATCGCCGTCGTCGAACGTCCCACGCCCTGGCAGCGGCTGCGTCCGGTGCTGCTCGGCTTCGATCTCACGCTGATGATCGCGGTGCTGATGATCTGCGCCATCGGCCTGGTCACCATGTACTCGGCCGGCTTCGACTACGGCACGCGCTTCACCGACCACGCACGCAACATGGGGCTGGCGTTCTGCGTGCTGTTCGTGGCCGCGCAGATCTCGCCCCAGAACCTGATGCGCGTGGCGGTGCCGCTGTACACCGTCGGACTGGCGCTGCTGGTGGCCACCGCGGTGTTCGGCATCACGAAGAAAGGCGCGCAGCGCTGGCTCAACGTGGGCGTGCAGATCCAGCCCAGCGAGATCATGAAGCTGGCCATGCCGCTGATGCTGGCGTGGTGGTTCCAGAAGCGCGAGGGCCAGATACGCGCGCTCGACTTCGCCATCGCCGGCCTGATCCTGCTGGTGCCGGTGGGGCTGGTGGCCAAGCAGCCCGACCTGGGCACCGCCATCCTCATCCTCTCGGCCGGGCTGTACGTGATCTTCTTCGCGGGCCTGTCGTGGAAGCTGATCCTGCCGGTGCTGCTGCTGGCCGGCATCGGCATCGTGGCGGTGGTCATGAGCGAGGACCGCATCTGCCAGGACGAGGTGGTCTGGCCGTTGCTGCGCGACTACCAGAAGCACCGCATCTGCACGTTGCTCGACCCGACCACCGACCCGCTGGGCAAGGGCTTCCACATCATCCAGGGCATGATCGCCATCGGCTCGGGCGGCGTCACCGGCAAGGGCTTCATGAGCGGCACGCAGACCCACCTCGAGTTCATACCCGAGCGCACCACCGACTTCATCTTCGCCGCGTTCTCGGAGGAGTTCGGCATGCTGGGCGCGTTGCTGCTGCTGTTCGGCTTCACGCTGCTGATCTTCCGCGGCCTGGCCATCGCCGCCGACGCGCCCTCGGTGTTCACGCGCCTGCTGGCCGGCTCCATCACGCTCAGCTTCTTCACCTACGCGTTCGTCAACATGGGCATGGTCAGCGGCATCCTGCCGGTGGTGGGCGTGCCGCTGCCGTTCGTCAGCTACGGCGGCACCGCCATGGTCACGCTGGGCCTGGGCCTGGGCTTCCTCACGTCGATCGCGCGCAACCGGCGCTCAGTTCAGACCTGAGCCCGATCAGGGCTTCAGCGGCCCGGCGGGGCGCGTGTGCCGTGCGAGCCAGCACGAGGCGAAGAACAGCCCGTTCTCGTTGGCGTCGAATACGCGCCCACCGACGCGGTGGTGGCGGCGG
>JBBQYL010000237.1:0-7320 GCA_038208735.1 Burkholderiales bacterium
GGCGACTCACTGAAGGGCCGAACGAGAAGGATGGTGACGAGTCATGTCGATCGAAGATGCAATGCACCAGAAGCCCGGGCAACCGGAGCCTGTACGGAGAGAAACCGGTGAAGCCGGTCACGGCCGTGGAGGTGGTGAAGCTGTCTGCGCCGCCTTCGATCAGGCAGATCAGCGGCTCTTCGATGCCAACATAGTTTGTTCTCCGACTCGCGCAAAGTATGCCGCTGCGAATTGGCCGTATTGGCATACTGCAGCGCTGCGGGCCGTGCGCGAGATTTCGTGGCCTTCTGCGTCGACCATGCGTACCAAGATCTCGCCTGTAGAGGCAATAATGCGCTCGCGGATCTCGAAATCAGCGTTCGAGCCTCCGGCCTGCGCGCAAGCTCTGAGCGCGAATTTGGCCAGGATGCCTCGGGCCGTATCGGGATAGTCGACGGCGAGGTATGCAGCGGGCGAGCGCGCCGCGGGTACGTTCGCAGCGCCTTCGGCAAGTGCCGAAGACGCGACAAATGAGCCAACGAGCAAAGCTGCTACCAACGTCATTTTCATGGTTCTCGGCCTCATGTGTGTCGCTGGCCAAAGTTCGGCATACGCAGCGGAAGCGTCACTATTGCCTTTTCCAGAGGTGCAGACAACTTTGCTTTCAAAATCGACCTGTGCTCTGCACCAAGTTGTTCACATTCACTGCGGCAAGCTGAGCTGGTAGCGTTCGGAAACCTTTTGATAGACCCTGCGGCCATCTGGATCCGTTCAAGCGCGTTGACATACGTCACCGCTTGGCTTTGACGTACGATCATGGAGTCCACTCTCGCCAACCGACGCCCCGACACACGGTATCGATCCCAGCTCAACCTCGGTCATCAGTTTTGTCTCGCAGAGGAGTACTCTCCGGCGCTGGAGGAGTCGCGCACCTCACGGCGTGCGAGTTCGGTGTTTTTCGTCATTGCAGCGATTTGCTACCAGCTGTTGCAATCGGCTCCAATGTTTCGGCGGCATCATTGATGCTATCCGTCCAAGCGAGGCGACACGGTCGCGTCAAGGCGATCTCTGACGCCTGCTGAGATTCACTCTGAAAGTTCCCATGACAAAGCTCTTCGCCAGTGCGCTTGCACTGATGCTCTCGCCCGCTGCGTTTGCCCAGGCCAGCGTGTCGGCCCACATCGACATCAATCAGCCTGGCATCTATGGGCGGATTGACATTGGACAACTGCCTAGCGTTGCCATCGTCCAACCGCAGCCGATCATCGTTGCGCCGGCGCCCGTCTATGTGGAGCAGCCGCCGGTCTACCTGTACGTCCCGCCGGCGCACCAGCAAAACTGGCGCCGCTACTGCGGCCAGTATCACGCCTGCGGACAGCGGGTCTTCTTCGTTCGTGAGGAATGGGTGCGTGAGCGCTACCAAGAGGAGCATCCTGATTGGGAGCATGGCAAGAAGCACAACCACGGCCACGACAAGGAAGACAAGCACGATCACGGCAAGCACCACGGTCATGACGGCGATGAGCAAGGCGATGACTAAGTTGTAGCTGGTGCGCAACTGATCGAGTGCTCCGCCGGTCAGGCCAACGGCGTGGTCGAAAATTCCACCGCGCCTGACATTCAACGGCCCACTTGCTGCGTTATCCGAGCATGGCCCGAACGGTCGGGCCCCGAGAAGAGCAACCATGAACACGAACGACAACAATTCGACATCGCAACCCACGCCGCGCCCTGGTATCCACCCCGGCGTCTGGATCGGTGGGGGCGTCATGGCAGTAGCCATCGTCGCTCTGGCCACGACGCTGGCTGTCAAGAGCAGCCATCCGGATGCCCCAAACGCTGATGGCGTCCCTCTGATGTCCGCCGCGGGCAGTTCCGCCCCGCTCAATTCCACCGGCACGATGCAGACGGGCGGTCAGGGCCAGAACACGCCCGGCGTCGGCGCGAACCACGAACATTCAGTGCGCCATGCAACTGCTGAGCGCAGCCGCAGCGAATCCATGCGCCGAGATGACCCGAGCTTCGGCCAGGGGGGCGATGGATCGCAGCAAGTCGCAGCCATTCCTGCGTGCACGAACTGCGGAGTGATCGACTCCTACACGGCGGTGCAGGTTCAGGGCCAGAACAACGGCGTGGGCGCCGTTGCTGGAGGACTCGGAGGTGCCCTGATCGGAAGCAAGATCGGCGGACGCGGCAATCACACGCTGGGCGGCGTCATCGGGGCCGTCGGCGGAGGGCTTCTGGGCAACGCCGTTGAGTCCCACGAGAGGGCTGCCAGTGTCTATGACGTGCATGTGCGCATGAACGATGGCTCGATTCGCACGGTGCGCCAATCGACCATCCCGGCCGTCGGCACCCACGTGCGCGTCGACGGCAATGCCTTGCACGCCGAACCCAGCCAGGGCTAGCAGACTCCTTTGCTGTAGGTGAACGCGGTAGGTCTGCAGCAGCGGCTCAGGCTTTCGGCACGAGTCGCGCTGGGCTCGTACCCGCGTACAACGATTGCGGCCGCTTCGGCGACGAGTCGGAGCCAATGCCTTTGCAAGAGATTTTGACGATCGGACCGGGCTCGGGCGCAAGCACCGAGACCGCCGTAACCTGAACGGGTCGGCCCGCGGTGGCCGGCGATTTCCGATGGATGCAGCTCGTGAGCGACTGGCTCAGCCCGTTGCTTAAGCGGTCGCCGTCAGTCTGCGTCCGCGATTTGCGCCTGCAACCGGAGTCGTGCTCTCCGAGGTGGCGCGGTTAGAGTCGGTCGAAATGGTTGCGAGATGTCGTGGTCGAAATTAATTTACGCGATTGATTCTGTCGTGGCATGGCGTCCGTGTCGTGCTATCGACGGCTGTTGCCTGACACCTCGACGTCGACCCGGCGATCGGGCTGCAGGCAGGCGATCAGCTTCGGAGTGGGCTTGGTGCCGCGGCAATCCTCCGTCTTGGTCACCGGTTGCGACTCGCTCTTGCCGACTGCCGAGATCCGACCCGCATCGACCCCGCCGGCGGAAACCAGGTAGTTCTTGACCGCCTCCGCGCGGCGCATCGACAGCTTCTGGTTGTAGGCCTGCGAGCCCAGGCGGTCGGTGTGGCCTTCGACGGTGACGGCGTCGAACTGCATGCCGGTGAGCTCGTGCGCGAACTGGTCCAGCGCGACCTTGCCCTGCGGGCCGAGCTCGGAACGATCGAACGAGAACAGCGTGTCGGCCGAGAAGCTCACGCGGCGCGGCGGCGCCGGCGGCACCGGTGGCTCCGGCACGGGCGGCGGCGGCGCGACCACCGCCGCGACGGCCGGCGGCGGGGGCGGCGGCACCTCGTAGGCCGCCGCAGCCATCGGGCGCGGCGCGGGCGCCGTCTCGCGTCCGAATGCGTACACGAGCCCGACCGAGTACATGTTGACGTCGCCGTGGTTGCCCACCGCGTCGTTGATGCGGTAGCGCTCGGCCTCGCCGCGCAGCATCAGGTTGGGCGTGAACGCGTATTGCAGCCCGGCGCCGAACTTCACGTTGGTCTCCGACTTGGACGCGTTTGGCGTCAACACCACTGCGGCGCCGCTGCCGTGGAACGAATCGCGCGCGCTGGCGTGCTGCCCGCCGACGCGTGCGATCAACGAGAAGCGCTCGCTGATCGGCAGCGTGCCCACGAGGTCTAGGTTGATGCCGTGCAGCCGGATGCGGCCATCCACCGTACCGGCCGGCACGGTAGTGGACGTGTAGCCGAAATGTCCGAGGCTGAAGTAGCCCGCCTCGACGCCGAGATAGCGGTTGAGCTGGTAGCCGCCGAACGCCTTCCAGGCCAGTGCGTGTTCGTCATTGGACATGGCCGAGGTCACCAGGCCTTGCGATAGCAGGCCGGCGGTGATGCGCGCGTCGTCGATCTTCGAGCGCGACTGGCCGATGGAGGCGCCGCCGTAGAAGTAGCCCGTATCCGACTGCGCGAGGG
Source organism: Burkholderiales bacterium (assembly GCA_038208735.1). Classification (GTDB taxonomy): domain Bacteria; phylum Pseudomonadota; class Gammaproteobacteria; order Burkholderiales; family Burkholderiaceae_C; genus Scleromatobacter. The sequence continues at coordinate 3,915 of JBBQYL010000237.1, forward strand.
CTGGGGTGACGATCAGCGTGGCGAGGCCGGCCAGGCCGGCGAGGCGCATGAGAGCGATGGAATTCATGATGTTCTTTCTGGCGAACGGGAGGCGGGCAGGGCGGGGCGACGAGGGCCGCGCGTCACGGCGCGACGATCGTCGTGTTGACCAGCGTCACCGAGGCCGTGAGGCCGATCGCGCGGCCGACGAGCGTCGTCTGGATCGTCTGCCCGGCCGTCGAGATCGTCACGCCGGCTGGCGCGATGATCGTGCCCACCATCAGGCTGCCGGTCTCGATGCGCGCGGCGCTGCCGACTTGCCAGTAGACGTTGCGGGCCTTGGCGCCGTTGATCAGCAGCACATGGCGCGGGGTGGCGGGCAGGCCCACCGTCAGCGCCGCTGCGCTCTGGAACACCCAGGTCGCATTGGCATCGCCCTGGGCGTCCAGCGTCAGGTCGCCGGTGGTGATGTCGAACGTACCGAGCGCCGAGGTGTAGATGCCCGGCAGCAGGATAGCGCCACCGAGTTGACCGGCACCCGGGTCGCTGCCCGGGGGGAGTGCCGCCAGAGCGTTGTAAGCCGCCTGCGCATCGGCACGCGCCTGGGTGGCGATGGCCATCGTGGCGGGGGTGCCGGGCGCGGGCGGTGCGCAGTCGATCGCGCCGTTGACCGTGCCGACGTTCAGCGGGGTCTGCGTATAGACGTGCAGCGCGTCGTGGAAGCCGGTGACCAGCGTGCAAGCTGCGGTCGTGCCGAGGTTGCCATTGACCACCGTGTTGATGCCCTGGTTGGTCACGCCCGCGCCGCCGCCGAAGGCGCCGAAGGAGGCGGCCGAGCCGAGCGCGACGCCGGCCGTGCACGATTGCGCGCCGGTGGTGAAGCCCCAGACCTTGTCGGTCGCCAGCGCGTTGCCGGCGAGGTCGGTCACGGCGGTGGTGACGGTCGCCACGAAGACCGTGTTCGGTGCGAAGCCCGCCGAGGCCGTCGGCACGAAGGTGGCCTGCATCGCGACGATGTCGTAGGCGACCGTGCCGGCGACGGCGACGCCGCCCGCCGTGACGATGAACGAGTTCGTGTTGATCGTCGTCGGATCCATCGCCTTGCTGAACGTGGCCGTGACGGTGCGGGTCAGGCAGTTGCCTGTGCTGCCGTCAATCGGGCTGATGGCGGAGACGGTCGGTGGGGTCGTGTCCGTCGTCGTGGCTGTCGTGAAGGTCCACACGTGATCGCTAGCGGCCGGGAGGGCGGCGGAGTTGCCGGCCAGTCCGTTGCCGGCGAGGTCGGTGGCCGCGGCGCCTATACGGGCCGTGAACAGGTCACCGCTGGCGAGCGGCATCGTGGTGGGCGTGAACGTCGCGGTGCGCGACGCGGCCGTGTAGGTCACCGTGCCCGCCACCGGGGTGCCGAGCGTGCTGTCGGTGACCTGGAACGTGCTCGCGTTGACCGACGACGCAGCCATCGCTTCGCTGAATGCGGCGGTGATGCGGGTGTTGGTCGGCACGCCCGACGCGGCGTTGGCCGGCAGCGTGGCCGTGACCGTCGGACGCGTGACGTCGGTCGAGGCCGAGGTGCTGAACGTCCACACGAACGGCGCGGCGAGCGCGATGCCAGTGGTGTCGTTCGCGGCCGTCGAGATCGTCGCCTGACAGGTGGCGCTGGCGGGCAGCGCCGCGGCGGGCGTCAACGTGGCGGTCTGGCTGGCGGCGTCGTAGTTGACTGTCGCGGCCACGGGCGTCGCCGCGGGGCAGGCCAGCGTGAAGGCGGCGTTGACCGTCGACGCAGTCATCGGCTTGCTGAACGTCGCGCTGACGTCGGTGCTGGTGGCGACGCCGGTCACTGCTGGCGAGCTCGCGGCGGGCGCAGTCGCGGTGACGGTCGGCGGGATGCCGACGCCAGGAGCGCCGAGTATCGGGTCCATGCCCCCACTGCCGCAGGCGGCCAGCAGCAAGGTCGCAAGCGCGGCGATCAAGCCCCGCGGTGAACGTAGAGGATATGAGACGTGGGTCATGGCAGTAGGCGCCTTGCTTGTTCATTTCGACGCGAGCGGGTCGCATCGAGGAGTCCCGACGATAGGGACGGAGCGGGTGTGCCTGAAAAAAAAGGGAAGTGGCACCTGCGCAAATGAACCGTGAACGGCGCGTCTGTCGATACCGCAACTTGAACGCTGGCCGCGCCGATGTTGCTGGTTTTGTCTCCGATGTGTCTGTTACGCAATAAGCGTGCCCTGTCTCGTGACGATCTCGTTGAGGTCGTCTTAGCCTGGGAGCACGAGGCGCAGGTCGAGTTCGAGTTCCTTGCTGGCGGAATCGGTTTGTCGAAAAGCGGTAACGATGGATCCTCAATCGGTAAAGGAGATGCTCGAACCACAATGCACAGGCGTCAGCATAAATTGCCCGGGGGTGGCCTATTGAACGTTTGCCGATCGCCGACGCGTTGTTCTGGGTAGATCGCTAGCTCAAGGATTCTCTGTTTGAACAGGGCCGGATCCATGCTGACGCCAATAGCGGCGTGATGCCGTCGGACAAGGACTTGTCTGGCCGATTGGAGTTTTTGTGTGCCGGCGTTTTCCGACCCACTCAACCCATCGACCGCATCTGCACTGCCGTTTGCGATCCCAGGCTCTCCGCGAAAGCCGCTTCATCGACGCTTGCCAGGTAACGCACGCCACGCTCCGTCAACTCAAACCTGCCCCGACCCACTGGTGCAATCAGAGCCAGCGCGAGCAACAGGCTTCGATCCTGGATGCGAGCCTGCGGCCTGCGGAAGGGGCAGGGAGGCAAACGATCGCCACGGACCAGTCGAAGCGCGGTGATCTGATCGTCGGTAAGCGAGTTCGGCATGGCCCCAGAATAAGCTCGTGTCATTGAGCCGACTTTACGGCAGCAGGCCTTCGGCCGGTCACAGCGGCACGGCAGCCTGAACGCTCACGCAGCTTCAGGCAGGTTTTTATCATTCCCACCGCCTTCGCCTGACAGGGCAGTGGCCTGAGAACCTCGACGCCACGACCCGTCGCCAAGAACGCAATGACGCCAATAGCATCCAGCCAGGTCGCCGCGAGCCTTCTCTATCGTCCACCGATAATCGCGGCATGAGTACTGAACAACAGAAGAGCGGCGGCGGACGCCGCGGCCGTCAACGGCGGGAACGCAACGCGGGCCCCGCGCCGGGGGTCTCCGACACCGAGTGGCTGAAGGTCACCGGCATCGACCTCGACGCGCAGGGCATCGCGCACAACAGCGAAGGCATCGTCGTGTTCATCGACGGCGCGCTGCCGGGCGAGGAGGCGCGCGTCAAGGTCGTCAAGCGCAAGAAGCAGTGGGAGAAGGCCGACCTGGTGGCCACGCGGCGCGAGAGCTCGCAGCGGGTCATGCCGCGCTGCCCGCACTTCGGCCTGCACGCGGGCGCCTGCGGCGGCTGCAAGATGCA
>JBBQYL010000238.1:0-7226 GCA_038208735.1 Burkholderiales bacterium
CGTCGCCGCATGGTCGACACGTTCCCGCAACTGGCCGACGCCTGGATCCAGTACGCCTGGGGCGGCTTCGTGGACATCACGATGAACCGCGCGCCCGACTTCGGCCGTGTCGGCGCCAACGTGTACTACCTCCAGGGCTTCTCCGGCCACGGCCTCGCGCTCACCGGCCTGGCCGGGCGCGTGGTGGCCGAGGCCATGACCACCGACGCGAGCCGCTTCGACCTCTTCGCGCGATTGAAGCACCGCGCCTTTCCGGGCGGCTCGTTGCTGCGCACGCCGGCGCTGGTGCTGGGCATGGCCTGGTATCGCCTGAAGGACCTGCTGTGAACACGCCTTTCACCCCGGTGAACGCCGCCCCCAACGTGCCCGCCGGCACCGGTTCGGCCGCGCGCCTGCCGCTGGTGCTGGTGCCCGCCTGCAACAAGATGCTGGGCGACCATGCGTACCACATCGCCGGCAAGAAGTACGCCGACGCCGTGCGCCTGGCCGGCTGCCTGCCGCTGGTCATTCCCAACGCCGACGAGGTCGAGCTGCAGGCCCTGCTGGCCATCGCCGACGGCGTGTTCCTCACGGGCTCGCCCAGCAACGTCCATCCGTCGCACTTCGACGAGGACGTGCTCGACCTGTCGCTGCCGCTCGACCCCGCGCGCGACGCCTGGACGCTGCCGCTGATCCGCCACGCGCTGGCCACCGGCCTGCCGCTGTTCACCGTGTGCCGCGGCACGCAGGAGACCAACGTGGCGCTCGGCGGATCGCTGCACCAGGCGGTGCACGCGGTCGACGGCAAGCACGACCACCGCGCGCCCGACGGCCAGTCGCTGGACGCGCAGTACGGCCCCGCGCACGCGGTGTTCGTCGAGCCCGGCGGCGTGCTCGAGCGCGTGCTGGGCCTGCAGGAATTCGACGTCAACTCCCTGCACGGCCAGGCCGTCAACCGGCTGGCCGACGGCCTGCGCGTGGAAGCGCGCGCGCCCGACGGGGTCGTCGAGGCCTTCTCAGCCGTCGACGCCAGGGGGTTCAACCTCTGCGTCCAGTGGCATCCCGAGTGGCAGGCCGCCGGCAACGATGTCTCGATGCGCATGCTCACCGCCTTCGGCGAGGCGTGCCGGCAGTGGAAGGAAGGATTGCGCGGCCCGCACCCGTGACCCGCGACGGCCCGGCCGTCGCCCTCACGAAGCGCCCAAGGAAGACGCGCGCCGATGCACCGGATGCAACTGATGCAACGGCCCGTCAAGAACACGGATCCACGAAAGAAACCAATGACCATCAACAGAAACCTCGCCAACTTCGCCGACCTCGAACAGTGGCTCAACGAGAACCGCGTCACCGAGATCGAATGCCTCGTGCCCGACCTGACCGGCGTGGCCCGCGGCAAGATCCTGCCGCGCGAGAAGTTCACCGAAGACCGCGGCATGCGCCTGCCCGAGGCCATCGTGGCCATGGGCGTGACGGGCGAGTTCCCGCCCGAAGGCCCGTACTACGACGTCATCAGCCCCACCGACCGCGACATGCACCTGCGGCCCGATCCCACCACGGTGCGCATCGTGCCCTGGGCCACGGACCCCACCGCGCAGGTGCTGCACGACTGCTACGACTCCGACGGCCAGCTCATTCCGTTCGCGCCGCGCTCGGTGCTGCGCAAGGTGATCGACCTGTACTCGGCCAAGGGCTGGAGCCCCATCGTGGCGCCCGAGCTCGAGTTCTACCTGGTGGCGCGCAACACCGATCCCGACATGCCCCTGAAGCCGCCGATCGGCCGCAGCGGCCGTTCGGAGACATCGCGCCAGGCCTACTCCATCGACGCCGTCAACGAGTTCGATCCGCTGTTCGAGGACGTGTACGACTACTGCTCGAAGATGGAGCTCAATGTCTACACGCTGATCCAAGAGATCGGCGCCGGCCAGAAGGAGAACAACTTATTCCACGACGCTCCCCTCGGCCTCGCCGACGAGGTGTTCTTCTTCAAGCGCACGGTGCGCGAGGCCGCGCTGCGCCACGACATGTACGCCACCTTCATGGCCAAGCCGATCGCCGGCGAGCCGGGCAGCGCCATGCACGTGCACCAGAGCGTGGTCAACACCGTCACCGGCAAGAACATCTTCTCCAACGAGGACGGCTCGCCCACGCAGGAATTCTTCTGGTACATCGGCGGCCTGCAGCGCTACATCCCGGCCGCCATGGCGCTGTTCGCGCCGTACGTCAACTCGTACCGCCGCCTGGCCCGCCACACCGCGGCGCCGATCAACATCCAGTGGGGCACCGACAACCGCACCGTGGGCATCCGCTCGCCCATCGCCACGCCGCAGGCGCGCCGCATCGAGAACCGCGTGATCGGCGCCGACGCGAACCCGTACTGCGCGCTGGCCGCCACGCTGGCCTGCGGCTACCTGGGCATCAAGAACAAGATCGCGCCGTCGGCCGAATGCAAGGGCGACGCCTACCTGGGCGACTACGCGCTGCCGCGCTCGCTCGGCGAGGCGCTCCAGTTGCTGCGCGACGAGGCCGACCTGCACGAGGTGCTGGGCAAGGAGTTCATCACCGTCGACACCGAAGTCAAGGAGATCGAGCACGCCGAGTTCATGAAGGTGATCTCGCCGTGGGAACGCGAGCATCTGCTGCTGCACGTTTGATTGATTGACGCGTGGATCCTGCGGCTGCGCGCAGGACGACAGACCACGCCGTCATTCCGCGCGAAGTCGCGGAATCCACCCTCACAAGGACCTACCCATGACCCGCACCACGAAAGAATGGCAGGAAGCCGACTCGAAGCACTTCCTGCATCCGTTCACCGACCACCAGGCCCTGGCCGCCAAGGGCGCGCGCGTCGTCGAGCGCGCCGAAGGCATCTACGTCTGGGACACGGACGGCAACAAGATCCTCGACGCGATGTCGGGACTGTGGTGCGTGAACGTGGGCTACGGCCAGCAGGAGCTCATCGCCGCGGCCACGGCACAGATGACGAAGCTGCCGTTCTACAACGCGTTCTTCAACACGGCCACGCCGCCGGCCATCGAGCTCGGCGAGCTCCTGGCCGAGATCGCGCCCCAAGGATTCCAGCACTTCTTCTTCTCGAGCTCGGGCTCGGAGAGCAACGACACCAACGTGCGCATGGTGCGTCGCTATTGGGACTTGATCGGACAACCTGAGCGCCAGGTCATCATCGGCCGCAACAACGGATACCACGGCTCGACCATGGCCGGCGCATCGCTGTCGGGCATGTCGGGCATGCATGCACAGGGCGGGCTGCCGATCCCCAACATCGTGCACGTCGAACAGCCGCACTGGTACGAGTTGGGGCGCGACATGACGCCGGAGGCGTTCGGCCTGAAGGCCGCGCAGACGCTCGAGGCCAAGATCCTCGAGGTCGGCGCCCACAAGGTGGCCGCATTCATCGGCGAGCCGGTGCAAGGCGCCGGCGGCGTCATCGTGCCGCCGTCCACCTACTGGCCCGAGATCCAGCGCATCTGCACGAAGTACGACATCCTGCTGATCAGCGACGAGGTGATCTGCGGCTTCGGCCGCACGGGCAACTGGTTCGGCTGCCAGACCTTCGGCATCAAGCCCGACCTCATCACGTTCGCCAAGGGCGTCACCTCGGGCTACGTTCCGCTGGGCGGCGTGATGGTGGGCGAGCGCGTGGCCAGGGTGCTGATCGAGCAAGGCGGCGACTTCAACCACGGCTACACCTACTCGGGCCACCCGGTGGCGTGCGCGGTGGCCGTGGCCAACATCAGGCTCATCCAACGATTGAAGCTCGTGGAGCACGTTCGCGACGATGTCGGCCCGTATCTTGCGAGTCGTTTCGAGGAATTGCGCAACCATCCGCTCGTGGGCCACACTCAGACCTGCGGCCTGATGGGTGCGGTGCAGATGGTCAAGGACAAGTCGAACGCGACCCCGTTCGACCCGGATCACGGTGTCGGCATGATCTGCCGCGCCCACTGCTTCGCCAACGGACTCGTGATGCGCGCGGTGGGCGACCGGATGATCATCGCCCCGCCGCTGGTGATCACGCGGGCAGAGATCGACGAACTCGTCGGCAAGGCTCGCAAGTGTCTCGACCTCACGCTGGCCGACGTCAAGGCGCGCGGTTGGTTCTGAGAAAATTCGCCGTGCGCGCCGTCCGCGCGATCGACCTGCAGTCCTGAAGAAGCCGTTCCACTTTCCGATTCAACCCACCCATTCCCGTTGGAGGTCTTTCGATGAAGTCCCCGTTCCATGTCCTGGCCCGCATTGCAGGCGCCTTCGCCCTGACTCTCATCGCGGGCGTGGCGCACGCACAAGAGGAAGAGAAGATCCTCAACATCTACAACTGGTCGGACTACATCGCCGACGACACGATCAGGAATTTCGAGAAGGAAACGGGCATCAAGGTCCGCTACGACAACTTCGACTCCAACGAGATCCTGCACGCCAAGCTGGTGGCCGGCAAGACGGGCTACGACGTGGTGGTGCCGTCGTCGAACTGGGCGCGCATGCAGATCCAGGGCGACCTGTTCATGAAGCTGGACAAGTCCAAGCTGCCCAACCTGAAGAACGTCGATCCGGCCATCGCCGCCCAGCTCGCCAAGATCGATCCGGGCAATACCTACGTGGTGGACTGGCTGTGGGGCTACACCACCGTCGGCATCAACGTCGACAAGGTCAAGGCCGCGCTCGGCGGCGCGCCGCTGCCCGACAACGTGTGGGACCTGGTCTTCAAGCCCGAGTACATGTCCAAGCTGAAGTCGTGCGGCGTGTCGTTCCTCGACTCCGGCGACGAGATCATCCCGGCCGCCCTGCACTACGCCGGCAAGCCGCGCGTCACCACCAACTCGGCCGACTACCAGCAGGCGCTGACGATGCTCAAGGCCGTGCGCCCGTACGTCACGCTGTTCAGCTCGTCGGGCTACATCAACGACATGGCCGACGGTTCGGTGTGCCTGGCGCTCGGCTGGTCGGGTGACATCAACATCGCGCGCCAGCGCGCCATCGACAACAAGACGGGCCAGAAGATCGAGGCCCTGCTGCCCAAGAACGGCGGCCTGCTGTTCTTCGACGTGATGGCCATTCCCAAGGACGCGCCGCACCCGCAGAACGCGCTCAAGTGGATCAACTACATCCTGCGCCCCGAAGTCGACGCCGGCCTCACCAACAAGGTGTTCTACGCGAACCCGAACAAGGAATCGAAGAAGTTCATCGATCCCGCGGTCGCCAACAACCCGACGGTGTTCCTGTCGGCCGACGATCTCGCCAAGATGTCCGGCACCGCCGACGCCCTGAACAACGAGATCCGCCGCCTGCAGAACCGAACCTACACGTCGTTCAAGACGGGCATCTGAGGCGAGCCGACCCATGAGCATCAGCGCTGACAATACGAAGTTCCTGCAGATCCAGGACGTGGTGAAGGACTTCGGCGGCTACAAGGCCGTCAACCACGTCGACCTCGACATCGCCAAGGGCGAGATCTTCGCCCTGCTCGGCTCGTCGGGCTGCGGCAAGACGACGCTGCTGCGCATGCTGGCCGGCTTCGAGACGCCCACGTCGGGGCGCATCATCCTCAACGGCCAGGACCTGGCCGGCCTGCCGCCGTACGAGCGGCCGCTGAACATGATGTTCCAGTCGTACGCGCTGTTCCCCCACCTCACCGTGTGGGACAACATCGCGTTCGGCCTGCGCCGCGACAACTGGTCCCGGGACAAGGTGGCCGAGCGTGTCGAGGCCATGCTCAAGCTGGTGCAACTGGGCAAGTTCGGCAAGCGCAAGCCCCACCAGCTGTCCGGCGGCCAGCAGCAGCGCGTGGCGCTGGCGCGCAGCCTGGCCAAGCAGCCCGAGATGCTGCTGCTCGACGAGCCCCTGGGCGCCCTCGACAAGAAGCTGCGCGAGGAGACCCAGATCGAGCTGGTCAACATCATCGAGCAGGTGGGCGTCACCTGCGTGATGGTCACCCACGACCAGGAAGAGGCCATGACCATGGCATCGCGCATCGCGGTCATGAGCGAGGGCCGCTTCCTGCAGGTGGGCTCGCCGTCCGAGATCTACGAAACCCCCGCCACCCGCTTCGTGGCCGACTTCATCGGCAACGTCAACCTGATGGACGGCTCCGTCACGGTGGACGAGCCCGACCACGTGGTCATCGATTGCGCGGACTGCCGCCACTACGTGGGCCACGGCATCACCGGCACGCTGGGCATGCCCGTCACCGTGGCGCTGCGTCCCGAGAAGATCACGCTGCAGCGCGACAAGCCCGAGGATCCGTACAACTGCGTGGCGGGCAAGGTGGAGGAGCTGTCGTACTTCGGCGCGTCCACCGTGTACCGCGTCAAGCTCGCCAGCGGCCAGGTGCTGGGGGTGAGCATGGCCAACACCGAACGCCACAGCGACAGCGCGTTCACGTGGGGCGACATCGTCTGGGCCACCTGGTCGAACCAGGCCCACGTCGTCCTCACGCAATAACAAAGGCCGTCCATGGATGCTTCCAACACCAAGAAGCGCTGGCACCCCGGGTGGTGGCGCGGCCGCAGCGCGGTCATCGGCGTGCCCTACTTCTGGCTGCTGCTGTTCTTCCTCGCGCCGTTCCTGATCGTCGCCAACTACTCCATCTCCGAGATGGGCGTGATCCGCGTCGAGGACATCACCAGCATTGCCGATGGCGCGGTCAAGCTGACGATGAAGTACTCGAACTACGCGCGCCTGCTGGACGACAACCTGTACTGGCACTCGTACTGGGTGAGCGTGAAGTACGCCTTCGTCACCACGTTCTTCTGCCTGCTGATCGGCTATCCGTTCGCCTACTTCATGGCGCGCGCCAAGGCGTCGCTGCAGCCCACGCTGCTGATGCTGGTGATGCTGCCGTTCTGGACGTCGTTCCTGCTGCGCGTGTACGCCTGGAAGGGCCTGCTCGACGAGGGCGGCTGGGTGTGGCGACTCATCCTGGCGCTTCATCTCGATACGCCGCTCCTTTGGATCGGTGCCATCGAGACGCCCGGCCAGCTGATGCACACCACGTTCTCGCTGGTGATCGGCATGACGTACACGTACGTGCCGTTCATGATCCTGCCGCTGTACGCCAACCTGTCGAAGATGGACCTGCGGCTGCTCGAGGCCGCGTCCGACCTGGGCGCCACGCCCTGGGTGGCGTTCTGGCGCGTCACGGTGCCGCTGTCCAAGGCCGGGATCATCGCGGGCTCGATGCTGGTGTTCATCCCGTGCGTCGGCGAGTACGTGATCCCGGAACTGCTCGGCGG
>JBBQYL010000239.1:0-7153 GCA_038208735.1 Burkholderiales bacterium
CACGATGAGCCCGGCGTCCACCATCAGGCGGGCCACTTCGGCCACGCGGCGAATGTTCTCCACGCGGTCGGCCTCGGTGAAGCCCAGGTCCTTGTTGAGGCCGTGGCGCACGTTGTCGCCGTCCAGCAGGTAGGTGTGGCGGCCCAGCGCCGCCAGCTTCTTCTCCACCAGGTTGGCGATGGTGGACTTGCCGGCGCCTGAAAGGCCGGTGAACCAAAGCACCGCGGGACGCTGGCGCTTCAGTTCGGAGCGCAGGGCCTTGTCGACGTCGACGGGCTGCGGGCGCAGGTTGTGCGAGCGGCGCAGCGCGAAGTTGATCATGCCGGCGCCAACCGTGTTGTTGGTCATCCGGTTGATCAGGATGAAGCCGCCGGTGTCGCGGTTGGCCTTGTAGGCGTCGAACGCGATCTGGCGATCGAGCGCGATGTTGACGACGCCGATCTCGTTGACGCCCAACTGCTTGGCGGCCAGGTGCTCCATCGTGTTGACGTTGATCTTGTACTTCGGCTCCGTGATGGACGCCGTGACGGTCTGCGTGCCGATCTTCATCAGGTAGGGACGGCCCGGCAGCATCGGCTCGTCGGTCATCCACACGAGCGAGGCCTCGAACTGGTCGGCCACTTCGGCGGGCGTGTCGGCCAACGACAGCACGTCGCCGCGCGAGATGTCGATCTCGTCTTCCAGCGTCAGCGTGATCGACTGCCCGGCCACGGCCAGCGGCAGGTCGCCGGCCATCGTGACGATGCGCGCGACCTTGCTTTCCTTGCCCGAAGGCTGGGCGATGATGCGATCGCCCGGCTTGATCGAGCCGCTGGTGATGACGCCGGCGAAGCCTCGGAAGTCGAGGTTGGGGCGGTTGACCCACTGCACCGGCATGCGGAAGGGCTCCTTCTGCAGGCGTGTCTCGTCCACCTCGCAGGTCTCGAGAAAGCCCATCAGCGTGGGGCCGTGGTACCAGGGCGTCTTGTCGCTGGCCACGAGCATGTTGTCGCCCTTGAGGCCCGATAGCGGGATCGAGGTGATGTCGGTCAGCCCGATCTGCGCGGCGAACGCGCGGTACTCCTCGTTGATCCTGTCGAAGGTCTTCTGCGAGTAGTCCACCAGGTCCATCTTGTTGATGGCCAGCACCACCTTGCGGATGCCGATGAGGCTCACCAGGTAGCTGTGGCGGCGCGTCTGCGTGAGCACGCCCTTGCGCGCGTCGATCAGGATCACGGCCACGTCGGCGGTGGACGCGCCGGTGATCATGTTGCGCGTGTACTGCTCGTGGCCCGGGGTATCGGCCACGATGAACTTGCGGCGGTCGGTGGAGAAGAACCGGTAGGCCACGTCGATGGTGATGCCCTGCTCGCGCTCGGCCGCCAGGCCGTCGACGAGCAACGCGAAGTCGATGTCGCCGCCCTGAGTGCCCCACTTCTTCGAGTCGCTCTCGATGGCCGCGAGCTGGTCCTCGAACAGCATCTTCGACTCATAGAGCAGGCGCCCGATGACGGTGGACTTGCCGTCGTCAACCGAGCCGCAGGTGATGAAGCGCAGCAGGCTTTTCTTCTCGTGCTGCTTCAGGTACTTCTCGATGTCGGTCGAGATGAGGTCGGAGGTGTGGGCCATCAGAAATATCCTTCCTGCTTCTTCTTTTCCATCGAGGCGGCGGAGTCGTGGTCGATCATGCGACCCTGGCGTTCCGACGTCTTCGTCAACAGCATTTCCTGGATCACGTCGGTCAACGTCGACGCCGTGGATTCGACCGCACCCGACAGCGGATAGCAACCGAGGGTACGGAAGCGCACGCTCTTCATCATCGGCACCTCGCCGGCCTTCAGCGGCATGCGGTCGTCGTCCACCATGATCAGCATGCCGTCGCGGTTGACCACGGGACGCTCGGCCGCGAAGTACAGCGGCACGATGGGGATGTTCTCCAGGTGGATGTACTGCCAGATGTCCAGCTCGGTCCAGTTGGAGATCGGGAACACGCGGATCGACTCGCCCTTCTGCTTGCGGCCGTTGTACAGGCGCCAGAGCTCGGGACGCTGGTTCTTCGGATCCCAGCGGTGCTGCGCCGAGCGGAACGAGAAGATGCGCTCCTTCGCGCGCGACTTCTCCTCGTCGCGGCGCGCGCCGCCGAACGCCGCGTCGAAGTTGTACTTGTCGAGTGCCTGCTTCAGGCCCTGCGTCTTCCACATGTCGGTGTGGATGGACGAACCGTGCGTGAACGGGTTGATGCCCAGCTCGGCCGCCTCGGGGTTCTGATACACGAGCAGGTCCATGCCGGCCTCCTTGGCCATGCGCTCGCGCATCTCGTACATCGCGCGGAATTTCCAAGTGGTGTCCACGTGCAGCAGCGGAAACGGCGGCGGCGACGGGAAGAACGCCTTGCGGGCCAGGTGCAGCATCACGGCCGAGTCCTTCCCGATCGAATAGAGCATGACGGGGTTGTCGGTTTCGGCGAGGACCTCGCGCATGATGTGGATGCTCTCGGCTTCCAGGCGCTGGAGGTGGGTGAGGTTCATGGGATCGTCCGTTGTCGACGTTCTTGGGGTGATGAAGGGGCGCGCGGCTGCGGGCGGCGAGGCCAGGGCAGGGGCGGCGAGCGTTGCGGGAAAGGGGTCGGTGGCGAGCGCGGGGGGCTCCAGCCGGATGATCTCTTCGGCCGGCGGCGCGCGGCGCGCCAGCGCGATGGGGCAGGGCAGCACCTGCAGCCGCGGCTGCGCCGCGATCCAGTCGTTCAGCTGCGTGGCGCGGCGCAGGTCGACACCGTGCAGCCAGGCGCTGACCGGCGCGGCGGCGAGGGCCTGCAAGCGCGCCAGGAAGTCGACGTAGGCGTCCTGCAGGCTCAAGGACGAGACGGGCAGCCAGGCGATCTGCCCGCGCGCGTCGACGGCCACCAGCAGGCCACGCGACGAGCCCGCCGCGGACGCCGCGGGGGCGGGCAGTCCGCCGCACCACCAGGTGCGCGGGGCGCCGGGGGTGCGCTGCCGTGCCGCCAGCCATTGCAGGCTGGCTGGCGAGCGCTGGGCCGCATCGCGCAACGCCACCAGGGTCAGCCCCCAGCGCGCCAGGCAGCGCGCCACGGCGCGCGGATGAAGCTCGATGCGGAAGCGCTGCAACGCGCACGCCGTCACGGCATCGGCCGACCAGAGCTCGCCGGCCAGGGCCGCCGATTCCGGCGGGCCGTACAGCGCCAGCAAGGCCAGCTCGCGCTCCTGCTCGATCGTCAGCGCGCGACCCACGCCCTGCGGCCGGCCGCGTGCGCCCACGTCGACCGCATGCCAGCCGCCTTCGGTGAAGGCCCTGAAGGCGCTGATGATGGTGGGCACGCTCAGGCCCGTCTCGGTGCGAACCTGGGTCAGGCTGCGTCCGTCCACGCGCAGCTGCACCGCGCGTCGGCGCTGGGCGTTGAGCTGCGAGAGGTTGGCGGTGAGCGCGGGCATGAAAGTCGAGACACTAAAACATTTAGTGGCGCGATTTTGTCATAATCGAGCGTAATCCGCATACCCTTTATGAGCATCATGACCGCTGGCGCCTTGCCTCTCCAATTGCTGCTCGACGCCGCGACGCCGCTCATTCGCGAGGCGGGCTTGCTGGTGATGCGCGTCTACGCAACCGACTTCCAGGTGCAGATCAAGGGCGACCAATCGCCGGTGACCGTGGCCGACCAGTGCGCCGAGAGGGTGATCTTCGAAGGCCTGCGCCGCCTGACGCCCGACATTCCGATCGTCGGCGAGGAAGCCGCCTCGGCGGGCAATATTCCGGATGTGAGCAATCGCTTCTGGCTAGTCGATCCGATCGACGGCACCAAGGAATTCATCAGCCGCAACGGCGAGTTCACCGTCAACATCGCGCTCATCGAACACGGCGTGCCGGTGCTAGGGCTGGTGCTGGCGCCCGCGCTTGGGCGCCTGTTCGGCGGCGCCCTCGGCCTCGGCGCATGGGTGGAGGATCACGAGCGCCGCCGGCCGATCACCGTGCGAACGGTGCCCTCCGAGGGCCTGACGGTGGTCGGCAGCCGGCATCACGGCGACGGCGCGGCCGTGACGGCGATGCTCGCCGGCCGCCGCATCGCCGCGCATCGGACGGTGGGCTCGTCGTTGAAGCTGTGCCTGGTGGCCGAGGGGGCGGCGGATGTCTATCCCCGCTTCGGACGCACGATGGAGTGGGACACCGCCGCCGGCGACGCGGTGCTGCGCGCGGCGGGCGGGGCGGTGAAGACGACCTCTGGCGAGTTGCTCGCCTACGCCAAGCCGGGCTTCGAGAATCCGGACTTCGAGGCCTGGGGCCGCGGCTGAGCTTTGCGCAGCCGCGAAACGGCGAGCATCGCGACCATGCCGGCAAGCAGGCTGGCACCCGTTTCAGGCTCGGGCACCGCGCTGAGTGTGCCGACAAAGTGTCCCCACGGGTTGTGGTCGAGATAGTCGTAGTCCCAGGCGGCCATCCGTGTGGCCTCGTCGAACGTGAACGTTTCGAGACCATCGAAGGTCTGTACGAAGCCGTTGAGGACGCCACCGTTCACGTTGATCCCGCCGTACAGCGAGCCGTTCGCCAGTGCGCCGAGATTGATACGAAAATCCAGGATATCGCCTGAATCGCCGGCGATCAACCAGGGCCCATCCGAGGTTCCCGGCGTGTCGAAGCTGAAGGTCGCAGTCTGGGAGCCCTTGCGTGGGCAGGCCGGCTCGTCAAACGCAGGCGCCGAGCACCCCTCGGCGCCGCCGTCGGAATACATGCCCGTCAGGTTCACGCTGTATTGAAAGTGTTCGGCACGGGCACCAGCGGCGGCGCACAGCAACGCTGCGGCCGCGAGCAATCGAGCTTGTCTCATCGTTTTTTCCTCGGTACGAGTCGGGTTGCCTGCAATCGGTGACCCCGAGGGAATTCTCGACCGGCTGGCAGCAGCGCACAAGCTGGTTCTTGCCCGTCGACAGGAAGCGTTACAGACGTTGCCAAGCGGCGCGCGCGAATGCAACGCGACCATGGCTGGCGGCCCCTGAACGGCAAAGCCCCGCGGAGCGGGGCTTGGATTCGAAAGGCGGGCGTCCTGCCCGCAGTGCTCAGCGCTGCGTCTTGCGACGCGACGCAAACCCGAGCGCCCCAAGGCCTGCCAGCAGCATCGCGATCGACGCCGGCTCCGGCACGGCCGCCGCGGTGAAGTTCACCGGGGTGATGTCAAAGGAGGCGCCGTTGTTGTAAATGGTCACGATGTTGAACGTGCCGTTCTGGTAGTACAGGTTGACCTCTTGGGAGCCAGCGTCGAACAGGATGCCATTCGTGTCCAGGCCAGGCGTGCCGCCGTAGACGTTGTCGTACCAGTAGTGCCCGTCCGCGCTCGTGTTCTGCACGCCGCCCGGGGTCGTCACGGGAATGAGCGTCAGGGCGCCCGTGGTGGTGCCATCGGAGTATGTGCCTGTGATGGCGGTGACGTCCGAGGGCGTGCTGCCGTCGCCGGTCGTCGTGAACGAGCCGGTACCCGTGACGGTATGGCCGTTGGCGACGTCACTGAAGCTGAAGTCCCACACCGTGGCGGCGTGCACGGAGGTGCTGGCCAGCGCGAACGTCGCCGTCGCCGCGGCGAGAAGCCCTTGGATCGTGTTCATGGTTCCACTCCTGCCGGAGCGCCCGGCGTGTTTGTCGTGAGCCCCGAAATGTGGGCCTGAACGCACTCTATTGACAAGCGGTTACAGGCGTCC
This sequence comes from Burkholderiales bacterium, assembly GCA_038208735.1. Taxonomy (GTDB): domain Bacteria; phylum Pseudomonadota; class Gammaproteobacteria; order Burkholderiales; family Burkholderiaceae_C; genus Scleromatobacter. The sequence goes on from JBBQYL010000239.1 coordinate 5,682, forward strand.
AGAGGGTCTCGCCCCATGAGCCTTTCGCGTGATCGACGAGCGTGAACATGTTCACGCAGATAGGGCTCAGGGTGTTCGTGCGACGGCCGATAGGACGGTGCTGTCAGGATCCTCCGCCCCGAGGTCGGAGCCCCCGACAGTCCCTACGCCCCGTCTGACCGCGCGGCGCCGTTCGCCGCCGCGAACCCGTTGATCACATCGCGAACGATGAGCCGCTGGGGCCCGGGCAGATTCAGGAAGGTGTCGATGGCCTGGCGATCCGCAGGCGTGGAGCATTCATCCCAAGGGCCGCTGCGCTCTTCGGCGCGCATCGACTCACGCGGCCCGTACAACAGCGCGTGCGGATCCGTCTTTAGCACCCGTGCGATCACCCGCAGCTTGTCATGCGTGGGAAAGTACTTGCCGTTGATCCAGTTGCTGGCCGTCTGCTTGCTGACTGGCGCATCGCGCCATTGGCGGTTGAACGCTTGCTCAAGTACGGTGCCGCTCGGCTTCAATCCCGCTGCCTGCATGGCAGCGCGCAGGCGCCTGCTGAAATCGTCATTTACCGTCATCCGTGAACGCTAGCCAGCGCGCCCGCGCATGGATAAAGTTGAACTTGATAATAGAATCAAGTTTTGCTTTATTTGATTTGCTTTCTCCGCAGCGACCGCTCATGCAACGCGACGCCACCGGAGCCCACGGAGGATGTGCACCATGATTGATGCTGAGCGCGAACTAACTTCGGTTTCGAGCCGACCGCTTTGCCGCAGCTACGCCGTGGCGATCGTCCAGGTCACGCTCGTCCGGTTGCGCGATGCGGGGCAAAGACGAATGCATCCCCTCTTCTGGGTATTTGGCTGGCTCGCGGACGGCGAGTGCGAGCCTTTGGCGGCCTGCGTGGGCGTGCACTCGCTGCCGGGGATGCTTGACGGCCTCAGGAAGCGCGGCGTTCAGCGCATCTCGCGCATGGCCGCACTCGACGTAGAGGACACCGAGAACGCCGAATGCGCCAAGTTCGCCATGGCGTGCGCATTTCCGCATGCGCTCGCGTCATCGAGATCGGACAGCTCGCCCGCCGTGTTCACCGTGGCTGCCGAGGTTCGAGAGACGGTGGCCCGCGCGATTCGCCGACACCGCCTGTTCGACGACGAGGCCCAGGCGCTGGATATCGCGTCGCTCGCACTGCAGCGGGTCGAACGTCGCCTGGACAGCGAACGCCGGATGGCGGCCTGACGACGCGTTTCGTGCGCCGCCAAAGCGCCCGAGCGGACACCGAACGTTCACACCGTCGCTGCCAGGCCTGACATTGCCCGCGTCGGGGCTTCCTTGGAAGAACCTCTCCTGTAAGAATAGCCACGACGGTTGGCAGTAAAAAAGCCTCAACTAGGGCAAGCACTGCGTGGGACTTGCTTGACCAAAACGTCATCTTCTTGTCACTCATCGGAAACGAACAAGGACAAGAGATGATTTGCAAAAAGAAAATTCCCTCG
>JBBQYL010000240.1:0-7108 GCA_038208735.1 Burkholderiales bacterium
CAGCCGGGCCTGCGGCAGCGCATGCGCCACGCCGAAGCGGTCGGGCTCCGCGGGCGCCACCAGCAGCAGCTGCGCCACGTCCAGCCAAGGGCGGCCCAGCGTGGCGCGCACGGTGGCGAGGCAGCCGAAGCTGTGGGCGACGATCACGTGCGGGCCCGGGCCCAGCGCCGCCACGGTGTCGGCCACGCGGGCGCTCCAGCGCTCGAGGTCGGGGTCGCCCCAGTCGTCCTGCTCCACCCGCACCGCCCCGGCCACCTGGCCATGCAGCCAGGTCTGCCAGTGCCCGGCACCGCTGCCATGCAGGCCCGGCACGATCACGAGGCGGGGACGCGACGCGGCGCGGGCACTGCCGTCGAAGGGGGTGTGGAGCGAGTTCATGGCTGCCAGCGTAAGACGCTGGATGTGTGAAGCCAACGAAGTAAAAGCCATATCCATCGAACCGCGCCGATGGGCCGATCTGCGGCGGCGTCGTAGCGTCCGGATTCGCACCAATCGCCGTGACCCCCCGTTCATGGCACAGTTTGCGCACCAAGAGGAGGCCACATGGATATCGGCGAAGCCTGTGCGATCGTTTGTCGATGGGACAATTTGTTCTCCACAGGACGGACCGCTCCCGTCCAGCCCAGACAGCTTGCTCTTGCGGTAGCGGAGCTGAAACGCTATCTCGAAGAACGACAGGACGGCATGCCGATACCGGAGCTCGCGCTCGCCGACCACCTCCTCTTGACGCCCGAAGGCGTTCGAGGGGTCATGCAGTTTGTCGCGCGGGCCGAAGCCATTGAATACGCTGCTCGCCGCGGGGGAGGCTGACGCGCATGCTTGTCGAGTCGAAGCCGCGACGCTACGAGCGACGCTTCGCGCGGTGCGGCACCGGTGCATCCCCGTGGCGGGCGCCTTCGACGAGCGCCGCGTCCTTCTCGGCCTCCGGCCACAACGCCGGGAAATAGAACCGCAGCGCGTGCCGAGGAACGGCAAAGCGCACGAGCCCGTAGGCCGAGTCAGTGGCCAGGTAGCCCTGGTGGATGAGCGCGGACAACGTCGTCGTGGCCACCCGGTCGCCGAGACCGGTCATGGTGCGGAACTCCGCACGCGTGAGCGCTCCCTGCGTGGCGAACAAGTAGTGCAGCGGTCGCAGCGCCTCGATCCGCACGCCCGTCTTCGCCGTGGTCTCGTAAGCTGATCGGCGAGAAGCAGGTTTATTTCGCTGCTCGCCTCAAGTTCCCCGGCGCCCGGCCGAAGAGCCGAACAAGCGCGCTCCCCGACTACCACGGATTTCCGTGGGCCGATCATCGGAAGAGACGGGAAACGTGCCGGCTTTTCTTCAGGATCCGCCATGTTGACATCCAGCACGCCCGTCCCCACGCCGTTGTCCAGCGCCAGCACCAACACCGCCAAGGCGGCGACGGTGGAGGCGTCGGCGCGCACGGCGTTCCGCAACGAGATGCGCATCGCCAACGAGCACGAGACCCACGTGGCCGACGCCGCCGCCACGGCGATCGCCACGCGCCAGGCGGCGATGGTGGTGCCCGATCCGATGAACAACCTGTCGACGGTGGCCATGGCCGGGGCGATGAACAGCCTGCCGGCCGCGCTCGACATGCTGCGCAGCATCGCGATGGCGTCGGCCGCGGGCACGTTGAGCGATGCCGACCGCCAGGCCTTGCAATCGGAGTACGCCCAGCTCAGCGCCAAGGTGGTGGGCAGCATCGGCAGCGTCAGCGCCGGCGAGCAGGCGCAGACTTCCACCAAGCACGACGACGAGCGCGACGACAACGCCGAGAACATCTGGCGCGAGGACAGCGACGACCATCGCACCACGCTCACCCAGACCAGGGAGGTGTCCAAGGAGACCGTGCAATACCAGCCGGTGGAGCGCACCACCACCGTCCAGCGGCAGTCGCTTGCCCTCGACGGCCACGTGATGCAGAAGGATCCGCGCGTCGACTTCCGCACGCACGAGCTGCACGTGGGCACCGACTCCTACGAGCCGGTGTCGATGCGGCAGTCCATGGAACATCCCACGACGCCCGAGACCTTCGGCCGCGTGGAGACGCACGCCGAGACGCAGCACAGCTTCGTGGCGCAGGCGGCGCAGATCACGCAGTTCGTGCAGGTGGCGCAGACGGAGCACATTCCGCCGGTGGTGGCGGTGGCGTAGCCGACGTGCCTCCTGGCGTGGATCCTGCGACTTCGCGCAGGATGACGGGGCTTGGGGCCGGCGACGTTCAGACGCTCAGGCGGCCAGGCGCACGCCCTCTCGCGGCGACTCGTCCAGCACGCGCGACAGCACGCGCGACAGCACGCGACCTTCCAGCTCCGCGAACGCCGGCGACCCGTGCGTGCGCGGCCGCGACAAGGCCACACGCTCGTCGAGCGTGACGCGGCCATCCTCCACCAGCAGCACGCGGTCGGCCAGCGCCACGGCCTCGGCCACGTCGTGCGTCACCAGCACGGCGGTGAAGCGCAGCTCGCGCCATACCGACTCGATCAGGTGTTGCATCTCGATGCGGGTGAGCGCGTCCAGCGCGCCCAGCGGCTCGTCCAGCAGCAGCAGGCGCGGACGGTGGACCAACGCGCGGGCCAGCGCCACCCGTTGACGTTGCCCCCCGGACAACACCGCGGGCCAGTCGCCGGCGCGATCGGCCAGGCCCACCTGCGCGAGCGCGCCACGCGCTCGAGCGGACGCGTCGCGGCCCGCGAGGCCCAGCTGCACGTTCTGCAGCACCGTGCGCCAGGGCAGCAGGCGCGCCTCCTGGAACATGATGCGCACGTCGTCGCGCGCCGCGTCGCCCAGGCTCAGCGCGCCCGACGTGGGCGTCTCGAGCCCGGCCAGCAGGCGCAGCAGCGTGCTCTTGCCGCAGCCGCTGCGGCCGACGACGGCGACGAACTCGCCGGGCGCCACGTCAAGCGTGATGTCATGCAGCACCGTGCGCTCGCCGAAGCGCTTGCCCAGCGCGTCGAGGCGTACGCCGAGGCCGGTGGAAGGCGGGATGGTCCAGTCGCGTTGCATGGGGTCGTTCTCCGTTCGGTCAGGCGGGCTGGGCGGCATACGCGGGATTCCAGCGCAGGAAGCGGCGTTCCAGGCCACGGGCGACGAGGTCGGCCAGCTTGCCCAGCAGCGCATACAGCAGCACGCCCACCAGCACCACGTCGGTCTGCAGGAACTCGCGGGCGTTCATGGTCATGTAGCCGATGCCCGACTGCGCGGAGAGGGTCTCGGCCACGATCAGCAGCACCCACATGAGGCCCAGCGAGAAGCGCAGGCCCACGAGGATGGACGGCAGCGCGCCCGGCAGGATCACCTCGCGGTACAGCGGCCAGCCCTTCAGCCCGTAGCTGCGCGCCATCTCCACCAGGCCGGCGTCCACCGACTTGATGCCGTGGTACGTATTGAGGTAGATGGGGAAGAACACGCCGATCGCCACCAGGAACAGCTTGGCGGACTCGTCGATGCCGAACCACAGGATGACCAGCGGGATCAGCGCCAGCGGCGGCACGTTGCGCACCATCTGCAGCGTGGTGTCCAGCAGCGTCTCGGCCGCGCGGAAGGTGCCGGTGAGCAGCCCCAGCACCAGGCCCAGCCCGCCGCCGATGGCCAGGCCGGCCACGGCGCGGCCGGTGCTGATGGCCACGTCGCGCGCCAGCTCGCCCGACTTCAGCAGGTTCCACGCCGCCTGCGCCACGGCGAACGGCTCGGGCAGGATGCGCGAGGACAGCCAGCCCGTGCGCGACGCGAGTTCCCAGCCGGCGATCACCAGCAGCGGCACGATCCAGGGGGCAACGCCGTGCAGTTGCCGGCGTGCAGTCACGGCGTATTTCCTTCAAGCTCTCGGGAAGCGACCGGAGGGAGCGTGGGCGCCAACGCTTTCGGGCGGATGTCGTTGGCCACGATCTCGCCGAACGGTCCCGTCAACGTCGGTCCCTTCGTGAGCCTCTCGCGCGTGGCCAGCGGCAACAGCGGGAACACGAGCTCGGCGAAGCGATAAGCCTCCTCCAGGTGCGGATAGCCCGAGAGGATGAAGTAGTCCATGCCGATGTCGGCGTACTCCTGGATGCGGTCGGCCACCTGTTGCGGGCTGCCCACCAGCGCGGTGCCGGCGCCGCCGCGCACCAGGCCCACGCCGGCCCACAGGTTGGGCGACACCTCGAGGCCCGCGCGCGGGTTCGTCTTGTCGAACTTTCCGCCGTGCAGTGCGGCCATGCGGCGCTGGCCGATGGAGTCCATCGCCGCGAATTTCTTCTGCGCCGCGGCCACGATGTCGTCGTCCAGGTGCGAGATGAGCTTGCCCGCGGCGGCCCAGGCCTCGTCCTCGGACTCGCGCACGATCACGTGCAGGCGAATGCCGAACTCCAGCTTGCGGCCCAGTTTCTCGGCCCGGCCGCCCACGTCGCGCACCTTCTCGGCAACCGCCGCCGGCGGCTCGCCCCAGGTGAGGTAGGTGTCGCATTGCGCCGCCGCGAGGTCGTGCGCGGGGCCCGACGAGCCGCCGAAGAACAGCGGCGGATAGGGTTGCGTCACCGGCGGGTAGATCACCTTGGCGCCCTTGACCTTCAGGTGCTTGCCGTTGAAGTCGATCGCCTCGTTGCGGTGGCTGGCCTCCAGCACCTCGCGCCAGATGGTGACGAACTCGCTGGAGACCTCATAGCGCTCCTCGTGGCTCAGGTGCAGGCCGTCGCCGGCCAGTTCGTCCGGATCGCCGCCCGTGACCAGGTTCACCAGCACGCGGCCGCCGGACAGGCGGTCGAGCGTGGCGGCCATGCGCGCCGTCTGCACCGGCTGGATGATGCCGGGACGCAGCGCGACGAGGAACTTCAGGCGCTTGGTGACGTCGACCAGGCTGGCCGCGACCATCCACGAGTCCTCGCACGAACGGCCCGTGGGCAGCAGCACGCCTTCGTAGCCGAGGGTGTCGGCGGCGATGGCCACCTGCTTGAAGTAGTCGAGGTCGGTCTGGCGCGCGCCGTGGGAGGTGCCGAGGTAGCGCGAGTCGCCGTGGGTGGGGATGAACCAGAGGATCTTCATGGGAGGCTTTCGTTGACGGACGAAAAGGTGTCTACGCTTTCCACACCACGTCGGCGACGCGGATGGGCTTGGGGATGAGGCCGAGGCGCGTGAACGTGTCGGCCACGCGCTGCTGGTCGGCGATATCGGCGTCCTTCAGCCGCGTGATCGGCCCCGCGGTGCGGCGCTCGATGAAGCGGATCGTGGTGGACAGCGGCAGCCCGCTGGCCACCGACAGGAAGTGCGCGGTCTCGGTGCGATTGCCCTTGACCCAGGCGTCGGCCTCGCTCAGCGAGTCGAAGAGGGCCTTGAGCGTGCGGGCGTCCCGCGTGAGCGCGCGCGAGGCCAGGTAGTAGCTGTTGTTGCTGGTGAGGCCCACGCCGGTGGACAGCACGCGCGCCCGGCCGTCGATCTCGGCGGCCGCGTAGTACGGATCCCAGATGCCCCAGGCGTCGAGCGCGCCGCGCTCGAACGCGGCGCGGCCGTCGGACGGCGTGAGGGTGACGGGCGTGATGTCCGACCACTGCAGGCCGCCCTTCTCCACGCCGCGCACCACGAGGAAGTGCGCGCTGGAGCCCTTCTGGAAGCCGACGCGCTTGCCCTTCAGGTCGGCCAGCGTGTGGATGGGCGATTCGGCCGGCACCAGGATGGCGGAGCTGGTGGGCTTGGGCGGCTCGAGGCCGGCGTACCAGATGTCCTTGCCAGCGGCCTGGGCGAACACCGGCGGCGTGTCGCCGGTGAAGCCGAAGTCGAGGCTGTCGACCGCCAGCGCCTCGAGGATCTGCGGGCCCGCCGGAAACTCCACCCACTTCAGGCGCGTGCCCGGCAGGCGCGCGTCCAGCAGCTTGCGCTCGCGCACCACCATCAGGTTGACGGACGACTTCTGGTAGCCGATGCGCAGCTCCGCCGCGGCGGCGCGCGCGGGCAGCGCCACCGCGCCGGCCGCGGCGCCCGCCAGGGCCAGCGCCTGGCGTCGATTCAGCGAGAAATCCATGTCACTTGCCTGCGACGGTGGCGGCGCCCGCGGCGCCGGGCAACGCGTCGGCGATGCGCACGGGCTTCGGGATCAACTTGAGCTCGTAGAACGTGTCGGCCACCTTCTGCTGCTCCGCCGCCACGGCCGGCGTGAGCGGCACGGCCCCGAAGCGATAGCGCCTCAGGCTGGACTCGACGACGGCGGCATCGAGCCCCTGCAGCGGCGCGATGACGCCGGCAGCACGATGCACGTCGGCCTGCACGAACCTGGCCGCGTCCTGCGTGTTGGCGAAGAGCTCGCGGATGACGGCCGGGTTGGCCTGCGCGAAGTCGGTCTGCGCCAGGTAGTAGTTGAAGTCGTTGACCACGCCCGTGCCGTCGGCGAGCTGGCGCGCGCCGACCTGCTGCTCCACGGCGGCCAGGAACGGATCCCAGATGGCCCAGGCGTCGACGGCGCCCTTCTCGAACGCGGCGCGCGCGTCGGCTGGCGGCAGGAACACCGGCGTGATGTCCGAATACTTCAGGCCGTTCTTCTCCAGCAGCTTCACGAGCAGGTAGTGCACGTTGGAGCCCTTGTTCAGAGCGACGCGCTTGCCCTTCAGGTCGGCCACCGACTTCAACGGCGACTCCCTGGGCACCACCAGCGCCTCGGCCAGCGGGGCCGCCGGATCGTTGCCCACGTAGACGAAGCGCGCGCCCGCGGCCTGCGCGAAGATCGGCGGCGCCTCGCCGACGAAGCCCACGTCGATGGCGCCGACGTTCAGGCCCTCGAGCAACTGCGGCCCGGCGGGGAATTCCACCCACTTCACGGCCACGCCCTGCGGCGCGAGACGCTTCTCCAGCGTGCCCTGGGCCTTCTGCAGCACGAACAGGCTGGCCGACTTCTGGAAGCCGATGTGCAGTTCCCTGGCGGGCTCGGCGTGCGCGCCGAAGGCGGCCGCCGCCAGGCCCAGTGCGAGCAAGGCGCGGCGCGTCGATGTGAATGAGTTCATGGTGCCTTCGGGAAGTGGATCGGGTTGTTCAGGCGACCAGCGCCAGCGGGCTCGCGACGCGAAGCGGCAGCGGGCCGTCGGCCAGCGCGCGCTCGATGCGCTGCAGCACGTCGTCGTGCGCCACGTGGCCATGCTGGGG
>JBBQYL010000241.1:0-7067 GCA_038208735.1 Burkholderiales bacterium
TTGACGAAATGCGCGAGGTGGCCTTCGGGCAGCCATTCCTGCAACGCTGCGGGAAGTAGCAGCATTTGATGCGGTTCGTACGGGAGGTAATTGGCGGCCATCTACCCACAACGGACCGACCCCCTCGGCCGATGACAAGAAATTACCTTCTGCCGCCCAGACTCCTAGCGACGGGGCTTTGCCCCTCCGGGTGACTGTGCCGCCACAAACCGCGACAATGCGAATCATTCGCACTTCCGTCGCTCCTGTGCTCGCCAACCTTATCCGCGCCACTCTCCTGGCCCTGGCCCTGTGCCTGCTGCCGTCGATGCACGCGCACGCACAACAGACGTCCACGGACGTGCAGACGGCGTGGCGCCTGCTCGACTACATCGCCGTCGACTACGGCGGCGCGGTGTCGCAAGGCAAGGTGACGTCGCCGTCCGAATACGCCGAGCAGGCGGAGTTCGCACGGACGGTGGCCACCAAGGTGGCCGGGCTGCCGGACGCGCCCGCCAGGAACGACCTGCTGGCCGGCGTCGCACGCCTGCAGCAGGCGATCGCCGGCAAGGCCGAGCCCGCGCGGGTGGCCGAGATGTCGCGCGGCCTGGCGGCCGCGCTGTTGGCGGCCTGGCCGGTTCCGCTGGCGCCCGACGTCGCGCCGTCGTTCGCGCGCGGCGCCACGCTGTTCAACCAGAGCTGCGCCGCGTGCCACGGCGCGAGCGGCGACGGGCACGGACCGGCCGCGGCGTCGCTGGCCACGCCCCCGGTGGCATTCGTCGACCCGGCCCGGGCGCGCGAACGCAGCGTCTTCGCGCTGTACCAGGTGATCTCCCAGGGGCTCGATGGGACGCCCATGCCCAGCTTCGCGAGTCTTCCCACATCGGATCGCTGGGCGCTCGCGCTCTACGCCGGCCACTTCGCCTTCGCGGACAGCGCCGCGAAGGACGGCGCGGCCCTGTGGGCCAACGACGCCTCGCTGCACCTGCTCGTTCCGGATCTGCGGACGTTGGTGGGCATGACGCCGGCCGCGCTGGAGGCCAGGATCGGGCATGACAAGGCCATCGCCCTGGTCGCCTTCCTGCGGCGCCACCCGGAGGCCGTGACGCAGCAGCAACAGCAGCAACCCGGCTCGCTCGGGCTGGTGCGGGAGCGCCTGGCGCAGAGTCTCGTGGCGTACCGGGCGGGCGACCGGGCGCGCGCCGGCGACCTGGCCCTGTCGGCCTATCTCGATGGCTTCGAGCCGGTCGAGCCGATCCTCGGCGCGCGTGACGCATCGCTGCTGGCGCGCATCGAAGGCGGCATGGGCGCGTATCGCGGCGCGATGCAGCAGGGCGAATCCGCCGAGGCGATCGCGCAGCGCGCGCAGGCGCTCGACGGCCTGCTGGATGCCGCGGAACTGGCGCTCTCGCGCGGCGCCAACAGCAGCGTGTCCACCTTCCTGGGAGCCGCCGCCATCCTGCTGCGCGAGGGGCTGGAGGCGCTGTTGATCGTGGTGGCGATGATCGCGTTCCTGCGCAAGGCCGATCGCTTCGAGGTGATGCCCTATGTGCACGGCGGCTGGGTGAGCGCGCTCGTCGCCGGCGCCTTCACCTGGGCGATCGCGACCTGGGTCATCGGCATCTCGGGCGCGAACCGGGAGCTCGTCGAGGGCTTCGGCTCGGTGTTCGCGGCGGTCGTGCTGCTGTGGGTGGGCATCTGGATGCACGGCAAGGCCCAGGCGGACGAATGGCAACGCTACATCCGCGAGAAGATGTCGAAGGCGTTGTCGGGGAGGTCCGCGTGGCTGCTGTTCGGGCTCGCGTTCGTGGTGGTGTATCGCGAGGTCTTCGAGACGATCCTGTTCTATGCCGCGCTGTGGGCCCAGGGCAATGGCGGCGCGATGCTGGCGGGCGCCGGCAGCGCGTGCGTGGCGCTGGCCGTCATCGCGTGGCTGCTCCTGGGCTTCAGCCGGAGGCTGCCCATCGCGAAGTTCTTCCAGTACAGCTCGTGGCTGATGGCCGTCCTCACCGTGGTGCTGGCGGGCAAGGGCCTGTCGGCGCTGCAGGAGGCCGGCATCGTCGGCATCGTGCCGCTGTCCGCCGTGCCGCGCGTCGAGCTCGTCGGCCTGTACCCCACGCTCCAGACGGTGGCCGCCCAGGTGGCCATGGGTCTCGTGCTCTTCGCCGGCTTCCGGTGGAACCAGCGGCGGGCCGCCCGGGCCGCGTAGGCAGGCCTGGCCGCGGCGTAGCGCGGCTCAGTGCCAGGGGCCGCCGTACGCGGCCATCTCGCGCGCCGGATCCATGCTCTGGATCGCGCTCTCCGCGCACCGGCGTCCGATCTCCAGGCATCCGTTCCGATCGTCGGCCACCAGCGTGTGGTGCGTGGGCACGAACTGCCAGTGGTCGTCCGGGGCGATGACGCAGATCTCCGGACGCCAGCCGGGCTGGCCGCCGGCCGGCTGGGCGGAAACCAGGATCTCGTAGTCGCGGTAGGCGTATCGACGGTTCATGTCCAGGGCGGTGTGGGGCGGCGGAGACGCCTAGTCTCGCCGAGCACGGCAATTCCGAACCTCGCAACAGCGGCAGGCTTCGGGCCAATCCCGCCTGTCGTCCCGCACTGTGCCGACCGGCAGGATCGGGCATGGGCCTTGCGTTGCTTGTATACAAACAACGCATCCAAGCCCCGAGGCCTGCACTCCTGCACGGCAACGGGGCTCGCAGCCCCAGGCCAGCGCATCTTGAGCACCACGCCCGTACTCCCGCGCTCCAGCGCCCCGCAGATCGCCACCCACATCGTCGACGCCATCCTGTCGGGACGCATCGCGCCCGGGCAGCGGCTGGGCGAGCAGGAGCTGGCCGATGTGTTCGGCGTCAGCCGCACGCTGGTGCGCGAGGCCATGGCGCGGCTGTCGGCGCGCGGCATGGTGGAGGTGAGCAGCCGGCGCGGCTGGTTCGTGGTGCAGCCCTCCCGCGCCGACGCCACCGAGGCGTTCTCGGCGCGCATCGCCGTCGAGACCGGCATGCTCGACTCGCTCGATCGCCCGCTGCCGCGCGCCAAGCTCGCACGCCTGAAAGCCCACTACAAGGCCGAGCAGGCGGCCATCAATGGCGCCCACGCGGGCAACCGCAGCTACTTGCTGGGCGACTTCCACGTGTGCCTGGCCGAGTGCGTCAGCGGCCCGTTGCTGGCCGACATCCTGCGCGACCTCACCGCCCGCACCACGCTGGTGGCCACGCTGTTCCAGTCCACGCACGACGCCGCGCTGTCGTGCAGCGAGCACGTGGCCATCGTGGCGGCGCTCGAGCGCAACGACGCCAGTGGCGCCGCCGAGCTGATGCGCGCCCACATCGGCGCGGTGGCCGCGGCGCTGGGGTCGCCCGCGCCGCAGGTCGACCCGCTCGACCCGCTGCGCCAGGCGCTGCAGCCGCCCGCCACGTCCGACGCCGACGCGAAGCCCGGGCCGACGACCAAGCGCTCGCGCCGCCTCTTCACCGACCTGATTCCCGCCACGCCGACCGCAACGCGTGCGCCGCAACGGCGCCACAAGGAGAACTGAATGAGCCTGCCCCGCCGCCATTTCCACGCACTCGCCCTGGCGCTGGTCGCCGGCGCGAGCGTGTTGTCGTCCAACCCGGCCTTCGCCGGCAGCGCGCTCGACGGCGTGATGGCGAAGAAGTCGATCGCCATCGCGATCCCTACCGACTTTCCGCCCTACGGCTTCGTCGGCACCGACATGGCGCCGCAAGGCCTGGACATCGACATGGCCCGACTCATCGCCGCGAAGCTGGGCGTGGCCGTCGAGCTCATCCCCGTCTCCAGCGCCAACCGCATCCCGTACCTGCAGACGCACAAGGCCGACCTGGTCATCTCCACGCTGGGCAAGAACCCGGAGCGCGAGAAGGTGATCGACTTCACCGCCGCCTACTCGCCGTTCTTCCAGGCGGTGTTCGCCGCCAGGTCGCTGGCCATCAAGTCGCCGGCCGACCTCGCTGGCAAGAGCGTGGGCGTCACGCGCGGCGCCATCGAGGACATGGAGCTCAGCAAGATCGCCCCGTCCGGCGCCGACGTCAAGCGCTTCGAGGACAACAACGCCACGGTGTCGGCCTTCGTGTCCGGCCAGGTGCAGGTGATCGCCACCGGCGCCTCGGTGGCCGGCAACCTGATGGCGCGCAACCCGGCACTCGGCACCGAGTTCAAGCTGCTGCTCAAGGACTCGCCCAACTTCATCGGCGTGGCCAAGGGTGACGACAAGCTGCGCCTGAAGGTCAACGAGATCATCGCGGCGGCCAAGGCCAGCGGCGAGATCGACAAGCTGTGCCTGAAGTGGCTCGGCCGGCCGTCCGGCGACCTGCCCAACTGAATGCGACGGGGTCTGGCCCCGTTCGGGGCCAGACTCCGATGACCAGGGAGACGCTCGATGATCCAGCTCGATTTCCTCGCCGTCCTGGTGGACTGGCCTTTGCTGCTGCGCGGCGCCGCGTTCACGCTGGGGCTGACGGCGGTCGCCACGGTGCTGGGCGTCGCGCTGGGCGTGGCGTGCACGCGGGCGCGCACGCATGGCCGCGCGCCGGTGGCCACCATCGCCGCGACCTACGTGGAGGTGATCCGCAACACGCCGTTCATCGTGCAGCTGTTCTTCATCTACTTCGGCCTGCCCAGCCTGGGCGTGCGGCTGTCCGCGGAGACGGCGTCGATCATCGCGATGACGCTCAACCTCGGGGCCTATGCCTCGGAGATCGCGCGCGCCGGCATCGAGAACACGCCGCGTGGGCAGATCGAGGCGGCGCGCAGCCTGGCGATGACCGAGCGCCAGGTGTTCCTGCGCGTGGTGCTGCCGCCCGCGCTGGGCCGCGTGTGGCCCGCGCTGGTGAGCCAGATCATCATCGTGATGCTGGGCTCGTCGGTGTGCGGGGCGATCTCGGCGCAGGAGCTGTTCTACCAGGCCAACCTGATCATGAGCCGCAACTTCCGTTCGTTCGAGGCGATGTTCGTGGTCGGCGCGATCTACCTGGTCATGTCGATCGAGCTGCGGCAGTTCCTGATGTGGGCAGGGCCGCGCTGGATCTTCGGCCGCGTCGCGCAGGCGGGGCGCTGACATGGTCGATTTCCCGATCCCTCTGATCCTTTGGCAACTGCTCCTGGCCGCGCGCTGGACGGTGCTGCTGTCGCTGATCGCGTTCTCGGGTGGCGGCATCGTCGGCCTCTCGTTGCTGGTCGTCCGGCTGCGCAGCGGACGCGGCGTGGGGCTGGCGGTGGCGAGCTATGTCCAGGTGTTCCAGGGCACGCCGCTGCTGATCCAGCTGTTCGTCATCTACTTCGGATTCGCGCTGGTCGGGATCAACGTGGGGGCCTGGACGGCCGCCAGCGTCGGCCTGACGCTCTACACCAGCGCCTACCTCACCGAGATCTGGCGCGGCTGCGTCGCCGCCATCCCGCGCGGCCAGTGGGAGGCGGCGGACAGCCTCGCCCTGGGCTTCGGCGAGAAGCTGCGCCACGTGGTCGCGCCGCAGGCGGCGCGCATCGCGGTGGCGCCGACGGTGGGATTTCTCGTGCAGGTGATCAAGGCAACCGCACTGACCTCCGTCATGGGCTACCTGGAGCTCATGAAGACCGGCGGGATGATCGCCAACGCCACGTTCCGCCCCTTCATCGGGTACGCCTGTGTCGCCCTGATGTATTTCGCGCTGTGCTGGCCGATCTCGCTGTACAGCAAGCGCCTTGAAAGAAGGATGCGCCATGACCGCTGAAGCCCCGTTCTCCATCGTCGACATCAGGCAGCTGCGCAAGCGCTACGGCACGAACGAGGTGCTCAAGGGCGTCGACCTCGACGTCAAGCGCGGCGAGGTGATCGCCATCATCGGCAAGAGCGGCTCGGGCAAGAGCACGCTGCTTCGCTGCATCAACGGCCTGGAGGAGTTCCAGGAAGGCACGCTGCACGTGGAGGGCCAGCCGCTGAAGCACGACGACGCGAAGGCCATGCGCGAGCTGCGCCGGCACGTGGGCATGATCTTCCAGGGCTTCAACCTGTTCCCGCACCTGAGCGCGGGCCGCAACGTGATGCTGGCGCCGAGCCTGGTGAAGAAGGCGCCCGCGGACGTGAACGACGCCACCGCGCGCAAGCTGCTGGCGCGCGTGGGCCTGGCCGAGAAGTTCGACGCCTGGCCCGACCAGCTGTCGGGCGGCCAGCAGCAGCGCGTGGCCATCGCGCGGGCGCTGGCCATGCAGCCCAGCGTGATGCTGTGCGACGGGATCACCTCGGCGCTGGACCCCGAGCTGGTGGGCGAGGTGCTGAAGGTGGTGGAGAGCCTGGCCGAGGAGGGCATGACGCTGCTGATGGTCACGCACGAGATGAACTTCGCGCGCAAGGTGAGCGACCGCGTGGTGTTCATGCACGCCGGCCGGATCCACGAGATCGGACCGCCGGCGCAGGTCTTCGGGTCGCCGCAGACACCCGAGCTGCAGCAGTTCCTGGCCACATTGCACTAGCATCCGGGTCATGTCCTCCACTCCCTTCGGCGATGCGATCCTCGCGCGCTCGGACGAGCTCGCACGCCACAGCGACGTGCCGCTCGCCGACGTGCCGGAGGGCGCCGCGCGGCCGCTGACCGTCACGTACCTCACCGAGGCGCACCGCGCCTGCGCCGCCGACCTGGCGGGCTGGATGCGCGACGACGGCTTCGACGAGGTGGGCATCGACGCGGTGGGCAACGTCGTCGGGCTCTACCGGGGCACCGACCCGGCGGTGCCGCGCCTGCTCACCGGCTCGCACTACGACACCGTGCGCAACGCCGGCCGCTACGACGGCCGGCTGGGCATCTTCGTGCCGATGGCCTGCGTGCGCGAGTTGAGGCGCCAGGGCCGGCGCCTGCCATTCGACCTCGAGGTGGTGGGCTTCTCCGAGGAGGAGGGCCAGCGCTTCGCGGCCACCTTCATCGGCTCGGGCGCGCTGGTGGGCCAGTTCGATCCCGCGTGGCTGGCGCTGCGCGACGCCGAGGGCATCACCCTGGAGGCGGCACTGCGCGCCGCCGGCCACGACCCGGCCGCGGTCGCCGCGCTGGGACGCGATGCGTCCGGATACCGCGGCTGCGTCGAGGTGCACATCGAGC
>JBBQYL010000242.1:0-6984 GCA_038208735.1 Burkholderiales bacterium
TGTTACGCTGACGGCGGCTTCGGTCGTGCCCACGCCGGTGCAGAACGCGCAGGCGCTGCCAGCACCGAACGCCGGCACGGGCTACTTGCTCTTTAACGACCACATTGCCACCGCAGAATCCGAACTGGTCGACGCGATCAACGTGCTCAAGGCCGCGAACGTGACCGATCTCGTCCTGGACCTTCGCTACAACGGCGGCGGCTACCTCGACATCGCTTCGGAGTTGGCCTACATGATTGCCGGGCCGACCAACACGTCCGGCAAGTTCTTCGAGCGCGAAACCTTCAACGATCGAAACCCGTTCAATACAACGACCGCCGACGACACCGTGGATTTCCACAGCACGGCTCAGGGATACTCCCTGGCCCAGGGCACGGCTCTGCCCACGCTCGGGCTGAACCGGGTCTTTGTGCTGACTAGCGCGAGCACCTGCTCTGCCAGCGAAGCGATCGTCAACGGATTGCGTGGTGCCGGGGTCACCGTCAAGCTGATCGGGGAGACGACATGCGGCAAGCCGTACGGCTTCTATCCGCAGGAAAACTGCAACACGACCTACTTCGCAATTCAGTTCCAAGGTGTCAACAACGTTGGCTTCGGAGACTATGCGGACGGTTTCTCGCCAACCTGCACAGCGGCCGATGACTTCAGCCATGCGCTCGGCGATCCGGCCGAGAGCCAGCTGCAAGTCGCGCTTGGCTTGCGGAACACGGGGGTTTGCATTGCGCCGGTTGGCCTTGCCAAGCAGGGAATCCAGAGCACCGGTGCACACGGTCGTACATCAGCGTCGCCAGTTCTGCACCGCGATGCCTTCCGAGAAAATCGCATCCTGCGCCCCAAGGGACAGGTCTAGCAGCGCCGTCGCATCTGCGACTGGTTGGACAGCCGGAAAGCCGCCCGTCGCGAGTGACTGCAGTTGGCCGAGTCCAGCCGTGCGCTTCGAGAAGGTACGGGACGTCAGCCTCGGTCGTCACGTTGACGTCGGGGTCGTCAAGAGCCGCGAAGACCTTGTTCGTCATCTTCTCATCGCACTCGAATGCAGGCACGGCATAGCGCGCCGTTGCCCACTCGTGAACGCGCGCGTGGCTCTCGGGGAACGTCTCTGATACAGCCGAGTAGGCGTTTCAAGCGTTTGCCGCGTCAGACGTTCAGGCGGCCTCCGCCCCCAACGTCATTGCGTCGAATACTCAGCCATCCACTTTCCTTCGGTCAGACCCAGGATGCTCGCGCCCGGGGTCACGCACCAGCGTGGAAGATGGGCGAGGTCGACCAGCAGCCTGAGGCATCCGCTGGGCGCCGTGTCCATGAGGCGCCACTCGTCGCGAGCCTTGTCGTATTCGTGGATCTCCTCGGTACTGGTGAAGGCTCCCGGGTTCATGCGCACGGCCACGCCGTGCTCCGGACTGAACATGCGCACGTCGGAGATCTGCAGCGATGGGTGGTCGATCTTGGTCCAGTTTCCGCCGCCATCCGTCGAGATGAACAGCTTCGAGAACATGCCTTTGGCCCGCCAGGCCGCGACGACGCCGGGGTCGCCCAGGTGGAAGTCGGCCACGTCCCCCGGAGTGGGCAGGCTGTCCCACTTGCCAGTGGCGAAGTCCAGACGCCAGACGGCTGGTTGGACCATCAAGTAGAGCTTGCCGCCGTCGAGTTCCGCGTGCGGGACGATCCAGGTGCCTTCCTCGGGCTTGAATTCACGCAGAAGGCGCGCATCCGTCAAATCGGAATCCCGCAGGGTGAACACGCGGATGCTGTCGGCGACGGTCCCGAAATGGGGGGTGTTCGCGTTCATGTGCGCTGCCACCAGCAGCCAGCCGTGGTCGGTGTGTACGATGGTCGCAATGCGCCAGCCGGGGGCTGGCGTCGGCACCGATCTCCAGGAACTGCCCTGGTCGTCGCTCACGCGTAGGGAGCCGTCGTCGTATCCGGCCATCAACAGAGGGCCATCGGTGCCGACGACCGTCACACGGCGCAGCGTGCCGGTGTCCAGAGCGCTCCACTCGCCGGCCGTGTTGCGAACCCGGATCTGCCCGAGATCCGCGCCGAACAGCGCTCGGCCATCCAGGTAGGCCACCGCCACGTTCGTCAGCGGCGGCATGGATTCCTTCGCAATGCAAAGAACGCGTCGACCGTCGTCGCCTCGATCAGTCGCTTGTGAGGTGTTGCCTTGTTGGTATGAGCCTCCCACAAGGTCAGCAACTGTGGGATGACGCCGAAAAGCGGGCTCTCGGCCGCGGGCAGGTCGGCCGCGGTCGGCAGCGTCTTGACTTGCCACAGCAGGGGCTCTGCATGCGTCAGCGCCGCTCCGTTTTCTAGCAGCAGATCACTGGCTCGAACCTCTCGAAGCATGGCTTCGCAAGTCGACTCGGCGCACAGAGATCCGCGAAAGGGAAACATCGTTTCCGCTTTCTCTCCTGGAACACCTCGCGTGCTCCGCGCCACTGCAGCAAGGCGGCTAGCGCATGCTGCAGACGGTCGAACTTCGCAGGGCCGCCAACGTCTTCAGTTGGCGCCTTCCTTCTCACCTGCACGCACAGTGGCACCGTTCACCGGCCCCCAGCCGCGAGCGAACTGGCGCGTCACGCGCTCGAGGTGGGCACGCATCGCGCGCCGCGCGCCGGCCGGATCACGCGCTACGATGGCCTCGAGGATGCGTCGATGGTCATTCAATGTCTCGGCCCGCAGTTCGTCGGTATGGAAGTGGTGCTCCATGCGTGACCACAGGCGGCCGCGCTGCTCCCATAAATGCTCGAGCACGCTGATCAACGCCCCATTGCCGGTGGCACGCGCGATCGCCAGGTGGAAGTCGCGGTCGGCCTTGTCGTTCTTCTCGCGGTCGTTGTAGAAGCGCTCCATGTCGTTGAGTGCGGCCATGATGGCGTCGATGGCCTTGTCGTTGGCCATGCGGGCGGCCATCGCGGCGACCTCGCTCTCGATCAGGCGCCGAGCCGACAACACCTCGAACGGGCCAGGTCCGGCTTCCGCCAGCTCCGACGCCACCTCTTCGCTCACGTAGATGCCAGAGCCGCCGCGCACTTCGACCACCTTGCTCAGGTCCAGCACGATGACCGCTTCGCGCACGGACGTGCGGCTCACGCCGAGCTTTTCTGCCAGGTCACGCTCCGAGGGCAAGCGATCGCCTGCGCGCAGCTTGTTCTCGCGGATCAGTTCTTCGAGCCGGGTCGCCACGATCCGGTAGAGGCGGGTCTCCTGCGCGGCGTCTTCGGCCACGGGAGCCGCTGGGGGAGTGAATGAGGATTTCGCGCTCACGGAGCTTCTTTCCATCGCATCGGTGGCCGACTGCGCCGGCCCTGACTGCATTGTCGTTTCACCGGCGATTCCCGATCTTTTCCTCGCTCCGGATCACTTCGGCGATGGCCAGAAAGACGTGATACAGCACGCGCGCCGGCGTCACCGGACTGAGGCACTCGCCCATGCGCGACATCTGGTTGCACCAGTTGGCGCCGTCTGGCCGAAAAAAGATGGCTCGCAGTCGCGCGACGTGCAGCGCGACTGCCTCACGCATGCCAGGCAGCCCGCGCTCGCAGCGCGCCACGCACGCCTTGATGTATTCGGTCTGTGGCCACAACAACGAGGTCTCGGCGGTCAGGCGGCCGCGGCGATCGACGCCATCGTGGACCATGCCAGCGAGCGACCCTGCCGACGCGAAGCCGAACGCGGCACCGAATTCGAACAGCCGGTCCGCAAGCACGAGGATGTCCGGGTCTCCGCTCGCACGCGCATGCTCGTTCAAAAGCCACACCCACTCGAACTGGTGGCCGGGCTCGCGCAATTCGCCTTCGGCCCCTTCCGCGGCCGACCAGTCGCGCTGAAAGAATTCGCCCAGCGATCCGGTCGACACATCGAACAACCGGGACTCGAAAAGACTCACGAGTTGACGGCTGGCATCCAGCCACTTCGGTGCCGCCGTGGCCGCATACATGGCAAGCGTCGCTTCCAGCAGATGCATGTGGGGGTTCTGCCGGCGCGGCAGGCGATCCACCTGCGGATGTTCCTCGAAGAAGCCGCCGTGCAGCGGGTCGGCGAGGTGGGTGAGCATGAACGCGTACGCGTCGTCGGCCATCGCGATCGCGGCGCGGTCGCCGGTGGCACGGAAGTACCAGGCGCTGGCGAAGATGATGAACGCGTGGTCGTAGGCATCGCGCGCGCCATCGACCACGGTGCCATCCATCGACTGCGCCCGTGCCCATCCTGCCCTGTGCGACGAAGACCACTGCTGCAATTGCGCGAAGCCGTGGTCGGCCGCCGTACGCATGGCCGGTGCCCCACCGAGGAGAACCGCGTGGCTAAAGACGTAGGTCAGGCGTGCCTGGACGAGGACGTGGCGCACCGCAGCGGGCGTCACACGGCCTTCGGCATCGATGCTTTCGAAGAAGCCTCCGCGCTGGTCGACGACGCGCTCGCTCCAGTACGGACACACACGGTCGAGCAGCCAAGAGCGCAAAGGCGCGGCGTCGAGCGCGGCGACGGGATTTGAGGTTTCCATCTTCAATGGCCTTGCGGTTGCTCGCGAACGCGCGAGACGAGTTGGGTCGGGCTCACGAAACGCATCGCCAAGAGCAACCACAGCAGCGTGATCGCCATGTAGACGATGGCCATCGCGTCGATCGACTGCGGGGCGCGGACGCCGGCCGCGAACACCGCGTAGTACAGCGAGACGACCAGCGTCTGCGAATCGGGGCCAGCGGTCATGAAAGTGAGCTCGAACATAGCGATCGTGCGCACCAGCACGAGCAGCGAGGCCGCCAGGATGCCCGGCATGAGCAACGGGATCAGCACGTGCCGGAACATCTGTCCCGTGCTGGCGCCGAACACCCGCGCCGCGGCCTCCACGTTCGAATCGATCTGCTCGATGAACGGCGTCATCACCAGGATGACGAAAGGGAGCGCCGGCAGCAAATTGGCGAGAATGACGCCCGGCAACGTGCCCGCCAGGTGGAGCTTGTAGAGCACGGTCGCCAGCGGGATGCCGTAGGTGATCGGCGGAATCATCATCGGCAGCAGGAACAGCATCATCAAAGCCCGCTTGCCGACGAATTGCCGGCGCGCCAGCGTGTAGGCGGCGGGGACGCCGATGAGCACGGCCAGCGCGACGACGGCCAGGACGACCTGCGCGGTGACCAGCAAGACGCCGCCGAGCTGGAACTCCTTCCAGGCGGAGAGGTACCAGTCCACGGTGAAGCCCTCGGGCAGGAAAGTGCCGAACCAGCGTCGCGCGAACGAGTTGGTTGCCACCGAGACGATCATCATGGCGATGTTGAGCAGGAACAGGCTCATCACGGACACGACGAACAGGTTCCACAAGCGCCCAGGCCAGTTCCTGTCGGGCCGCCTCGCGGAAGAAGTTTGGAGCAGTACGGCGCTCATCCCTTGCCTCCCGTGGCCGGACCGCGATAGGCCAGGCCACGCAAAGCGAGCACGACCGCGACGACTGCCAGTTGCACGGCGCCCATGATCATCGCGATCGACGAGGCCATCGAATAGTCGTAGTTCTCGAAGGCGGCTTCATACGCGGCGATCGAGATCACGCGCGTCGGCCCCGCGGGGGCGCCCAGCAGCACGGCCGAAGGGAACACCGAGAAGGCTTGCACGAACGACAGGCAGAAAGTCATGGCCAGGCCCGGTGCCAACAATGGCAGCACGACGTGGCGGAACTGCCGTGCCGGAGAGGCGCCCAGCGTCGCGGCGGCGCGTGTGAGTCCCGGATCGATCCCTGTGACGTAGGACAGGATCAGCAGGAACGCGAATGGGAACCCCGAGATCACCAGAGAGATCAACACGCCCCAGTAGTTGTGCGTCAGGTGCACCGGCGCGTTGTACAAGTGCAGCGCGGCAACCGCCTGGGAGAACCAGCCGCGCGGCCCGAAGTAGGTCAGCATGCCCTCGGCGATCAGCACGGTGCCGAGCGTGAGCGGGATAGTGATCACCGTCGTGGCGATCTTCTGGTACCGCGTCTTGTGCCGCAGCCGATAGGCCAGCGGCACCGCGATGCCCACGTTGATCAGCGTGGCCGGCAGGGCGAGCTTCATCGTCGTGGCAATAGTCGACCACTGCGACGGCGTATCGAAGAACTTGCGGTAGTTGCTGAACAGGCCCGAGCCATCCGCGGGCATCAGCGACAGGCGCAAGCCGTCGAGGAACGGATAGACGAACACGACCAGCATGAACACCACTGCGGGCAGAGCCATCCAGAGTGCCGGATCGCGCCAGATTCCGCCGACGCTGGCAGACTGCGCCCGGCTCATGACGTTGCCTCACATGCATACACCAGAACGCGCCCGGGAGCGGCCGAGACCGATACCGCTTCGCCAGGCGCCGCGGAGCCGTTGCTGCGCACGAAAAGGCGAGTGCCGTCCTGCGTTCGCAGCATGAACAGGGATTCGCGCCCGTAGTACTCGACGCTGTCTACGACGGCGTCGATGCGGTTGTCGGGGTCGCTGCCTGCGTCGACGAAAGCCGTCTCGTCGGGCCTGATGCAGGCGACGACGCGAACTTCGCCGTCGTGTCCGGAGTCCAGGCGGCGCCCGACCAGGCGCACGCCGGCTCCGTGCAGCAGCATGTCGCCATCGCGCTGACCCGCGATGTCGAGCCGCAGCTCGTTGCGGTAGCCCATGAAGCGGGCCACGGCCAGGTTGGCGGGGCGCCCGTAGACGACGGCAGGTTTGTCGACCTGCTGCACCGTGCCATCCTTCATGACAACGATGCGGTCGGCCAGCGACAAGGCCTCGTCCTGGTCATGCGTGACGTACAGGGTCGTGCGTCCGAGTTCGCCGTGGATGCGGCGGATCTCGGTGCGCATCTCGAGCCGCAACTTCGCGTCGAGGTTGGACAGCGGCTCGTCCATGAGGATCAGCGTCGGCTCGATCACGATGGCGCGCGCAATGGCCACGCGCTGCTGCTGGCCGCCCGACATCTGGCCGGGCAGCTTGTGTGCGTGCGCACCCAGTTGCACGAGGTCGAGCGCGC
>JBBQYL010000243.1:0-6942 GCA_038208735.1 Burkholderiales bacterium
GAACACGGCGTTCCGCATGGGCCGCGGCATCCAGGCCGGCCGCGTGTGGACGAACTGCTATCACGCGTATCCGGCGCATGCGGCGTTCGGCGGCTACAAGCAGTCGGGCATCGGTCGCGAGAACCACAAGATGATGCTCGACCACTACCAGCAGACCAAGAACCTGCTGGTGTCGTACAGCGACCAGGCGCTCGGGTTCTTCTGAGCGATGGAGCCGCTCACACTCGCCCTCCCTGCCCAGGTGGTTGCCACCGATGCCGCGCTGGCGCTGATCAAGGAACTCGAGGGCCGCCACGGCAAGCTCATGTTCCACCAGTCCGGCGGCTGCTGCGACGGCAGCGCGCCCATGTGCTTCCCGCTGGGCGACTTCATGGTCGGCGACAGCGACGTGTGCCTGGGCGAGATCGGCGGCGTGCCGTTCTACATGAGCGAGTCGCAGTTCGCGTACTGGAGCCACACCCAGCTGATCATCGACGTCGTGCCCGGGCGCGGCGGCATGTTCTCGCTGGAAGGGCCCACCGGCAGGCGCTTCCTCACGCGCTCGCGGTTCTACGAGGACGCGGAGTGGGAGGCGCTGGTGGCCGCGGGCAAGGCGAAGAACTGATGTAAAACGGGGCATGAACCGCGCCGCCTCGCTCCCGTTTCCCGCCCACGACGGCGTCGCATCGGGCGCCGAGGCCGACGCGGCGCCGCCGTACGGCGAACTGGTCACGATCACACGTGTCTTCAACTCGCTCGAGGCCGAGATGCTGCGCGGCTGCCTGCAGGCCGAGGGCATCCCGGCCACGCTGGGCGATGCGCAGACGATCCAGACCGACGCCTTGCTCACCGTGGCGTTGGGCGGCATTCGCGTGATGGTGCCCGCGCCATTCGCGGAGGCTGCGCGATCGACGGTGGACGCGTTCGAGCGCGGCGAACTGGCCATCGACGAGTTGCCGGACGATGCCGCGCCCGCGTTGCCCGACGCGGAACCGACCGGCCCCGCATTCCGGCTCTCGCCACTCGCATGGCTGGTGCTGGCCATCGTGGTCATGGCCGTCGTGATCTTCTGACGCGGCGCATACTCTACCGCTCATCTTTCTTCTCTCCGAAGCGCTTCGCGCGGGCTTCGCCTCGCGCCCATGCCCGGTTACGAAGTCAAGCAGCAACGCATCGCCATCGCCGGCGTCGACGACCTGGTCATCCGCTCGCTGCTCGACAAGCAGCAGTTCGCCGACCCCCAGGGCGACGCGGAGCGGCTGGGCATCTCCTCCTCCCTGTGGCCGCTGTTCGGGCTGCTGTGGCCCTCGGGCAGCCACCTGGCCGCGCGGCTGGGCGGACGCGGCGTCGTCAAGGCCGAGCGCATCCTGGAGATCGGCTGCGGGCTGGGCCTCGCCAGCCTGGTGGGCCATCGCGCCGGCGCCGACATCACCGCCAGCGACTGCCATCCGCTGGCCGGCCGCTTCCTCTCGCACAACCTGGTGCTCAACGACCTGGGCCCGATGAAGTACCGCCACGGCCAGTGGTCGGGCCTGCTGCTGCCGCGCGACGCCATCGACGAGCGCGCTCCGACGGTGGTGCACGGCGAGTTCGACCTGATCATGGGCAGCGACGTGCTCTACGAGCGCGACGAGCGCGGCACGCTGGCCAACTTCATCGCGGCGCTGGCGGCGCCCGTGGCCGAGGTCTGGATCGTCGACCCGAACCGCGGCAACCGCGGCGCGTTCCACAAGAACATGGCGCGCCACGGGTTCCGCATGGAGGAGAGCTACCTCGACCATGAACAAGGGGATGGCGTGGCGGCATACAAAGGGCGGATGCTCACGTATCGCAGGCTGTAAGAGCCCTTCGGGAATGTGGCTTGCTGCATGGCACGAAAGCCGCACCACGCGCCAAGGAGTCGTCATGAACCCGCTCGTCAACCGCAACACCGCCACGTCCGATATCGGCCGCCCGCCTCCGGCCGACGCGCCGATGCAGGTGCTGCCGTGGGCCGAGGATTCGTCGCGCTCCATCGGCTCCGAAGATGCCAACACGCGCTACCAGGGCGACCTGTTCCTGCCGGGTTGGCTGAAGATCGAGTTGCAGCCGACGGCCGAGCAGGGACCCGGGGCGTAAGCGGTCTGGCATCTCCCGCGTACGCGCGGGCAATGCCAGACCCCTTACACCACCATCACGTCGACGCCACGGTCGCGAATGGCGTCGACCACCGATGGATGCGCATGCGTATCGGTGATGAGCATGTCGAGGCAATCGAGCGCGGCGATCACCGACAGGTTGCGGCGCTGCAGCTTCGACGAGTCGGCCACCGCGATCACCTGGCGCGACACGCGGATCATCTGCGCGTTGAGCTGCGCCTCCATCAGGTGCGGCGTCATCAGCCCGCGCTCGGGATCGAGGCTGTCCACGCCCAGGAACAACCGGTCAGCCGACAGCGTGGCCAGCGCGGCCTCCGACTGCGGGCCCGACAACGTGAACGAGTTTGCCCGCAGCACGCCGCCCAGCATCACCAGGTGCACGTGGCGCGCGTGCGCTAGCGCCATCGCCACGTTGAGCGCGTTGGTGATCACGTTGACGCTGTTGAGCGGCTTCAGCGCCAGCTGCTTGGCGAGCTCGTGCGTGGTGGAGCCGGAGTCCAGCAGGATCGTGTCGCCGTCGCGGATCAGGCTCGCCGCGGCCTGCGCGATGCGCACCTTCTCCGAATGATGATGGCCGGCGCGAATGGACAGCGGCACCTCGTCGCCCTCGCGATGCGACACCGCGCCGCCGTGCGTGCGCAGCAGCGCGCCGCTGGCGGCCAGCGCGCGCAGGTCGGAGCGGATGGTGACGGCGGAGGTGTGGAATCGCAGCGCCAGCTCGTCGCTGCTCACGCGGCCCGCCACGTCGATGAGCGCGCGGATCTGGCGCCGGCGTTCCTCCATGGCCATCACGTCGCCCGCGAGCGGGCGGCCCGCCAGCGGTGCCCGGTTGTCGTCCCAGAGGGCCATGCGCGTGTCTCCGTGAGCGTTCAGGCGAGCCCGCTGCGCGCGAGCGTTTCGACGGCGTCGGGCGACAGCTCGCGGCCCGCGGCGCGCGCGGCGAGCGCCACGGCGCCCAGCACGGGGGCCATCAGCGGCGCGCGCAGCTCGATGCGGGCGGCGCCGCCGTTCTCCGTGGCCAGCAGGCGCCGCAGCGCCGGCAGCACCAGGCCGCCCTCGCCCAGCACGCTGCCCGACGTGGACGCCGCGATGGTGGACACCGACGGCACGCCCAGGATCCGGCGCGTGGCGCGCACCAGCTGCGCCAGCTCGCGCGCGGCCCCTTCGAGGATCTCGCGCGCGTCGACGTCGCCGGCCGCCGCCGCCTCGTGCACCGCGGTCGCGTAGGCCGCGAAGCCGCTGCGCGCCGCGTCGCTCACCACGAGCCCCGACAGGTCGAGGTCGGCGGACAGGCTCGCCCGCCGGCGAATGACGTCGTAGAGGATGCCGCGCTCGGCGCGCCCGTCGCTCATGCGCGAGAACAGCGCCAGGCCTTCGCGGGCGATCCAGTAGGCGGAGCCTTCGTCGCCGAACACCTCGCCCCAGCCGCCGCAGCGCACCGAGCGGCCCTGCCACGTGCCCCAGGTCATCGACCCGGTGCCGGCCACCAGCGAGATGCCGTCGGCGCCGCCCAGCGCGCCGGCATGGCTGCATTCCAGGTCGTTGCCGCGGCCCACGGCGATGCCGGGAAACGCCTCGGCGGGCAGCGCCTCGAGGCGTGCCTGCACGCGGCTGTTCTCGCCGAACGCGGGCAGGCCCACCCAGGCGCCCACGGGCGCGGCCCCGGCCGCGCGCGACACGGCCTCGGCGCCGCGCCGCAGCGTGGCCAGCACGCCGTCCAGGCCCACCTCGGGGTGGTACAGCGAGCTCTCCACGTGCGTGGCCAGCACCCGGCCCGACTCGTCGGCCAGCACGAACGCGGTCTTGGTGCCGCCCCCATCGACGCCCAGGTACATGTCAGCTCCCCGAGAGGCCGTGGATCACCACGCCCTGCACCACGCGATTGACGGTGCCCGAGCGCGAGGGGCGGTCGGGCGTCAGCTGCAACGACGCCGAGCGGCGCAGCGCCAGCAATTGGGCCACGGTGACGAACGGCGCGATGGTGCCGAACTCGTCGGCTCCCTCCAGGCCCTCGATGACCAGGTCGACGCCGGCGCCGGCGTCGATGGCCTTGCCGCCGATGGCGAACACGCGGCGCGCGCAGCCGTCGGCGCGCAGCTCCTTGAGCAGGTCGAGGTCGTAGGCGCGCACCAGCGGGTCGTTGGAGATGAACATCACCACCAGGGTGGCGTCGTTGACGATGGTCTTGGGCCCGTGGCGAAAGCCCAGCGGCGTCTCGTTGACGGCCACCACCTGGCCGTCGGTGAGCTCCAGCATCTTCAGCGCCGACTCGCGCGCCAGGCCGCGCAGGCCGTTGCCGCCCAGGTAGACGATGCGGTCGAAGCCCGCGTCGACCAGCTCCCGCGCCACCGTCGCACCGCGCCGGATCGCGTCGGCACCGGCGGCCGACGGCGCCGCGTCGATGACGCCGAACAGGCGCGCGGCCACCAGCAGCATCGTGGTGAAGCTGGACGTCATCGCGAACGCGCGGTCGTGGGTGCGGGCCGGCAGCACCAGCAGGCGGGCGTTCGCGCGCTTCGTGGCCGCCTCGGCCAGCGCGCCCTCGGCGTTGCACGTGATGACCAGGTGGCGGCACTGCGGCAGCACCGCATCGGCGATGTCGACGGCGGCCACGCTCTCGGGGCTGTTGCCCGACCGCGCGAACGACACCAGCAGCGTGGGCACGTCGGCGGGAAACACGAAGCGTGGCGCGGCCACCAGGTCGGTGGTGGGCACGGCCTCCACGGTGCGGCCCCAGCGGCGCGAGACCACGGGCGCCAGGCTGTCGCCGATGTAGGCCGAGGTGCCGGCGCCGGTGAACACGACGCGGGTGCGCGGGTCGGCCAGCGCCTCCGCGATCCACGCGGCGACGTCGTCGCCGGCCAGTTGCGCCAGCGCCTCATCCCACACCGCCGGCTGCTGCGCGATCTCGCGCGCCGTCCACTCGCCACCCTCGGCGGCGAACGCGGACGGATCGATCTCAAGACTCTTCATGCCATTTCCTTGGAGGCTTCCAGGGCCACGCCGCCGCGCGGCGCGCCCGATTGATTGCAGGCTTGGGCGTAGTCGCGCAGCACGTGGGCCACGCCCTCGCGCAGCAGCGAGCGCACGTCGTTGCGCACGTCGCCCGAGCGCACGCCGTCGTATAGGCGGGGCAGGTACTGGCTTAGCAGCGTGAGCGGCACCGGCTGCGCGCGCGATTCGAGGTTGGCCAGCAGGCGCTCGCTGGCCTGCGCCACGGCGGGGCTCGCCCAGTAGTAGCGGATGCGGTCGCTGAGGCTGAACTGCAGGTCCAGCGACAGCCGCTCCGGTTCGGCGTAGTACTTCTGCCAATGGCCGGGCTGCTCGCGCATGGTGGCCAGCACCTGTTGCTTCAGGCCGCTGTCGCCGCGCTCGCCCAGCCATTCGCGCTCGATCTCGGCCAGGCCCCACAGCGTCTCGCGCAGCGCGAAGGTGACGCCGGGGCCCACCTTCAGGATGGCGAAGTGGTCGCGCACCAGTTGCGCCAGCGCCTGCGGGGTCTGGTAGTCGGTGGAGTGCGCCTCGAAGACGATGCCGGGCACCGTCTCGATGAAGGCCGACAGCGCGCGCGCCTTGGCGGGCGCGTAGTCGATCACCTTGTGGTGGTCGAACTCGACGCCCGGCTGCACCACCAGCCCGATCACGCGGCGCCACGCGGCGTGCAGGCCCAGGCGCTGGAACGCCTCCTCGTGCACGGCGATGGTGTCGACGGCGTCGGCCGGCCGGGTCACCTCCAGCTCGCCGAGGTCTTCGTGCGCGCCGCCGGGCACCGGCACCTCGGTGCCGATGACGTAGACCGGCGGCTCGCCGCCCGCCTCGCCCCACGCGTGCTCGCACGCGAGCGCGAGACGCGCGGCGCGCGCGGCCACCAGCGCGGGCGGCAGCGGCACGCCGTCGTCGGCGCAGGCCATCGAGCAGTCGAGGTGGATCTTGCGGAAGCCGGCCCGCACGTACTCGGACACCAGTGCCTCGGACTTGACCATGGCCACCTCCGACGGCTCGCCCTGCCACACATTGGGGCCCAGGTGGTCGCCGCCCAGCAGCAGGCGCGAGGCCGGCACGCGGCAGGTGGCGGCGATGCCGGAGACGAAGCGGTGGAAATCGGCCGGGCGCATGCCCGTGTAGCCGCCGAACTGGTTCACCTGGTTGGACGTGGCCTCGATCAGCACGGGGGTGCCATGGCGCGCGCCTTCCGCGAGCGCGGCCTCCAGGACGACGGGATGGGCCGAGCACACGGCGGTGATCCCGACAGGATCGCCCGCCTTGTGGCGGCTCACGAAGTTGAGCAGGTCGTGCATTCTCAGGATTCCGCGGGCGTCTCGGGTTGCAGCGCGAGCATCAGCGCGGCGATCGTGGCCAGCACCACGCCGGCCAGCTTGAACGGGCCGGGCAGGCCCGCCGACAGGCACATCGCGATCACCGCGGTCAGCAGCGGTGCGCCGGCATTGATCAGCGGCGACACGACGATGGCCTTGCCGTAGCGGAACGCGTACACCAGCGTCAACGCGCCGATGGCGTTGAGCACCTGGATGATGGCGGCCAGGCCCGGGCCGCTCCAGCCCCAGTGGATGGGCTGCTTGAAGTCGGTGAGCATCAGCGCGAACGGGATCGACGCGACCGCCGACAGCGCCATCCAGCCGAAGATGCTCTCGGCGTTCATGCTGCCGTTGGCCAGCTTGATGACGTAGGCCTGGATGCCCCACGCGGCCAGCACGATCAGCCCCAGCCAGAACCACAGCCCGTAGGTGGACGCCCCGCCGTTGCCGTAGTCGAACAGCGGCAGGCTGGCCAGCGCCAGCACCACGCCCAGGATGCCCAGCTTGCC
>JBBQYL010000244.1:0-6904 GCA_038208735.1 Burkholderiales bacterium
TGCCGGAGCTGGAATGGCGCGAGACCGAGGCCAAGGCGCGCGCGCTGTTGCGCGCGGCCGAGCTGGTAGAAGAGGGCTTCTGACCCCGCGGACGTCCCTCTTGCCAGCGCGCCCGAAAGGCGCATAGTCGGTCTCGGAATCCGCGCGCCCGGGGTGGGCGCGGACAAGCAAGTCGAGGAGTTCGCCATGCCGATGTCCCGCCGGTCGTTGTTTGCCCGTGGCCGCCGTGCCGCCTTGCCCGCGCGGCTGCTGGTGGCGGCCGCCGTCGGCCTGCTGGCCGGCTGCGCGTCGTTGCAGCCCGAGTTGCCCGCCGCGACGCCCGGGATGTTCGACGATGCGCACGTGGCGCCGGCCAGGGAGCCCATCGATCCTGCCGACGTGTTCCGCATCACGCCGGAGATGCAGGCCTACATCGACCAGGTGGTGACGCCGGATGCCGGCAGGAAGGGCGTGCGCCAGGCGATGACCGAGGCGCTGTACGACCGCGCCAAGCTGAAGCTGGAGTACGACTCCAGCACCACCCGTACCGCGGCCGAGGCGTTCAACGCCCGCCAGGGCAACTGCCTGTCGCTGGTGATCATGACGGGCGCGTTCGCCAAGGCGCTCGACCTGCGGGTGACCTACCAGCAGGTGGCGATCGACGACACGTGGAGCCGCTCCGGCGGCATGTATTTCTTCAGCGGCCATGTCAACCTGGTGCTGGAGCACTACTTCATCGACACCCTCGGCAAGGCGGATCGCGCCGATGTGTACACGATCGACTTCATGCCGGCCGAAGGCAAGCAGAAGGTGCGTCCGATCTCGGAGGCCACCGTCCTGGCGATGTTCATGAACAACCGTGCCGCCGAGGCGATGGTGCACGGCCAGCTCGACGATGCCTATTGGCGCGCCCGCCAGGCCATCCAGCTCGACCCGCAGCTCTTCAGCTCGTACAACACGCTGGGCGTGGTCTACCTGCGGCGCGGCGACACCGCGCGGGCCGAGACCGTGCTGCGCTTCGCGCTGTCCGGCCATCCCGACGATGCGCGGGTGCTGGCGAACTACGAGCAGGCGCTTCGCGGCCTGGGCCGCACCGCCGAGGCCGACGCCGTGAAGGCGCACCTGGCCGCCGTCGAACCCACGCCCCCGTTCTACTGGTACGCGCAGGGCCAGGTGGCGCTGCACGGCGGCGACTACGCGAAGGCGCGCGAGCTGTTCCTCAAGGAACTCGACCGCGCCCCGGACTATCACGAGTTCCACTACGCGCTGGCGGTGGCCGACTTCCAGCTGGACCGCCTCGACGAGGCGCGCCGCGAGATGGCGCTGGCGATGGAGGACTCCGTGCGGCGCAGCGACTACGACATCTACGCGGCCAAGCTCGACAAGCTCAAGGCGTGGCGCGCCACCAAGGCCGCGCCGTCGTTGGTGCAGTAGGCCCCTATATCGGCCCCTGTCATTCGCCGCGGGCGCGTTCCGATTCGAAGCGCACCGTCAGCGCATGGGCGCGCGCGTCCGACTGCGCCACCAGCAGCCGTTCGCGGATCTGTGCCGACTCGCGGTAGCTGTCCAGCGCGGCGCGCCAGTGCTGGCGTTCCTCGTTGAGCAGGCTGTTCTCCAGGTGGGCCTCGGCCAGCTCCTTCAGTAGCGCGCTCTCGGCCAGCAGCTCGAGCGCGAGCCCGATGTGGGCCTGCGCGCGCCGGTACTGGCCGGCCAGGCGCTCGATGCGGCCCAGGCGCAGCTCGAGGATGCCGCGATCCGGTCCGGCCTTGGCCGCGTCGGCCGACTTCACGCCGATCTGCAGCGCCTCGCGCGCCTTCTCGTGCTGGCCCAGCGCGATGTACGCGTCGGCGATGTCCTCGCTGCCCTTGGCCACGGGATAGTGCTGGCCGGCCGCCACCAGGCGTTCCACCTGCGACGAGTAGGCGGCCAGCAACTCGGTGAGCTCGGGGGTCTCCACGCCGTTGCAGTGCGCCACCTCCAGGATGAGGCGCTGCAGCAGCAGGTTCATGCGGCAGGCCGAGTGCAGGTAGACGTCGTCGAACTCGGGCAGCAGCGCCTCGGCGATCATGGAGTGCTTGACGGCCTGCTCCATGTCGCCCAGCGCGTGGTACGTGGTGCCGCTGTTGGCCCAGAACAGGCAGCGGTCGCGCGGGCTCTGCACCAGCGGCAGCTGGCGCTTGGCGCGCTCCAGCATCTCGAGCGCGCCGGCGGCGTCGCCGGTGCGCGCGGTGGCCGAGGCCAGCACGGTGAGGCTGCGCAGCAGGCGCGTACCGGGCTCGAGCTTGCCGACGGCGCGGTAGGCGGCGATGACGGCCTCCTTGGCGCGGCCCGCGTTGAGGTGGCTCAGGGCCAGCACGAAGTCGCACCACGCGATGCTCTGCGTGTCGGCCGGCGGCGTCAGCGTGGCGCGCAGGGCCACGCAGATGGCGATGGCCTCGTCGATGCGGCCCGAGCGCGAGCAGATCTCGGCGCGATCGAGCTGCTCGTCGACCGTCGGGGGCGGCTCTTGCGTGGACGCAGCCTCGACCGGTTCGCGCCGGCGCGTCTTGCGGGCGGGCGGCCGGGCGTCGGACGGGCGCGTCGGCGGGGAATCGGAAGGGTCGTCTTGCGTGGGCATGGCGGGCAGGGGCGGGTTTGGCCTCCATCGTAGCGATGTCGAGGCGGCGGCGCGATGCGGGGAGTCCGCACACGCGGGGCGTTTCGCGCGCGGAGACACGGTTGCGTGGATGCGAAGCGACCGACACGCGCAACGCGCGCAACGCGTTTAGAATGGTGCGGACATGAAGCAGCTCTCGACCATCCTCCACACCGGGCACTGGCGCTGGTGAAGATCCCGGCCCGGGTCGCGCCGCCGTTGGCGTGCGCCCCGTTCGACCGAGCCGCGGGCCACCGCGGTTGACGAGACACCCCGATCGACTCTTCCGCGCCGCCGCGGAACACCCCGGTCGATCCTTCCAAGATCTCCAGATACAGGAACGCTCATGCTGTTGATGATCGACAACTACGATTCATTCACGTTCAACCTCGTGCAGTATTTCGGCGAGCTCGGGCAAGAGGTGCGGGTGGTGCGCAACGACGAGATCAGCGTGGAGGAGATCGGCGCGATGAAGCCCGACCACCTGGTGCTGTCGCCCGGACCGTGCTCGCCCGCCGAGGCCGGCGTGTGCGTGCCGGCCATCCAGGCCTTCGTCGGCAAGCTGCCGATCCTGGGCGTTTGCCTGGGCCACCAGGCCATCGGCGCGGCCCTCGGCGGCAAGATCGTGCGCGCGCAGCGCCAGATGCACGGCAAGGCGAGCACGCTCACCACCGTCGGCGACGGCGTCTACAAGGGCCTGCCGCGCGAGTTCAGCGTGATCCGCTACCACTCGCTGGCCCTCGAGCCCGACACCTGCCCGGCCGAGCTGGTGGTCACCTCGCGCTCCGAGGACGGCGAGATCATGGGCGTGCGCCACCGCGAGCTGCATGGCACGCGCACGCCGATGGAGGGCGTGCAGTTCCATCCCGAATCCATCCTGTCGGAGCACGGCCACGCGATGCTGCGCAACTTCCTCGAGATCGGACGGGCGCAATGATCGCGCCGGTCGACCTGCGCAGCGACACCGTCACGCGGCCCACCGCCGCGATGCGCGACGCGATGTTCTCGGCCCCGCTGGGCGACGATGTCTTCGGCGACGACCCGAGCGTCAACGCGCTGCAGGAGCGCATCGCCTCGATGCTGGGCAAGGAGGCCGCGCTGTTCATGCCCACCGGCACGCAGAGCAACCTGGCCGCGCTGATGAGCCATTGCCAGCGCGGCGACGAGTATCTGGTGGGCCAGATGGCGCACACCTATCGCTGGGAAGGCGGCGGCGCCGCGGTGCTGGGCAGCATCCAGCCGCAGCCCATCGCGCACCAGGCCGACGGCTCGCTGGCGCTGGCCGACATCGAGGCCGCCATCAAGCCCGACGACGCGCACTTCGCGCGCACCCGGCTGCTGGCGCTCGAGAACACCTTCGGCGGGCAGCCGATGACCATGCACTACCTGCGCGACGCCACCGCGCTCGCGCGCCGCCACGGGCTCGCCACGCACCTGGACGGCGCCCGCGTGTTCAACGCCGCGGTGGCGCAGGCCGACGCGGCGGGCACCGATCCGTATGCCGAGGCGCGCGCCATCGCCGACCTGTTCGACAGCGTGTCGGTGTGCTTCAGCAAGGGCCTGGGCGCGCCGGTGGGTTCGGCGCTGGTGGGCTCCACGGAGCTGATCGCGCGCGCGAAACGCGTGCGCAAGATGGCCGGCGGCGGCATGCGCCAGGCCGGCCTGCTGGCGGCCGCGGCCACGCACGCGCTGGAGCACCACGTGCGGCGCCTGTCCGACGACCACGCCCATGCACGCCGCCTCGCGCAAGGCCTGGCCGGCATCGAAGGGCTCACGTTCACGCCGCCAGCCAGCAACATCCTGTTCGTCGACCTCGCGCCTGCGCTGGTGCAGGCGCGCACGGCCGCGAAGTGGGGCGGCGAGCACGATTCGCTGGTCGACCAGCTGCGCTCGCGCGGCGTGCTGTGCACGGGCCTGTACAAGCTGCGCTTCGTCACCCACCTCGACGTCGACGCCGCCGGCATGGACCACGCGATCTCCGAAATCCGTCGCGCCGTCGGCGCCGCCCACTGAAAGACCGCGCATGCCGATCACCGACACCGAAGCCCTGACTCGCGTCATCGAGCACCGCGAGATCTTCCACGACGAGATGCTGTCGCTGATGCGCCGCATCATGCGCGGCGAGGTGTCGCCCACGATGATCGCGGCGCTGGCCATCGGGCTGCGCGTGAAGAAGGAGACCATCGGCGTGATCACCGCCGCGGCCACCGTGATGCGCGAGTTCGCGGTGCCGGTGCCGGTGCTCGACCGCACGCACCTGGTCGACATCGTGGGCACCGGCGGCGACAGCTCCCACACGTTCAACATCTCCACCGCCTCGGTGTTCGTGGCCGCCGCGGCCGGCGCGCGCGTGGCCAAGCACGGCGGGCGCAGCGTGTCGTCCACCTCGGGCAGCGCCGACGTGATGGAGGCGCTGGGCGCCCACATCAACCTGAGCCCGGAGCTCGTGGCCACCTGCCTGCAGGAGACCGGCATCGGCTTCATGTTCGCGCCCAACCACCACGCGTCGATGAGGCACGCGGCGCCGGTGCGCAAGGAGCTTGGCGTGCGCACCATCTTCAACATCCTGGGCCCGCTCACCAACCCGGCGGGGGCGCCCAACCAGCTGATGGGCGTGTTCCACCCCGACCTGGTGGGCATCCAGGTGCGCGTGCTGCAGCGCCTGGGTTCGGAGCACGTGATGGTGGTGTACGGCCAGAACGGCATGGACGAGGTGTCGCTGTCGGGCGAGACGCTGGTGGGCGAGCTGAACAACGGCGAGGTGCGCGAGTACGTGGTGCACCCCAGCGACTTCGGCCTGCCGGTGTACGACTCGCGCGTGCTGCGCGTGGCCAACCAGCAGGAGTCGGTGGCCTGCATCCGCCGCGCGCTGTCCAACGAAGATGGTCCGGTGCGCGACATCGTGCTGCTCAACGCCGGCGCCGCGCTGTATTGCGCCGGCGTGGCCGCTTCGGTGGCCGAGGGCGTGAAGCGTGCCCGCGAGGCCGTGGCCAGCGGGGCGGCGCAAGCCAAGCTGGAGCAGTTCGTGGCCGTCACCCAGAGGCTGAAGACAAATGTCTGACATCCTGCAACGCATCGTCGAGGTCAAGCGCGAGGAGATCGCCGCCGCCCGTCCGCGCCGCAGTGCCGGCGACCTGCAGGAGCTCGCGAACGGCCAGGACACGCCGCGCGGCTTCGCCGCCGCCATGCGCGCGAAGGTGGCACGCGCCGACGCGGCCGTCATTGCCGAGAT
The DNA here is from genome assembly GCA_038208735.1 of Burkholderiales bacterium. GTDB lineage: Bacteria > Pseudomonadota > Gammaproteobacteria > Burkholderiales > Burkholderiaceae_C > Scleromatobacter. The sequence continues at coordinate 5,847 of JBBQYL010000244.1, forward strand.
CAAGAAGGCCAGCCCCAGCAAGGGCGTGCTGCGGGCGCAGTTCGACCCCGCGGCCATCGCCGTCAGCTACGCCGCACACGGCGCCGCATGCCTGTCGGTGCTTACCGACGTGCAGTTCTTCCAGGGCCACGAGGACTACCTGAAGGCCGCGCGCGCCGCCTGCGCCTTGCCGGTGATCCGCAAGGACTTCCTCATCGACCCCTACCAGGTGGTGGAGGCCCGCGCGATGGGCGCCGACTGCGTGCTGCTGATCGCCGCGTGCCTGGGGGACGGCCAGATGGCCGAGCTCGAGCAGGCCGCCGTGGAGCAGGGCATGGACGTGCTGGTGGAGGTGCACGACGGCGCGGAACTCACGCGTGCACTGCGCCTGAAGACGCCGCTTCTGGGCATCAACAACCGCAACCTGCGCACCTTCGAGGTCACGCTCGACACCACGTTGGCGCTGATGGCCGACGTGCCCGCCGACCGCCTGCTGGTCACCGAGTCGGGCATCCTGGCGCAGCCCGACGTGGCGAAGATGCGGGCCGCCGGCGTGCACGCGTTCCTGGTGGGCGAGGCGTTCATGCGCGCGCCCGAGCCGGGCGTGGCGCTCGAGGCGCTGTTCGGCAAGCCGTTGCCGTGAGCCAGTCCGACCTGCGCTTTGCCGAAGCGGCCGCGGCCGGCGACGCGCCCCAGGTACGCCGCGCCGACGACCTGCCGGCCGCGTTCGCGCACCTGCCCGCCGCATGGCGCGCCGTGCTGCCGAGCTGGACGCCCGCCGCCGGGCGTGCCGTCGCCGCGGCCGTCAACGCCGTGTCCGGCGAGCGCGACATCGCGCCCCCGGATCCCTTCCGCGCGCTGCGCCTGCTGGCGCCGGCCGACGTGAAGGTGGTGGTGTTCGGCCAGGATCCGTATCCGCGGCCGGGCCATGCCGACGGCCTGGCGTTCTCGGCGGGACACGGCAAGCCGGTGTCGCTGCGCCGCATCTTCGAGATCCTCAAGGCCGACCGGCCGGGCTGGCAGCCGCCGGAGCGCTGGCTGCTCGACGGCTGGGCGCGCCAGGGCGTGTTGATGCTCAA
>JBBQYL010000245.1:0-6895 GCA_038208735.1 Burkholderiales bacterium
CAGACACCTCGATGGCCGCCAAGACGTCGGCCAGCAACGTCACCTGTCCGCAGCGGCTCGCGCGGTAGCCGGGCAGGGCGTCCACCTCGGCACGGAACGGCTCGCTGCGCAGGATGGCCAGCGCCTGCGCGATCTCGGGGCGCTCCAGCGCGTCGCGGCGGCAGATCGCGAAGTAGCGTTCGGTGGCCAGGGGCAGGAAGTCCAGCTTGAAATGGCGCGCCGGTCGCTCCAGGCCGAAGCCGACGTCGGCCATGCCACTGCCCACGAACGCGGCCACCGCGGCGTGGGTGAACTCCCCGTGCTCGTAGCCGACGATGGCGTCGGGATCGACGCCGGCCTCGGCCAGCAGCGCGTCCAGCAGGAAGCGCGTGCCCGATCCGCGTTGGCGGTTGATGAAGCGCAGGCCGGGACGCGCAAGATCGCCCAGGCCCTTGACGTTCGACGGGTTGCCCGGCGCCAGCATCAGGCCCTGCGTGCGGTCGGTGATGTCGATCACGACGTGCTCGTTCGGCACCAGCCAGTGCTCGTAGAAATCCCAGCCGCGCGTCTCCAGGGTGCCCTGGGGCACGTGGAAGCACGCGAGGTCGCTCGCGCCGTCGTGCAGCGACGCGGCGGCCTCCTGGCTGCTCGTGTAGACGCGCTCGACGTCCACGCCCGCCTCGCGCAGCATGGCCATCAGCTTCTCGATGGCGTAGCCATGGCTCGCGTGGATGCGCAGAAGGCGTTGCGGCGGCGCGATGACGCGTTGAAGCTCCACCTCGAGCTCGGAGGCCAGCGTGTCGAGTGCCGGCGCCAGGCGCGCGGCGATGCGGCGGTCGGCCCAGACCAGCTTGTCGCCCAGCGGCGTGAGGCGCGAGCCGCGGCCGCGCTCCATGCGCAACAGGGGCGCGCCGAACCAGGCCTCGCCGTGACGGACGATGTCCCAGGCGTGCCGGTACGACAGCCTGGCGCGCTGGCACGCGGCGGCGATGCTGCCGGTCTCCGCCACGCAGGCCAGCAGGTCGATGAGGCGCGGCCCGAGCGGGTCGCGGCCGTCATGTGAAATTGTCCACTGGGGGCGGATCGAGATCTTGTGCATTGCAATAAGACTTTGTTCCGGGTTGCCGAAGAATCGTCCGCGTGAGCTCGTCATCCTGCTCGCTGTCGTGCAGGATGACACGGTTCTTGTCAATGCCCTGTTCGCAGTGATTTTGCGGTGCCCGACCGATGTCCGACCGACATGCCCCCCGGGGTAATTCTCGGCGTTGTCCAGGGATGTCTCTTTTTGCCGTCGAGTTGACCCCCGGCAATGCAACAAATAGTACAGATGACAGTGACGTCATCCTTGCTGCAGTGCAACGCAAAGAGCCGCTAAACACGAGACGAAATTGGCCGAAGTGTGCGATGGAAGCGTTCACTCCTAGGGTTCGTCTTTAGGCGCTCGATTGCATATTGCAACGCTCCCCCGCCGATACTTAAAGTCGGGCAGATCGTTGGTGTTGGGACCAGGACGACCGATGCTCGCAGGTCATATAAAAGGATCCAGATGTCTACCGTCATGAACGGCAATGCGGCCGCGCCCTCCTCCGGGGGCTGGCTATCGAAGGAACGCACCATCGCGGGCCCCGGGTTCAACCGGTGGCTGCTGCCCCCGGCGGCTCTCGCCATCCACCTTTGCATCGGCATGGCCTACGGGTTCTCGGTGTTCTGGCTGCCGTTGAGCAAGGCCATCGGCATCAAGACGGCCATGACCTGCCCGAAGGACGTGGGCTTCTTCGCGCAGCTCACTGCCACCACCTGCGACTGGCAGGTGTCCACCCTGGGCTGGATGTACACCCTGTTCTTCGTCATCCTCGGCTGCTCCGCGGCGCTGTGGGGTGGCTGGCTCGAACACGTGGGTCCGCGCAAGGCGGGGGTCGTCGCCGCCTGCTGCTGGGCGGGTGGCATGGCCATCTCCGCCCTCGGCATCCAGCAGCACCAGTTCTGGATCATGCTGCTCGGCTCTGGCGTCATCGGCGGCGTCGGGCTGGGGCTGGGCTACATCTCGCCGGTGTCGACGCTGATCAAGTGGTTCCCGGACAAGCGCGGCATGGCCACCGGCATGGCCATCATGGGCTTCGGCGGCGGCGCGCTGATCGGCTCGCCGCTGGCTGCGATGCTCATGAAGAACTTCGCCACCCCCACCGACGTCGGCGTCACGCAGACCTTCCTGGTGATGGCGGCCATCTACTTCGTGTTCATGATGGGCGGCGCGCTCGGCTACCGGGTGCCGGTGTCGGGCTGGAAACCGGAAGGCTGGACGCCGCCGGTGGCCGCGGCCACCGACGCGATGATCACGCGCGGCCACGTGCACGTGAAGAAGATCTGGGGCATCCCTCAGTTCTGGCTCGTGTGGCTGGTGCTTTGCATGAACGTGTCCGCCGGCATCGGCGTGCTCGGCCTTGCCAGCCCGATGCTGCAGGAGATCTTCGGTGGCCACCTGCTGGGCCTCGACAAGAAGTTCGGCGAGCTCGATCCCGCGCAGTTGAAGTCCATCGCGGCCATCGCCGCCGGCTTCGCCGCACTGCTGAGCCTGTTCAACATCGGCGGCCGCTTCTTCTGGGCCAGCCTCTCCGACAAGCTCGGCCGCAAGACCACGTACTTCGTGTTCTTCGTGCTCGGCGGCCTGCTTTATGCCAGCCTGCCCAACAGTGCGGCTGCGGGCTCGAAGCTCGCATTCGTCGGGGCGGTCTGCGTGATCGTGAGCATGTACGGTGGCGGCTTCGCCACGGTGCCAGCCTACCTGTCCGACCTGTTCGGCACGCAGATGGTGGGCGCCATCCACGGCCGCCTGCTGACCGCGTGGTCCACCGCCGGCATCCTGGGGCCCGTCGTCGTCAACTACATGCGCGACTACCAGCTCGGGCTGGGCATTCCGCGCGAGCAGGTCTACAACCAGACGATGTACATCCTCGTTGGCTTCCTCGTGATCGGCCTGATCGCCAACCTGCTCATCAAGCCGGTCGACCCGAAGTACTTCATGAGCGACGCCGAGCTCGCCGAGGAGCGCCGACTGGCGCACGACCGCGCTGCCGCCAACGCGGTGGGCGACGTGACCGCCGATACCGGCAGGACCAACACCGCCACCGTGGCGCTGGCCTGGGCGGCGGTCGGCATCCCGCTGGCCTGGGGCGTCTACATGACGCTCATCAATGCAGCCAAGTTCTTCAATTGACGACCTGAGGGGCATGCCCCGAGGGACCGCACCACGGGCGCCTGCCGGCCCCGTGGCGACGGCCCCGGAGCGCGAGCTGCTGTCGCAGGCACTCGCGCTCGCGTTGCCGCACGTTCCGGCCGAGGTTCCGGGCGGCAGCGCCTCCGCGCTGTTGCCCGTCCTCCATCACATCCAGGACGCGCTCGGCTTCGTGCCGCAAGCGCTCATCCCCGAGATCGCCGTCGCCCTGAGCCTGTCGCGGGCCGAGGTGCACGGCGTGCTCACCTATTACCACCACTTCCGCAGCGCCCCCGCGGGCCGCCACGTGGTGCAGATCTGCCAGGCCGAGGCCTGCCGCGCCAACGGCGCCGAGGCGTTGATGGCGCACGCGAGCGCGCGTCTCGCCTGCGCGCCCGGCCACACGCGCGCCGACGGCGCCGTCACGCTGGAACCCGTCTACTGCCTGGGGCTGTGCGCCACCGGGCCCTCGGCCAGGGTCGACGACAAGCTTCGTGCGCGGGTGTCCGCGGCGACGGTCGACGACTGGGCGACCCGCTTCGAAAGCGACGACTCATGACTTCACCGACGGTCTGGATCCCCTGCGACGCGGCGGCCCTGGCCGCCGGAGCGGACGAAGTCGCGGACGCGCTGATCGCCGCCGGAAAGGGGCTTGCCGAACGGGGTCTGGCCCCAAGGGGCCAGACCCCTTTGCTCATACGCAACGGCTCGCGCGGAATGCTTTGGATCGAGCCGCTGCTCGAGGTGGCCACGCCCTCGGGCCGCGTGGCCTTCGGCCCGGTGCAGCCGTCCGACGTGCCCGAACTCGTGGCCCGCGGCTTGCTCGACGACACCACCGCCACGGTGGGCATCCCGGAGTCGCTCGCCGCCCATCCGCTGCACCTGGGCCTCACCGAACAACTGCCGTACTTCTCCCGCCAGCAACGCATCACCTTCGCCCGCGTGGGACTCACCGATCCGCTGTCGCTCGACGACTACGCCGCGCAGGGTGGTTGGGTCGGCCTGGACAAGGCGCTCGCCATGGCCCCCACGGCCGTCGTCGGCGAGGTGCTCGAATCGGGCCTGCGCGGCCGCGGCGGCGCCGCCTTCCCGGCCGGCATCAAGTGGAAGACCGTGGCCGCGGCCGTGGCGCCGCGCAAGGCCATCGTGTGCAACGCCGACGAGGGCGACTCCGGCACCTTCTCCGACCGCATGCTGATGGAGGGCGACCCGTACGGCCTGATCGAAGGCATGGCGATCGCCGCGGTCGCGGTGGGCGCGACCTACGGCGTGATCTACATCCGCTCCGAATACCCGCACGCCGAGGCCGCGCTGCGCGAGGCCATCGCGCGCGCGACGGCCGCCGGCCACATCGGCGCGGCGCTGCGCTGCACGGGCCCCGAGTTCAAGCTCGACGTGCGCCGCGGCGCCGGCTCCTACGTGTGCGGCGAGGAGACGGCATTGCTTGAAAGCATCGAGGGCCGGCGCGGCGTGGTGCGCGCCAAGCCGCCGCTGCCCGCGCTGCACGGCCTGTTCGGCTGGCCCACGGTGATCAACAACGTGATCACGCTGGCCAGCGTGCCGCGCATCCTGGCCGATGGCGCGCAGGCGTATCACGCCTTCGGCGCGGGGCGCTCGCGCGGCACGCTGCCGTTCCAGCTGGCGGGCAACCTCAAGCACGGCGGCCTGGTGGAGGCGCCGTTCGGGGTGACGCTGCGCGAGTTGCTGTTCGACTTCGGCGGCGGCTCGCGTTCGGGCCGCCCGCTCAAGGCGGTGCAGATGGGCGGGCCGCTCGGCGCCTACGTTCCGGCGTCGCAATGGGACGTTCCCATCGACTACGAGGCCTATGCCGCGGTCGGCGCCACGGTGGGCCACGGCGGCATCGTGGCCCACGACGACACGGCCAACCTGGCGGGCCTCGCACGCTACGCGTTCGAGTTCTGCGCGCTCGAGTCGTGCGGCAAATGCACGCCGTGCCGCATCGGCTCCACTCGCGGCGTGGAGGTGGTGGAACGATTGGTGGCCGCGCCGGTCTCGCAGAAGGCGGCCCACGAGGAATTGCTGCGCGACCTGTGCGACACGATGGTGTCCGGGAGCCTGTGCGCCATGGGGGGCATGACCCCGTTCCCCGTGTTGTCGGCCCTGGATCACTACCCTGAAGACTTCGGCTTGCCGCGTTCGCGCGCGGCGGGAGAGCCCTGATGCTGAGCCTGAACGACCCCCATCCCGACCACGACCACGACCACGGCACGCCGGCCAGCGAGTCGTCGCAGCGCGTCACGTTGACCATCGACGGCGTGGAGGTGCATGTGCCGGCCGGCACGTCGGTGATGCGCGCGGCCATCGACGCGGGCATCCAGGTGCCCAAGCTGTGCGCCACCGATTCGCTGGAGCCCTTCGGCTCGTGTCGCCTGTGCCTGGTGGAGATCGACGGCCGGCGCGGCACGCCCGCGTCATGCACCACGCCGGTGGAGGCCGGGATGTCGGTGCGCACGCAGACCCCCAAGCTGGCGAAGCTGCGCAAGGGCGTCATGGAGCTCTACATCTCCGACCACCCGCTCGACTGCCTCACGTGCAGCGCCAACGGCGACTGCGAGCTGCAGGACATGGCCGGCGCCGTGGGCCTGCGCGAGGTGCGCTACGGCTTCGAAGGCAAGAACCACCTCGACGCGAAGAAGGACGAGTCCAACCCGTACTTCACCTACGACGCCAGCAAGTGCATCGTGTGCAACCGCTGCGTGCGCGCCTGCGAGGAGACGCAGGGCACGTTCGCGCTCACCATCTCGGGCCGCGGCTTCGAGTCGCGCGTGTCGGCTGGCATGGACGAGCCGTTCATGGACAGCGAATGCGTGAGCTGCGGGGCCTGCGTCAACGCCTGTCCCACGGCCACGCTGCAGGAGAAGACGGTCATCAACCTCGGCATGCCCACGCGCAGCGTCACCACCACCTGCGCGTATTGCGGCGTGGGCTGCGGCTTCAAGGCCGAGGTGAAGGGCAACGAGGTGATTCGCATGACGCCGTGGAAGGACGGCAAGGCAAACGAGGGCCACTCGTGCGTGAAGGGCCGCTTCGCCTGGGGCTACGCCACGCACAAGGATCGCGTCACCAAGCCGATGATCCGCGCAAAGATCACCGACCCGTGGCGCGAGGTATCGTGGGACGAGGCCGTCAACCACGCTGCCTCGGAGTTCAAGCGCCTGCAGGCCACGTTCGGCCGCGACTCCATCGGCGGCATCACGTCGTCGCGCTGCACCAACGAGGAGACCTACCTCGTGCAGAAGCTGGTGCGCGCGGCCTTCGGCAACAACAACGTCGACACCTGCGCCCGGGTGTGCCATTCGCCCACCGGCTACGGCCTGGGCCAGACCTACGGCACCTCGGCCGGCACGCAGACCTTCAAGTCGGTGGCCAAGGCCGACGTCATCCTGGTGATCGGCGCCAACCCGAGCGAGGCGCATCCGGTGTTCGCGTCGCGCATGAAGCGGCGCCTGCGCCAGGGCGCGCGGCTGATCGTGGTCGACCCGCGCCGCATCGACCTGGTGGCCGGCGCGCACGTGAAGGCCGACTTCCACCTGCAGCTGCGCCCCGGCACCAACGTGGCGCTGGTCACGTCGCTGGCGCACGTCATCGTCACCGAGGGCCTGGACCACGCGGCCTACGTGGCCGTGCGCTGCGACGACAAGAGCGTGGCGCAGTGGCGCGACTTCGTCGCGCGCCCCGAGAACT
>JBBQYL010000246.1:0-6867 GCA_038208735.1 Burkholderiales bacterium
GCTTCCGCACGGCGAAGAACTTCATCGCCATCGCGTACTTGCGCATGTCCAAGCTCAAGCATCTTCCGGCTCATCCGTTCGCCGCCGCCGCCGCCGCCCATAGGTGAGATGTCGCGTTCCACACGAAACGGCATGGAGCCGGCGTAAAGCGCCTTGCCCACGCCCTGACCGCGACGGTCGTTGCGGACATAAGCTGCGGACATAAGCCGTGACGTCGATGGACCACTGATTGGCAGCGCGTTCTCGATGCTTGCTCGCATAGGCGTAGCCAATCACCGTGCCTGCGTTGTCCGTCCCAACCAGCCAGGGCAGCACTGCGGAATTGGCGACGATCCGCGTGCGCATTTCGTCAACCGTCGGTGCTTCCAGTTCGAATGAGATGGTCGTGTCACGGACGATGGGCGCATAAATGGCCTGGATGGCTGTAGCGTCGTCGGGTTCGGCTTGGCGAATTTGCATGGGGACACCTTCCTGGTCTGATCACGAAACGAGCTTCGTCTCAGGCTCGATGGGTGGCTGAGGAGTTCCGGCTGAGCTGGGGCCGTGTCCGCGCGACGAACAAATTAGCCCTAAAAGGCCTGCGGACATGTTGCAATATTTAATGATGCAAGTATAGTTGAATAGATGAATGAACCAGATGTCATCCGCGCTCTCGTCGCCCTCGGGCACCCTTCGCGCCTCCAGGTGTACCGAGCACTCGTCATCACTGGCAACGAAGGCATGACGCCTGGCGTCATGCAGGAGGGCCTGGACATCTCGCCCACTGCATTGTCCTTTCACCTCAAAGAGCTGACTGGTGCCGGACTCGTCACGCAAGAGCGGGTCGGTCGCAACATCATCTACCGTGCTGAATACGACCAGATGAGGTCGGTGCTGGGCTACCTCACCGAGAACTGCTGCCAAGGAGCGGACTGCGCGATCAACACCGCCGGCGCGTCCTGCAAAGCCTGATCTGGAAATTCAATGACCACCAACGTCCTCATCCTCTGCACGCACAACTCCGCGCGCAGCGTTCTCTCGGAAGGCATGCTCAACCAATGGGCTGCAAAGCTGGGCAAGGACGTCAAGGCCTACAGCGCTGGCAGCGCGCCGAGCGGTCGCCTGAACCCATTCGCCATCGAGGCGCTGGGCAACGCGAACGTCGACGTCAGTGCGTACCGCAGCAAGAGTTGGGATGAGTTCATTGGCGACGATGCGCCTCAGATGCGCATCGTGATCACCGTCTGCGACAGCGCGGCGTCCGAGCAGTGCCCGTACTGGCCCGGCAGCCCAGTCAAGGTTCACTGGGGCTACGTCGATCCGTCCAACGCTGCGGGGGGCGACGAAGGCAAGAAGCAGGCGTTTGAGCTGACGCGGCAGGCAATCGGCTACCGGATGCTGCAGCTTGTGAATCTGCCGTTCGACACGCTGAGTGACGACGACTTGCGCACCGCATTGATGACCATCGTCAGGAGCTGACATGAATGACCTCTTTCGCAAACTTTCCGCAGAAGCGCTCGGTACGGCGCTGCTGCTGACGGTCGTCATTGGCTCGGGAATCATGGGCGAGCGGCTGTCCTCTGGAAACGTCGCAATTGCGCTGCTGGCGAATACGCTCGCGACGGTGGGGGGCCTCTACATCTTGATCGAAGTCTTCGGCCCCATCAGTGGTGCCCATTTCAATCCTGCTGTCAGCTCCGTCATGGCGATCAAGGGCGACCTGCCTCGGTCACTGCTTGCCCCCTACATCGGCGCGCAATTGCTGGGCGCGGTGCTGGGCGCGTGGCTCGCCAACTCGATGTTCGACCTATCAATCCTGCAGATATCGAGCAAGGTACGCGGTGGCAGCGGGCAGTGGCTCGCCGAAGTCGTGGCCACCGCGGGCCTGCTGTTCGTGATACTTCGCGCACCTGCCGGCCACGCCGCCGCGATGGTCGCCGCTTACATCGGTGCCGCCTATTGGTTCACGGCATCGACCTCGTTCGCGAATCCGGCAGCCGTCGCGGGCCGGATGTTCAGCGACACCTTCGCGGGGATCGCCCCGTCCAGCGCCGCAGCGTTCGTGCTGGCGCAGTTCGTCGGCGCGGCCATCGGATATGGCCTGCATGACCTGTTCGAGCGCAAGGCGCCTCCGATCGCGCGTCCCAACGTGATCGAAGCGTCTGGCGCCGTGGAGCGCGAGCTTCTCGCCAAATAGAGCGGCGGGCGAGCGAAGCGCCCGAATTCATTCTCAACGTCGGGGCGATCGGTGGCAGACATCGATGCGCTGGCTTTGCTATTGCTGTTGAACTGGAGAATTGATCATGTCAACGAATGCACAAGACGGTGTGGCTCGCGATACGGACGACCAGAGCAGGTCCAAGGATCTTCCCGTGGCAGTCATCGGTGCGGGCCCTGTTGGTCTCGCAGCCGTCGCGAGATTGATCGAACGCGGTATCACGCCGGTCGTTCTCGAGGCGGGGAAACGCGTTGGTGCAAACCTCTTCGACTATGGCCACGTGCGACTGTTTTCGCCATGGAAATACGACGTCGACCACGCCATGGCGGAAATGCTCAAACGTCACGACTGGCAAGCACCGGCAGACGGCGACCTGCCGCTTGCCAGCGAAGTTGCAGAGCGAGTGCTCGAGCCGTTCTCTCGGTTGCCTGAAGTTGCACGGTGCCTCCAACTCGAGACTCGCGTGCTGTCCATCTCGCGCGAAGGCTATGACAAGGTCAAGACGGTCGGGCGCGAGTGTGCTCCGTTCGTCATTCGCGCTGTGCGCGACGGCAAGGAATTCGAGATTCGAGCGCGCGCTGTGATCGATTCGAGCGGCACCTGGTCAACGCCCAATCCGTTGGGTTCCGGCGGCCTCCCGGCGATCGGCGAAGCGGATCTGGCCCGGTCGATCCACTACGGCATTCCGGACGTCCTGGGCGCGCAACGCAAGCGCTATGCTGGCAAGCGCACGCTCGTCGTGGGCGCGGGTCATTCGGCCGCGAACTCCCTCCTTGCGTTGGCGGAGCTCGCGCGCTCGGCGCCGGGGACTCGCCTTGTGTGGGCCGTTCGGAGCCCGGTGCTGCGCCGTGTTTTCGGAGGCGGCAGTTCGGACGCGTTGCCCGCGCGTGGACAGCTTGGCTCCCAGTTGCGCGCGCTGCGCGACAAGGCCGAGCTGGAGTTCGTCTCCGGTCTTCGAATCAGCGAGATCAGTCGGGGCGAGGATGGGACGTTCACGGTCGACGGATGGGATGCCGAAGGCAATGCCAGAAGCGTCGCCGGGATCGACGAGATTGTCTGCGCGACTGGCCAGCGACCGGATCTGTCGCTCGCGTCTGAATTGCGAGTCAAACTTGATCCGTGGCTCGAGTCGACAGAAGCTCTCGGCCCGTTGATCGACCCCAACGAGCACAGTTGCGGCACGGTTCGTCCGCACGGCCATCGCGAGCTGTCTCATCCGGAAGCGGGCTTCTACACCGTAGGCGTCAAGAGCTACGGACGGGCGCCGACATTCCTGATGGCTACGGGCTTCGAGCAGGTGCGCTCGGTCGTGGCGGCAATTGCAGGCGATTTCGCAGCGGCTGACCGCGTGGAGCTTGATCTTCCTGAGACAGGCGTGTGCAGCGCTCCGGCACCGGTCAGCGCGGCATCGAACAGCGGCTGTTGCGGCTCGCCGACGAAGGCAGCAGAACCGGCCCCCGCGGCGTCGTGCTCGACCGGTGGTTGCGGTGCCACTGAGCCCGTGGTCGAAACGACGTCGCGATGCTGCGCTTGAAAGGCCCTGTCCGCGTCAGTGACGGTTGCGCCGCTGCCGGATCGAGACTGGGCTGTCCAATGATCGATGCTGAGTAGCAGACTCGGCACGACGCCTTGAATCCGTCGGGGGCATCCGTGACGGTCATGTCGTTCGAGGTCGAATTTCGCCAACGGACGCTGGCGATGAAGTCCAGTCGACCGCCAGCTGCGCGGTGGGCTCAGGCTTCCGGCGTTCCCTCGCTGTCGGATTGGGACAATACATAGCGCAGCCGCTCTCGCGCGGCAAACGCACTGCACACCGCATGGCTCAGGCCGGCGAAGCGAAAGCCGAGCTGTTCGAGCAACGCAGCGGAGGCCCGGTTCTCGCGGAAGACGATCGCCGACAGCGAGCGCCCCCGCGGATCGCGTGTGGCCTGAGCGCACAGTTCCCGCGCCAGCGTGATGCCGATCCCTCGCCGCCAATCGGTCGGCGCGACGACGTACGAAAGCGTGCCCTCGGCTACGCACCCCGCTCCGAGTACGCGGCCGTCGTGCGTGCCGAGGGCGACGAGGCGGCACTCATCGGCCTCCAGCGTCGCCTCCCAGTTGTCGGCAATCCATGCATCGAGCGCCTCGTCGCGCAGTACCTGGCCGAAGAAGGCACGGGCGACGCGCGAGTCAGTGAGCAGGGCGCGGACCTGTTGTCGATGAGACGGCGCGAATGCGACCACGATTGGTGGCGCGTCAACGGTCGGAGCGGGTGTGAAAGGCCTGTACATCGTGTGTCAGCGGCAGCTGTACCGAGATTGTCGCGCAGCGCCTTGACAAGTTCTGTTGCGTTGCGCATGCTACCCCGCTCGGGCATACCGCACACCGTATCAACGCCCGTACCCGCTCGAGGAGGAGCCGACATGCACCGATCAAAGAGGGTGAGGACGCAGACGATCCACGACCCCGACACGCGCGCGCTCAACCAGTTGCGCGCCGGCTACGTCGCCTTCGGAGCTCCCCAGCTCCAGTTCGGCGACGGCGAGGAGACGACCCGTGTCAAGCTGCACTACGACCTCCCAAACGGCACCAGCAATGCGATCGTTGGCGACTCCGGGAACGGCCACGGCCACGCTGAGCTCGACGCCCTGTATCAATTCTGGGTCGACATCTGCGGCCGAGACTACGCAACATTCACGGGCTCCACGATGGCGCTCGCCTGCCTGGACAAGCCTTGTTGCGTGCACTGTTCGTCGATCCTCGGGCACTTTGGCATCCTGGCCTTCCCTGGGACGCACAAATACACCGCACCCGCAGGCATTTCGTACGCCATCCCGCCCGAGCTGCGCACGCTCCTTACGCGCCACGTGCCTGGTACGAGCGACACGGTCTGGGGCTATTTCGGCGCGGCGCGGCTGTAGGGCGGTGGTTCTGGGTCAGGGCGCCGAGCGTCCACTGCTAGGAGGTGGGTTCGAGAGAACCTGCCGACACCGGCCTGGCAGTCCGAGCGACGCGAGGCAGTGACAGCAGGACGGCGAATGCCGACAGGCTGAGAATCGTGGACACCCACAGCGCGCCAGCGCCCAGCCGATCGAGACACGCACCGAAGACTAGCGGCGCAAAAGCTTGTGCAATGCGTGCTGGCACCATGAGAACGCCTTGCCGATGCCCGTAGCCCTCCGGGCCGAACAAGGCAAGCGGCAACGTGCCCTTGGCGATCGTCAAGATGCCGTTGCCTGCTCCGTGAAGCACACCAAAGACAGGTGCCCCGGCCGCACCCGTCGTGGCAAGTACGACTGCGCCTACGGGATGCAGGACGCACGCCAGCCGAGCGGAAAGCAACGGGTGAAGCCTGCGCAGAAAGCCGTACTCGAGCAGACGCGCGCCGACCTGGGCTGGCCCGACGAGCGCGCCAGCGGTCACCGCCGCAGCCAGCGACGCACCGGTGAATTGCAGAAGTCGGGGAAGCTGGGCAGCCATCGCGGTGCTGACGAACCACGTGACCGCGAAGACGAAGGAAAGGGAAATGGCGATGCGGCTGGAACTCCCTCCTTCCGAGGGCTCCGCAGTGCTCGACTCGGTGGCATCAACTTGCGCTGGCCTGGTCCCTCTCGCATAGGACGGAAGGGAAAGGTTCAGTGGCAATCCCAGCAACAGATGCAGCGCGGCCCAAGAGAAGCAAGTGCCTCGCCAGCCATAGTGGTGGTCCAGAAGCGACGAGAGCGGCCAGCCGACTGTGCTCGCGAATCCGGCGATCAGCGTGATGCCCGTGATCGCACCGCGGGACTGCGTGCCGAACAGGCGTACGACCGAGGAGAACGCCGCCTCGTATAAGCCACTACCCATGCCCACACCGATGATCACCCACCCCGCAAAGAAGGTCGCGAGGCTGCTGGCGAGTCCCAGGGTGGTCAGGCCAAGCATGAACAAGAGGTTGCTCGCCGCGAGGACGGGCTTCCCGCCCCATCGATCGATGGCTCGCCCGGCGCGCGGCCCGAGCAGCGCCGACACGACAAGAGCGACAGAGAACGCGGCGAAGACCGTGGAAGGCGCCGTGTCGAAGGACTGTGCCATCGACGTGGCCAGCATCGCCGGAAGGTAGTAGGACGACGCCCAGGCAAGCGTCTGGGCAGTCCCCAGCGCAGCGATGGTGCGACCAACGCCTTCAGCCATGGAGCGCCTCATCCGGGCGTACTAATTTCAACGTCATGAACGTGGCCTGTGCGGGGCACGCACCTCGAAACTCTGCGCTTGCCTGCAATTGCTCAGGAGCTTCTGCGCGCGACGTGCGTTCAAAGCCGAACCGTGTGAAGTAGTCGATAGCCGTCAAGGTCAAGAGATGCAGCGACTGCATGCCGCGAGCGCGCGCGTTGGCCAGTAGCTGCCGCGTGAGAGCGTTGCCGATGCCGCGGCCATGCACATGCGTCGAGACAGCCGCTGATCGGAGCAGCCCGACATCCGCGTAGGCCTCAAGTCCAATCACTCCGACGATGGCGTCGTTGGTGGTCGCCACCAGATAGTCATGCAGGTGATCACTCGCGCCATGGAGCGTATGCGTTCCGCGAACGACATCCTTGCGCCGCTCAATGCGCCGTGCTGAGGAGGCTACGCGAGGGCGGCGGCCGTCACGGTGACGGGCGGCACGGTGGTGGTGCTGGGCGCGGGAGCATGCCAGTTGTGCGGCAGCA
>JBBQYL010000247.1:0-6836 GCA_038208735.1 Burkholderiales bacterium
CGCCACGCTGCGCCACGGCGCCGACGCGCTGGCCAAGCCACCGCGCGTCGGCGGCGACTGGGTGCGCGCCGGCATCATGAGCTACGGCAGCGCGCCCGACTTCCCCGAGCGCAGCATCGCCGACTGGAAGCTGCGCCCGGCGATGACCCTGCGCAGCAAGCTGATCGGCCTGCAGCAGCTGCAGCCGGGCGACACGGTGGGCTACGGCAGCACGTTCACCGCCGACGCGCCCACGCGCATCGGCGTGGTGGCCTGCGGCTACGCCGACGGCTATCCGCGCCACGCACCCACCGGCACGCCGGTGCTCGTGGACGGCGTGCGCACGCGCGTCGTCGGCCGGGTGTCGATGGACATGATCACCGTCGACCTGGGCCCGGTGCCGGGCGCCGGCATGGGTTCCGAGGTGACGCTGTGGGGCCACGGGCCCGGCGGCGCGGTGCTGCCCATCGACGAGGTGGCGCGGCCGGCGGGCACCATCGGCTATGAGTTGATGTGCGCGTTGGCGATGCGGGTGCCGGTGACGGTGGTGGCGCAGTAACCAATCGTCATCCTGCGCGAAGTCGCAGGATCCACCCTCCGCGGCAGGGTCGTTCGCAGACGTGGATCCTGCGACTTCGCGCAGGATGACGGGTCAGCCGCGAACGTCCGTCACCGGATTCGTGCCGTAGTCATCCCGCTCCAGCAGCGCGATCACCTTCGCCGCGGCGCTGGCCGGGCTGTCCAGCGCGCCGCTCTCATGGAAGCCGGCGAACGTGGCCTGCGCCGCGAAGCGCGCCGGATCGGCGCCGCGCAGCTGCTTCTGCATGTCGGTGTCGATGATGCCTGGCGCCACCGACGCCACGCGCGCGCCGTGCGGCCGCGCCTGTTCCTCGAGCGCGAGCGCGCGGGCGAAGTGGTCGAGGCCGGCCTTCTGCGCGCAGTAGGCGGCGCTGCCGGCCATCGCGCGGCGGCCCAGGCCCGACGAGATGAACAGCACGCGTCGATCGGCGTTCGTCCAGCCTGCGGTCGCACCCAGGAAGGCCGCCGTGAGCGCCACCGGCGCCTCCAGCCCCACGCGCAGGCTCGTCGCGAGATCGGCGGGATCGCTGCCGGCCACGTCGCCCGGGTCGCTGAGGGCCGCGGCGTTTTGGATGAGGCGCACCCGGGTCGGCAGCGCGCTGTCGGCCTTGCGTTCGAAGTCGGCCAGCCACTGGCGGAGACGTTCCACCAACGGCAGCGGGTCGGACAGGTCGACCGGCCATTGCTCGAGGCCGCCGTTGGCGGTGGGCCTGAGTTCGGTGGACAGCGCGCGCGACAGGCCCACGACGTACGCGTCGCTCGCCAGGTATTGCGCGGCCATCGCGTGGCCCAGGCCGCGCGAGGCGCCGGTGATGATGACGAGGGTGCTGGCGGTCATGCGAAAGTCCTCAGGCGGTACGGCGGAAGGCGGCCAGCAGCGAGCCGGCCACGATGAACAGGCTGCCGAAGCAGCGATTCATGATGCGCACGTGGTGCGGCTCGTTGAGCGCGCGCAGCACCTTGGCCGCGAGGGCCACGTAGCCGGCCATCACCACCAGGTCGGTGAACGACAGCGACATCATGATGACCAGGTACTGCGGCAGCAACGGATGCGCCAGGTCGACGAAGTTGGGCACCACGGCCAGCATGAACACCGTGCCTTTGGGATTGGTGGCGTTGACGGCCCAGCCGCGCATCACCAGCTGCCCTCGCGTGAGGATGGGCGCGTCGGTGGCGGCCACCAGCGGCTTGTCGCTGGCGCGCCATTGCGAGATGCCGATCCACACGAGGTAGGCCGCGCCCAGCAGCTTCATCGCGGTGAACGCGGTCTCGGAGGCCTTGATGATGGCGCCCAGGCCGACCACCACCACGATCATCTGCGTCCAGATGCCCAGCACCAGGCCGAGCACCGTGAAGTACCCGCGGCGGAATCCCTGGTTGAGGCCGGCGCTCATCGCCGCGATGGCGCCCGGGCCGGGCGACAGGCTGATGGCCCAGCAGGCGAGGAAGAACGTGAGCCAGGTGGCGAGGGTCATGCGGCCGCCTTCGCGTCGTCCGCCAGCGCCAGGTTGTAAGTGAGGTACACGTCGTCGCGCTGCCAGCCCAGCGATTCGTACAGCGCCTGGGCGCGGGCGTTGGTGCGCGCCGTGCTCAGGTCGAGGCGCACCGCGCCGGCCGCGCGGCCGAAGTCCTGCGCCGCCAGCATCAGCGCGCGGCCCACGCCGCCGCGGCGGGCACCGGCGTCGACGAACAGGTCGTAGAGAACGAAGATGCGCGCCGCGGCCACCGAGCACCAGGAAGGATAGAGCTGGCAGAAGCCCAGCAGCTCGCCGTCGGCGTGCGCCACCAGGATCGTCGACTCGCGCCGCTCCATGCGGTCGTTCAGGAAGGCGCTGGCCAGGGCGACGTCGCCCGGTTGCTCGTAGAAGCGGCGGTAGGCGTCGAACAGCGGGGCCAGGGCGTCGAGGTCGTCGGCTGTGGCGTGGCGGATGGTGGGGGAGCTCATGGCGTGATCGTAGCGCCTGTGCCCGCGCGCCCGCGGAGACTGGAAAAGCACCGAGCCGCTCTGATACGCGTGATTTATCTATTCATCCATCATGCATCTTGAAACGCGATCAACGCGATTTCTGCTCCTGGAACACGGTGATATTTACTTGTATTATCTATTCATCTTCTATTCAATATCGACCCGTGCCGACCCTGAATTCCGACCAGCTGATGATCCTGGGCGTGCTTCGCAGCAAGGGCGTGGCGACGTCGCTGGAAATTCAATCCACCATCGGCAAGTCTCAGCCGACGGTGTCGCGCCTCGTGGCCGGCATGTCCGATCAGGTGCTGACGCTGGGCCGCGGTCGGGCGACGGCCTATGCGTTCCCGCAGTCCATCCGCGGCGCCTCCGCTCAGCAGCCTGTCTGGCTCACCGATGACACCGGCAGCGTCCGTCGCGCCGGCACCCTCAGCCTCCTCGAAAACGACACCCTGCATGTGGAATCGGAATTCGGCACCTTCACGACCCAAGGCGCCCTGCCCTGGCCCTTGGCGCCACTGCGGGCGCAGGGCTTTCTCGGGCGCCTGTTGGCGCAGCGCCTGTCGGCTACGGGACTGGGAACCAGTCCCGAGCAATGGCCGCTCGCCAGCGTCCTGTTCGCGGCGCTGCAACTGCACGACGCGCCAGGCGCACTGACGATCGGCACGTCACAGGGCGCGCAGAGCCAGCCGCGCCTCGGGGCGGACCCGGCAGCGGACCTGGACGCCATTGCCGCCGACGTCGCCTCGACCTTGCCAGCAGGTTCATCCGCCGGTGGGGAGCAGCCGAAGTTCCTGGCCGTGCGCGAGGCGGACGGCCAGCACGTGCTCGTCAAGTTCACGCCACCGCGAGGCACGCCCTTCGGCGAACGCTGGCACGACCTGCTGGTCTGCGAAGACCTGGCTGGAAAGACGCTGCGTCGCCACGGGATCGCTTCCGCCGCCTCGCACATCGTCGAATCGGAAAAGCGCACTTACCTGGTCAGCGAGCGTTTCGACCGCGTCGGCGCCAACGGTCGCAGGCACGTCGTGTCGATCGGCGCGGCCCATGCGTCCTTCAGCGCGGTCGCCTTCAACGGCTGGGGCGAGGCCGCCGAGTCACTGGCGCGACAGCGGCGACTTTCCGTGCGAGATGTCGACAGTGCCAGGGTGCTCCAGAACTTCGGAAGATTGATCGGCAACTCGGATATGCATTCAGGCAACCTGGCGCTGTTCGTCGACCTGACGACAAAACCGAAGTTCTCGCTGGCGCCGTCCTACGACATGTTGCCGATGCGATGGCGGCCTGACGGCACCCTCGGTGGCACTCCGGACTATGCGCCGTTCGAGATCGACTCGATCGCGGCGGGATCGCCCGCGCATGCCATTGCGCGAGAGTTCTGGGACGCCTTGCGCGGCGACGCGCGCGCCAGCAGCAAGCTGCGCCGCCTGTCGGGGCAGATGCTCGCCCGCATGGCGCCTTAGTCCAAGGCGCCGCCAGGTCAAAAATCGATCTATATTCCGACCTGTGGATTTCAACAGCAGGCGACAATGGCGCCATGGCTGCTCCCAAGACCGTCTATACCTGCTCCGCCTGCGGCGGCACCAACCCCAAATGGCTGGGCCGCTGCCCGCATTGCGAGGCCTGGAACACGCTGGAGGAAGGCGTCGGCGCGCCGACGGGCGCGGCGGCCGGCAAGAACCGGTTCCAGGCGCTCACGCGCAGCCAGCCGGTGGCCACGCTGGCCGACATCGACGCCGGCGAGATCGCGCGTACGCCCACCGGCATCGAGGAGCTCGACCGCGTGCTGGGCGGCGGCATCGTGGCCGGCGGCGTGGTGCTCATCGGCGGCGACCCCGGCATCGGCAAGAGCACGCTGCTGCTGCAGGCGGTCGACGCTCTGGCCGGGCAGATGAAGGTGCTCTACGTCACCGGCGAAGAGTCGCCCGCGCAGCTGGCGTTGCGCTCGCGCCGCCTCGACCTCACCGGCGCGCACGTGCGCGTGCTGGCCGAGATCAACCTCGAGCGCATCCTGGCCACCATCGAGACCGAGCAGCCGGCGTTCTGCGTCATCGACTCCATCCAGACGCTCTATTCCGAGCAGCTCACCTCGGCGCCCGGCTCGGTGGCGCAGGTACGCGAGTGCTCGGCCCAGCTCACGCGCACCGCCAAGTCCGGCGGCTGCACCATCGTGCTGGTAGGCCACGTCACCAAGGACGGCAGCCTGGCCGGGCCGCGCGTGCTGGAGCACATCGTCGACACGGTGCTGTACTTCGAGGGCGACACGCATTCCAGCTTCCGGCTGGTGCGCGCCTTCAAGAACCGCTTCGGCGCGGTCAACGAGATCGGCGTGTTCGCCATGACGGAGCGCGGGCTCAAGGGCGTGGCCAACCCGAGCGCCATCTTCCTGTCCACGCACGGCGACCCCGTGCCGGGCACCTGCGTGCTCGTCACGCTGGAGGGCACGCGGCCGATGCTGGTCGAGATCCAGGCGCTGGTCGACGCCGGCGGGCCCAGCCCGCGCCGGCTCTCGGTGGGCCTCGATCGCGATCGGCTGGCCATGCTGCTGGCGGTGCTGCACCGGCATGCGGGCGTATCCACCGGCGACCAGGACGTGTTCGTCAACGCCGTGGGCGGCGTGCGCATCAGCGAGCCGGCGGCCGACCTGGCGGTGCTGCTGGCCATCCAGAGCTCCATCCGCAACCGGGCGCTGCCGCGCGGCTTCCTCGCTTTCGGCGAGGTGGACCTGGCGGGCGAGGTACGGCCGGCGCCGCGCGGGCAGGATCGCCTGAAGGAGGCCGCCAAGCTGGGCTTCTCGGTGGCCATCGTGCCCAGGGCCAACGCGCCGAAGAAGCCGATCGAGGGGCTCACCATCCACGCGGTCGAGCGCATCGAGGAGGCCATCGAGGTGCTGCGCGGGCTCTGATGGCCCGGGCAGCATCTGGCCGCGTCAGAACGTGTTGACGTGGCCCGGTTGCACCGGCGCCGGCATCGGCACGGACGGCTGCGGCACTTCGCGCAGCAGCGCCCACAGCGAGTAGGCGCCCGCGATCGTGCCGATGGGAATGTTCACCAGGCTCAACGCGCTGAAGATGAGCGTGATCACGCGACCGGCGGGGTTGCCCTGCAGCAACAGCACGCCGCCGGCGATCTGCAGCGCTCCGATGGCGATGAAGAACAGCAGGAAGACGGCACCCAGGCTGCCGATCCAGGCGAGGACGCCCGCCGCCTGCGCATCGTGGGCGGCGCTCACGGCGATGGCGCCGAACACGCCGAAGAACATGCCGACGAACAGCAGCGTGAGCACCGCCAGCGCGCCGAAGACGATGTGCAGCCAGGCGGCGACGCGGACGTGGGTATCGATGGGCATGCGAGCTCCGGTGGTGGTTCGAGAAGACGTGTCGGGAACACAAGGCGCCCGCGCCTGCGTATGCTAGCCCGACAGCACGCCAAGGACATCCCTCCGAATGACGAACCATCGCCTCGCCGTCGTCTCCGACATCCACGGCAACCTGCCCGCGCTGGAGTGCGTGTGGGCGGAGATCGAGCGCGAGCGGCCCGAGATCGTGGTCAACCTGGGCGACATCGTCTCCGGTCCGCTGTGGCCGCGCGAGACCGTGCAGTGGCTGATCGCTCGTGAGGCGGCGCAGCCTGGCCGATGGCGCACCATCGCCGGCAACCATGAACGCCAGGCGCTGGGCGCCGACGTCGCGCGCATGGGCGCGTCGGACGCGTACGCGGCACGCGCGCTGGGCGCGGCCGAGCGCGCGTGGCTCGGCTCCCTGCCCGCCACGCAGTGGCTGTCCGACGACGTGCTGCTGTGCCATGGCACGCCCGCCAGCGACCTGGTGTATTTCATGGAGACGGCCGTCGAGGGCTTCGGCGTCGACGGCCAGCGCGGGGTGCGGGCGGCCAGCGCGTCCGAACTCGGCGCGCGCGCCGCCGAGATGCCCGCCGGCGACTCGCGCAGCGGCCTGTCGGCGGCGCTGATCCTGTGCGGCCACACCCCCGTGGCGCGCGCGATGGCCGTGCCCGGCGGGCCGCTGGTGGTCAATCCCGGCAGCGTGGGGCTGCAGGCGTACGACGATGTCCATCCGCACCCACATTGGATCGAGAACGGCTCGCCCGAGGCCCGCTGGGCTTTGCTCGAACGCGACGCCCACGGCGACTGGCACGTGCAGCTCCGCGTGACGCCCTACGATTGGCGCGCCGCCGCGGCCCGCGCGCAGGACAACGGCCGGGGCGACTGGGCCGACACGCTGGGCACCGGCTTCGTCAGCCGGACGGAACGATCACCGGGCTAGCTTGCGCGCGATCTCGTAGACGGCGATGG
>JBBQYL010000248.1:0-6806 GCA_038208735.1 Burkholderiales bacterium
CCGTTCGCGCCGCAGGCCTTCGACGTCGCGTCCGACCCGCGCGTGCGCAGCTTCCAGGCCGACTACGCCGCGGCGCTGCACCAGAGCCTGGCCGCGAACGCCGGGCCCGTGGCGTCGGCCGCGTCGGACGACGACTGGGAGGCCGACGACGACGCCGCCGCGCCGGCCAGCGCCGCGCCGTTCATCGCGCGATCGCTGCCGGCGCCCGAGGCGGCATGGCACGACGTGCCGCTGGCGCGTCTCGCGTCGTTCCTGCGCAATCCGTGCCGCTTCCTGCTGGAGCAGCGCCTGGGCATCGCGCTGCGCCGCCCCGACGACGAGCTGCAGGACAACGAGCCCTTCGTGCCCGACAACAGCGGCCGCGCGCCGCTCACGCGGCTGGTGCTGCCGGCGTTGCTGGACGGCGCGTCGCCCGAGGCCGCGCGCACGCTGGCGTTGGCCGGCACCGCGGTGCCCATGGGCGGCTTCGGCCAGCGCTTTCTGGAGCGCGAGCTGCACGGCATGCACCAGTTCGCCGAGCACGTGCGCGATCACACGCGCCAGCCGGCGCTGCCGCCGCATGCCGCCGAGGTCACGGTGCAGATCGACGGCCAGGCGTGGCGCGTGCACGCCGCGTTCGCCGACCTGCGCCCGCGTGGCCTGCTGCGCCATCGCTACGCGAAGCACACGCCGCTCGACTACCTCGACGCGTGGCTGCCGCACGTGCTGATGTGCGCCACCGCGCCGTCGGAGGTGCTGCCGGTGACCACGGGCATCGCGCGCGACGGTCGGTTCTTCTTCACCGAATGCGAGCAGCCGCAGCAGGTGCTCGAAGCCCTGTTGGGCCTGTACGCGCGGGGCCTGCGCGAGCCGCTGGCGTTCTTCCCGCGCGCCGCGTGGGCGTGGGTCAACGGCGATCGCCAGGGGCCGTCCAAGGCCATCGCCGAATTCCGTCCCGGCGGCTTCAACCAATATGCCGAGGGCAACGACGCCGGCTACCGCCTGGCGCTGCGCGGGCGTGCCGATCCGTTCGCGCGCGAGGCCGTGGGAGCGTTCTACGCCAACGCCGAGGCGGTGTTCGATCCGCTGCTGGCCTGCCTGGGGTTCGACGAATGACCGAGCTCCTCGATGTCTTCACCTGCGAGCTGGCGGGTATCCGCCAGATCGAGGCCTCGGCCGGCACGGGCAAGACCTGGAACATCTGCGGCCTGTACCTGCGCCTGCTGCTGGAGTCGCGGCTGGAGGTGCAGCGCATCCTGGTGGTCACGTTCACCAACGCCGCCACGGCCGAACTGCGCGAGCGCATCCGCCAGCGCATCGTCGACGTGCTGGCCGTGCTGCACGCGGGCAAAGGCGGCGAAGGAGGCGCAGGCGGCGACGAGTTCGTCGGCCCGCTGCTGCGCACGCTGCGCGAACGACATGGCCTGGCCGACGACGACATGACGCGGCGACTGGAGCTGGCGCTGGCCACCTTCGACGAGGCGTCCATCTTCACCATCCACGGCTTCTGCCAGCGCGCGCTGGCCGACACGCCGTTCACCGCGCAGATGCCGCTGGCCATGGAGCTGGTGCGCGACGACGCCGACTGGGTGGCCGAGGCCGCCAACGACTTCTGGCGCCGCCGCATCGCCGCCGACGACCTCGACGCCGGCCTGGCGGGCCACCTCGTCGCGGCCAAGGACTCGCCCGCGGGCTTCGCCGCGCTGCTCAAGCGCCACCTGGGCAAGCCGCTGGCGCGGGCCGCGTGGCCGGACGACCTCGAGGCCACTGGGGCACTGCCGTCCGACGCGCTGGCGGAGGCCCACGCGGTCGCGCGTAATCTGTGGCGTGCTGAGCGCGCGGCCATCGACGACCTGCTGCGCCGCTCGCTGGGCGCGCTCAGCGCGGTGACCTACAAGGAAGACACGCTGAAGGCCGCGTTCGCCGCGTGGGACGAGCTGCTGCGCGGCGACGACGGCCTGGCCGCGCTGGACCTGTCGCCGCCCAAGCTCGACCTGCTGGGCGCCGCGCGACTGGCCAAGGGCACCAAGAAGAACCAGGTCACGCCGAGGCACGAGTTCTTCGACGTGGCGGAGCGCCTGCTCGACCTGCGCGCGCGGGCCACGCGCGCCCTCGCCTACGCGCGTCTCGCGTTGCTGCGGCAGCTGCTGGACGAAGGCGCCCGCGCGCAGCGCGAGGCCAAGCGCCGACAGCGCGTGATCGCGTTCGACGACATGCTGTTCAACCTGCACGACCGGCTCACCCGCGGCGATTCGCCGTGGCTGGCGGGCGCGCTGAAGACGCGCTTTCCGGCGGCGCTCATCGACGAGTTCCAGGACACCGATCCGCTGCAGTTCGCCGTCTTCAAGACCATCTACACCACGCCCACGCCCGACGCGCTGTCCGACGCGCCGCTGTTTTTCGTGGGCGACCCGAAGCAGGCGATCTACAGCTTCCGCAACGCCGACCTGCACACCTACCTGGAGGCCGGCCGGCACGGCGTGGCGCGCTACTCGCTGGCCGAGAACCAGCGCTCGTCGGAACCGCTCATCCGAGCGATGAACGCGCTGTTCGGCGCAAACTCGCGCGCGTTCATGCTGGAGGGACTGGACTACCAGGAGGTGGCGTTCGGCAAGAAGCCGCGCCAGCCCTTCACCGACACCAGCGCGCCGCGCGCGCCGCTGCAGGTGTGGACGCTGCCGCCGGCCGACGACGGCGAGCCGATGTTCCAGCGCGACGCGCAGGCCGCGGTGGTGGCCGCCACCGCCGGCGAGATCGCGCGGCTGCTGGGCGCGGCGCGGCGCGGCGAGGTCACGCTGGGCCGCGCGCCCGACGAGCGCCCGCTGGCCGCCGGCGACATCGCCGTGCTGGTGCGCAGCAACGCGCAGGGCACGCTCATTCGCCAGGCGCTCACGGCGCGCGGCGTGGGCAGCGTAGAGCTGTCGCAGGCCAGCGTGTTTCGCAGCAGCGACGCCGAGGAGCTGGATCGCGTGCTCACCGCGGTGCTGGAGCCGGCGCGCGAACGCACGCTGAAGGCCGCGCTGTCCACCGAGCTGATGGGACAGGACGCCACGGCCATCGCGGCGCTGTCCGACGACGAGTCGGCGCTGCTCGACGCCGTGCAGCGCTTCGCCGGCTGGCGCGACGTGTGGGTTCAGCGCGGCGTGGGCTTCATGCTGCGCCGGTGGCTGGCCGAAGACCGCGTGGCGGGCCGCCTGCTGTCGCGCCCCGACGGCGAGCGCCGCCTCACCAACCTGCTGCACCTGGTGGAGTGCCTGCACGAGGCCGGCGAGCGGCACGCGTCGCCCGACACGTTGCTGCGCTGGTTCCAGTCGCAACGCGTATCGCCCGACGCCGACGACGCCACGCAGCTGCGGCTGGAGTCCGACCAGAACCTGGTGCAGATCGTCACCATCCACAAGTCCAAGGGCCTCGAGTACCCGATCGTGTTCTGCCCGTTCCTGTGGAGCGCGCCGCGAAGCGGCCGCGGCGACGGCCTCACGGGCGTGGCGTATCACGACGACGAGGGCCACGCCGTGATCGACTACGGCCACGAGTTCCTGCCCGACGCGCGCAAGGACGACATCAAGGCCAGGCTGCGGCTGGAGGACTCGGCCGAGTCGCTGCGGCTGGCCTACGTGGCGCTCACCCGCGCGGTGCACCGCTGCGTGATCGTGGCCGGCTGCTATCGCACCGCGGGCAAGTATCCGAGCGCCACGGCCAGCACGCGCAGCCTGCTGAACTGGCTGGTGGCCGGCGACGGCATGACGCCGGGCGAGTGGTTCGAGCACAAGAACGGCCACGCGCCGATCCTGGCCAGGTGGCAGGCGCTGGCCGAAGGCTCCGACGGCGCTATCGGCGTGACGCCGCTGCCGCTGGACGAGGCCGCCACGCTGTCGCCGTCGCGCCGGTCGGCCGACACGCTGGCCGCGCTGCCCGCGCCGCGCACGCTGCCG
The DNA here is from genome assembly GCA_038208735.1 of Burkholderiales bacterium. Lineage (GTDB taxonomy): Bacteria > Pseudomonadota > Gammaproteobacteria > Burkholderiales > Burkholderiaceae_C > Scleromatobacter. The sequence goes on from JBBQYL010000248.1 coordinate 3,915, forward strand.
CACGGCTGGCGCATCGGCAGCTTCAGCGCCATCGCGCACGGCGCGGCGCACGACCGCTCGGGCGTCGACCACGACCTGCGTGCCGTCGATGCCACCCGCGTGCCGGCGCCCGCGCCTGCCGCCTCGGACTGGATGCCGGCCGAGGACGACCCGCTGCACTTCCCGCGCGGCCCGGCCGCCGGCGAGGCCATCCACCTGGCGTTCGAGCAGATCGATTTCACCGATCGCACCACGTGGCGCGCCGGCATCGCCGCGGCGCTGCACAAGCTGCGCACGATGGGCGTGCCCGACGCGCCCGGCGACGACGGCGCCGACCTGCGCGCCCGGATGCTCCACCGCCTTCTGGACGGCACGCTCGAGACGCCGCTGCCGCTGGGCACGCCGCGGCCGCTGCGCCTGGCCGACCTGCCCTCCGCGCGGCGCCTGGTGGAACTCGAGTTCCACCTGCCCTCGCACCGCCTCGACGCCGACGCGCTGAACGCCGCGCTGGTCGAGCTGGGCGTCGCGATGCCGCGCTTGTCGTTCACCACGCTGCGCGGCTTCCTCAAGGGCTTCATCGACCTGGTGTTCGAGCACGAGGGTCGCTTCTTCGTCCTCGACTGGAAGTCCAACCACCTGGGCGACACGCCCGCCCACTACGGACACGCCGCCATGGCCGACGCGATGCGCGACCAGGGCTACCACCTGCAATACCTGCTGTACCTGGTGGCGCTCGACCGCTACCTGCGCCGTCGCATCGCCGGCTACGACCCCGAGCGCCACCTGGGCGGCGCGGTGTACCTGTTCGTGCGCGGCGTGCGCCCCGACTGGCGCCAGGCCGACGGCACGCCGGCGGGCGTGTTCTTCCACCGGCCGGCGGCGGGCGCCATCGCGCGGCTGTCGGCGTTGTTCGACGAGAGAGTGACTGCATGACCGAGCGCGAGGATCTCTCGCTGGCCGAAGGCTTCGCGCGCCATGCGTCGCGCTGGGCCGCCACCGCGGGCGCGCCCGCCGCCAGCGTGGCCGCCGTGGAGCGAGCGGCGTCCGCCCTGAGCCTGGCCGTCAGCGAAGGCCACGTCTGCCTGCGGCTCTCCGCGCTCGCCACGGCCGGCGATGCCGCGGCGGCCCGCATGGACGCGGACGGCTGGCGCGCCGCGCTGCTGGCCTCGGCCATCGTCGGAACGCCCGACGCGCCGGGCGCGCTGCCGCTGATCCTCGACGCCGACGACCGCCTGTACCTGCACCGCTACTTCGATTACGAGCGCCGGCTGGCGCTGCGCCTCGCCCGGGCGCGTCACGCGGGCGGGGACGCGACAGGCGTCACGGGCGCGACTGACGCCACGCCGGCGTTGCGCGCGCAACTCGCCGAGCTGTTCGCCGCCAATGCGGCACGACTGGAGGGCGCCGCCGACTGGCAGCAACTCGCCGCGGCGCTCGCGCTGCGCGGCCGGCTCACCGTGATCAGCGGCGGCCCGGGCACCGGCAAGACCACCACCGTGGTGAACCTGCTGGCCTGCCTGGTGGCGATGGACCCGGGCTGCCGCATCGCGCTGGCCGCGCCCACCGGCAAGGCCGCGGCGCGCATGACCGACGCCATCCGCCAGCGCGCGCAGCACTTGCCGCCCGAGCTGCGCGAGCGCATGCCAGCCGAATCGTCCACCGTGCACCGGCTGCTGGGCGTCACGCCGTCGGGCTTCGTGCACGACGCCGCCAATCCGCTGCCCGTGGACGCGCTGGTGGTGGACGAGGCCTCCATGCTCGACCTGGCGCTGGCCACGCGCCTGCTGGAGGCCGTGCCGCTGGCGGCCCGCATCATCCTGCTGGGCGACAAGGATCAACTGGCCGCCGTCGAATCGGGCGCCGTGTTCGCCGAGCTGAGCGTCGACCCGTCGCTTACTCCGGCCTGCATCGCCGACCTGTCCGCGCTGACCGGCACGCCCGCCGCCGCCATCGTGCCGCCGGCGCCGGCCACGCCCAGCACGCTGCGCGACTGCGCCGTCTGGTTCACGCAGACGTATCGCTTCGCGCGCGACTCCGGCATCGGCCGGCTGGCGCACGACATCAACACCGGCCGCGCCGCCGACGCCACCGCCTGGCTGCGCGCCGGCAGCGACCCCGACGTGACCTGGCTCGACACGCCGGCGCACGCGGCGCTCGACTCCGCGCTGCGCGAGATGGACGCAGGCTACGCCGCCTACGCGCAGGCGCTCGCCTTGGCCGCGCCGCAGGTGGCCGACGTCACCGAGGCCTTCGGCCGCTTTCGCGTGCTGTGCGCGATGCGCGAGGGCCCGCGCGGCGTCGTCGCGCTCAACGCCGCGATGACGCGCCGGCTGCGCGCCGCGTTGCACCTGCCCGGCCTCGACGAGGGCCCGGGCGCGTCGCCGTGGTTCGCCGGACGGCCGGTGCTGGTGCTGGCCAACGACTATGTGCTGCGCCTGTACAACGGCGACATCGGCATCGCGCTGCCCGACGCCGAGGGCCGGCTGCTGGTGCACTTTCCCGACGCCGCGGCCGACGGTGGCTTCCGCGCCATCGCGCCGGTGCGCCTGCCGCGCCACGAGACCGCGTTCGCGATGACGGTGCACAAGTCGCAGGGCTCCGAGTTCGACGGCGTGCTGGTGATGCTGCCCGAGCAGCGCAGCCGCGTGCTCACGCGCGAGCTGCTCTACACCGCCGTCACGCGGGCGCGGCGCCGCGTGACGCTGGTGACGGACGCCGCGGTGCTGGAGCAGGCCATCGCCACGCCCACCGAGCGCCATTCGGGGCTGCTGACGCGGCTGGCGGAAGCGCAGTAGCTTGCCATCCTGCGCGCCGTGGCCGGGTACCACCCCGCGGCCTAACGGGGGTGCAGGGGAAGGGCGGAGGGTTTAGGGGTGGGGGGGGGGTTGACGGCGGGGGCGGGTTCGGGAGAAC
>JBBQYL010000249.1:0-6795 GCA_038208735.1 Burkholderiales bacterium
AGGATCGGAATCTGGCCGCCCAAAATTCGACCTCTCAGAATCGCGCTGACGCGATTTGTTTAACAGCGCCAAGGGGTCGAGTACCCCTGAAATCACCACTTTTTTGGACCGGGTCCTTCTGCCGCCCAGACTCCTAGCCGCCCTTTGCAGACCGCCCGAGCGCGAGGCGTGCCTCGTCGGTCGCTTCGTGCTCGAACGCGGGCTGCAGATGATCGATATCGGCCCTGCTCAAGCCGATCGCGGTACTGGCGGCGACGGCCTTCCAACCTTCGACCGCCTCGAGCACTTCCGCGAGGACGTTCAGCGCCTGCCCAGGGGCGAGGCGAAAGATTGCCGCGTCGTCCAGCAGCATCCGCACCGAGTCGATCGGGCCCACGGCGGCGGTCAGGAGCGTCTTCGATTCGCGCAGCTTGCCGGGCATTGGATTGAGGTCGAACGCCGGCGAAAGAGCCCACTGCCGCGCGCCTGCGTAGAGGAAGCCGTGGTTCTGCAGGTGATCGTCGACGTTCGTGATGAGGAGCCCGAACAGCAGGCGGCGCCAGAGCTGGCGTGCGTCCTCGATCGGCGTCGGGCTGTGGCGCTGGATCGCCTCGACGATCTCGTCGTAAGCATGGTCGTCCTGGCGGGACGCCTGCAGCATCGACGCGGCTGAAAGATAGGGGATGCGTTCGTCGGCGTCGGTACGGTCGAACCGGGCGATGACGGCCACGGGCGTGCTGCCGATCATGGCCACGCGCGCCGGGGCCGCGTCGATTCCGGCTCGCCTGGCGAGGTGCAACGCGAGCACCTCCGCGCGCGTGACGTCGTAGGTATCGCCGACGCTCGGGAACTTGCCCAGCGAGAGGCGACCGTCGTCGTCGATGACGGTGCACTTCGGGCGCATGCCCCCGAGTGACGTGCCCTTGCCTTGCAGGTAGCGAAGGTCTTCTGCCGTCTCGACGCGGTCCTCGATGGCCCGACTCGCCCGGTACATGCTCTCGAGCTCCAGCAGGGGCGGCGTGTGCCGCCGCCCTTCCTGCGCGCTCCCCAGATAGTCGCCATCCCGGCACAGGCGCAGCGCGCCCATGCGGCTGAAATCATCCACAGCGCACAGGAAATCAAGCTCGGTCAGGGGCGGGAGCTGCGCGTCGCGGCGCCGGCGGTGTGCGTGCGCCCGCTCGATGACCCGACGACCCCAGGCATCCGGCGCGGTGTCGCCGAGGGCAAGGGGAAAGACCGAATCGACTGGCGAGGGCGCACGTCGCGCGATGTAGCCAGGCGCCAGGGAAAGGTCGGGAGACACCTCGAAGTTGTCAGTGGCCGCCAACCAGGAGTCAGCGTAGGCGAACTGCGCGATCTCGCGCCGACCCTGCTGGGTGAAGACGAGCTCGCCCACTGAAATGCCTGCGGATCCCAGGTGAATCTCCACCGTGGTTCTGTTCGCTGTTCTTTGTGGGCCAACGGCCTTTCGAGGCATGAGCCTGCCCTTCAGAACGACCTACGCGGCTTGGCGCGGTTGCGCACGCGCTGAGGAAGATGCTCGTCGGCCAACACCAGGCCGATGTCGTCCTCGGAGGAATCGAGCAGGTTGCCGAGTTTCTGGAGTTCGCCGAAGAAGTGCAACGCGCGCGCCAAAAAATGGAGGGGAACCCGGGGATCGCCGGCTTCCATGCGCTTGACCGTGTTGAGCGACGCACCGATGCGGTCGGCGAGCGACTGCTGCGTCACGTTGCGTCGCCGGCGCGCTCGGTTGAGGTCTTCCCCCAGCTTCTCGATCGCCTTCACGACCGGCGCAGGCAGCGCAGAAGCCGGTTTACGGCTCTGCTGGGGAACGTCAGGTCGGTTGGAGGCTTCCATCAGGGCCATTGTAGGCCTCCATCTGATTTCATAACAGTGTGGTCAGAAAAAACAAAGGCTCCCGCAGGAGCCTTTGTCTTGACTAAAGGGCCTCATGGAAGCCACCGACGCAAGTGCGACGAACGGGTTCAATGGCCCTCGGCGGCCGAATCCGGCGCCTGCGTGCTGCGGATGAACAGCGGCACCACCAGGATGCCCACCTCGTACAGCAGGATCATGGGCACCATCAGCGCCACCATCGAGCCCGGATCGGGCGGCGTCACCAGGCCGGCCACGCCGGCCGCGCAGACCCAGTAGTAGCTGCGGAACTTGCGCAGCTGCTGCACCGTGACGATGCCCAGGCGCGCGACGATCACCACCGCCACCGGCACCTCGAAAGCCACGCCGAAGGCCAGGAACATGGTGAGCACGAAGTCGAGGTAGGCCTCGATGTCGGGGCTCACCGTCACCGAGGTGGGCGCCATCTGCTGGATGGCCGGGAAGGCCTTCTTGAACACGATGAAGTAGCAGAACGCCACGCCGCAGTAGAACAGCAGCGTGCTCGTGACCACGAGCGGCATCACCAGCCGCTTCTCGTGCTTGTAGAGGCCCGGGGCAACGAACGCCCACACCTGGTACAGCACCCATGGCAGCGCGATGCCGAACGCCACCAGCACCGTCACCTTGATCGGAATGAGGAACGGCGAGACCACGCCCACGGCGATCATGTGCGCGCCCTGGGGCAGCGCGACGATCAGCGGCTGGGCCAGGAAATCCCACAGCCGGCGCGGGCCGGGCCAGGCGGCCAGAGCGCCGAAGACGATGGCGACGCCCCACACGCTGCGCAGCAGCCGGTCGCGCAGCTCGATGAGGTGCGCGACGAAAGGCTGCTCGGTGCCGGCCAGCTCGTCTTCGGAAGGGGTCGCCATGGGTCAACGGCTCAAGAGAGGGGGAACGGACGGAGGCCGCTCCCGGAGTTCACAGGCCGCCACTGCTGCGGCGGGGTCGGAAGCGTGCCACCCGCGCGGCACCCGACTGGGCATGGGTGCGCACGCCCGCGTGCTGCTTGAACCAGGTGGGCATCGCGCTGCGCTTCAGGCGCCAATTCTTGCGCGGCGCCTTGTAGGCCGGGGCCTTGGCCAGTTCAAGCGGTCGCATGGCGGCGGCGTCGGAGACGTCGGCGACGCCGGGCTCGCCGAACTCGCCCGGGTCGCGCAGGCTGCGTTGCACGTGGTCGTGCACGTCGCGCGCGGCGCCCTCGAACTGCGACTTCATCTTGGCGAGTTCTTCCACCTCGATGGAGCGGTTGACCTCGGCCTTGACGTCGGCCACGTAGCGTTGCGCACGGCCGAGCAAGGTGCCCACCATGCGCGCCACGGCCGGCAGGCGCTCGGGGCCGATGACGATCAGGGCGATGCCGCCGACGATCGCCAGCTTGGTGACGCCGATGTCAAACATTCAGGCGGGCACTCGCGGTCGAGGCGATGGGAGCGCTCAACGGCGCGTGGCGTCGACGTCGATCGTCTCGCCCGCGGCGCGGTGCTCGGGAGCGACCACTTGCTGCACCGGCGGCTCGCCGGCCTTGGTCTCGCCGTCCTTCATGCCGTCCTTGAAGCCCTTGACGGCGCCGCCGAGGTCGGAACCGATGTTCTTGAGCTTCTTCGTGCCGAAGATGAGCACGATGATGACGAGAAAGATGATCAGGTGAGTGGTCGAGATACCCATGACGGGCCTCCTTGGGGTCGGGCGGCACGCGCAGCGGACTGCGGGATGCGTGGAGACCCCATTCTAATGGATCCGCATGTCCGGCCATCGACGAGCCGCCCGCATCACCCCTTGGCCCAAGGGCGCGGGCCGCCGATGGCGTGCAGGTGAAGGTGGGGCACCTCCTGCATGCCGTCCTTGCCGGCGTTGGCGATGATGCGGAAGCCGTTGGTGACGCCGCATTCCAGCATCAGCCGGGGGACGAGCGCCATCATCCGGCCCAGCAGCGGCGCGTCGGCCGCCACCACCTCGGCCATCGACACGATGTGGCGCTTGGGCGCCACCAGGAAGTGCACCGGCGCCCACGGCGCGATGTCGTGGAACGCGATCATCTCGTCGTCTTCGTACAGCTTGCGTGACGGGATCCTGCCGTCGACCAGCTTGCAGAACAGGCAGTTGGGGTCGTGGGACATCGGGTTCTCCGAGGGGAGGTTCACGGCTTGGGCTCGTCGGCGTCGCGCTGCTGCGACTTGCGCAGCGCGAACTCCTCGAGGCCCGACAGGCCCTCGCGGCGCTCGAGCTCGCGCAGCACGTCGGCCGGCGCGAGGCCGAAGTGGCTCAGCGCGATCATCGAGTGGAACCACAGGTCGGCCACCTCGTAGACGATCTTCTTCGGGTCGCCGTCCTTGGCGGCCATCACCGTCTCGACGGCCTCCTCGCCCACCTTTTTCAGGATGGCGTCGGTGCCCTTGTCGAACAGGCGCGCCACGTAGCTGGCGGCCGGGTCGCCGCCATTGGCCGGCTTGCGCGATTCGATCACCGCGGCGAGGCGGGCCAGGCTGTCGTTGCTGGTCATCTGTAGATGCTTTCGGAATCCTTGAGAACCGGTTCCACCGGCGTCCACTGGCCGTCCACCAGCTTCTGGAAGAAGCAGCTGTGGCGGCCGGTGTGGCAGGCGATGCCGGGCTCGTGGCCCAGCTGCGTGACCTGCAGCAGCACGACGTCGTTGTCGCAATCGAGACGCATCTGGTGCACCTGCTGCACGTGGCCCGACTCCTCGCCCTTGGCCCACAGCTTCTGGCGCGAGCGGCTCCAGTACACGGCGCGCTGCGTCTGCGCGGTAAGCGCCAGCGCCTCGCGATTGGCCCACGCGAACATCAGCACGTCACCGGTGCCGCGCTCCTGCGCGATCACCGGCACGAGGCCGTCGCGATCCCATTTCACTTCGTCGAGCCAAGTCATGGCGCCAGTGTATGCGTGGCGCCCGTGAACCCGCGCTCCTGCGCGAACCATTCCAGCACGGGGATGGTGCCGGGCAGCACGGGCACGCTGGCCACCGGCAGCGTCTCCCAGGCCATGGTCTGGCCCTCGCGCATCTCGAACTCGCCCGTCCAGTCGGCCACCTTGCAGAAGTTGAGGCGGACGCGGGCGTGCGGGTAGTCCATCATCAGCACGTGCCAGGGCTGCGCGGCGCCGATGACGATGCCGATCTCCTCGTGCAGCTCCCGCCGCAGCGCCTGCTCCACCGTCTCGCCGGCCTCGAGCTTGCCGCCCGGGAACTCCCAGTAGCCGGCGTAGACCTTGCCCGGCGGGCGCGACGTGAGCAGGAAGCGGCCCTGGGCGTCCAGCAGCACGCCCACCGCCACCTCGGTGACGGGGCGCTCGCCGTAGTGCGACGGCGCGTCCTCGGAGGCCACGATCTCGGTGTGCGCGTGGCGATCCGCGTCGCTGATCCTGGCGCCGCCGGTCTTCGCGTCGTTCATGCCGGGCCCCCGACGCGGCCCGCGCGGTCGCGCGCGAACTGGTACGCCACGCGGCCCGAGCGCGAGCCGCGCTCCAGCGCCCACACGAGCGCCTCCGAACGCAGCGAAGCGATCGTCGCGTCGTCGAGGCCGAAGTGGCGCAGCCACTGGCCGACGATGGCCAGGTACTCGGGCTGGCTGAACGGATAGAAGCTGATCCACAGGCCGAAGCGCTCGGACAGCGAGATCTTCTCCTCGATGGCCTCGCCCGGATGCAGCTCGCCGTTCTCGTCGTGCGTGGACGCGAGGTTGTCCTTCATCTGCTCGGGCAGCAGGTGGCGCCGGTTCGACGTGGCATACACCAGCACGTTCTCCAACGACGCCGAGACCGTGCCGTCCAGCATCGACTTCAGCGCCTTGTAGCCGGCCTCGCCCTCGTCGAAACTGAGGTCGTCGCAGTAGACGATGAAGCGCTCGGGCCGGCCCTCGGTGAGCGCGACGATGTCGGGCAGGTCGACCAGGTCGGTCTTGTCCACCTCGATCAGGCGCAGGCCCTGCGGCGCGAACTCGTGCAGGCAGGCCTTGATCAACGAGCTCTTGCCGGTGCCGCGCGCGCCGGTCAGCAGCACGTTGTTGGCCGAGCGGCCGGCCACGAACTGCGCGGTGTTGGCACGCAGGCGTTCCTTCTGCGTATCCACTTCCCTCAGGTTGCCGAGCGCGATCGCGCCGACGTGTCGCACCGGCTCGAGCACGCCCACGCGCGTGCCCGCGCCGAACGCGCCGGGCGCGCGCTTGCGATAGCGGAACGCGATGGACGCGGCCCAGTCGGGCTCGGCGGCGGGCGCGGGCAACAGGGTCTCGAGGCGGGCGAGCACGCCTTCGGCGCGTTGAAGAAGGGTCTGCAGCGTGCTGCTGGTGTCGGGCGGAGTAGTCATGTGGTTGCCAAAGGGGTCTGGCCCCAGTGCTTGCTTGCCGCCAGGGATCAGGCGGTCAACGTGACGCGCGCGAACTTGCGCCGGCCTACCTGCAGCACGTAGGTGCCGGGTTGCACCTTCAGGCCCTTGTCGCTGATGACGACCTGGTCGATGCGCACGCCGCCGCCGTCGATCAGGCGGTTGCCCTCGCCGTTGGATTCCACCAGGCCCGCCTGCTTGAGCAACGCCGCAATGCCCACCGGCGCGCCCGCCAGCGTCACTTCCTTGACGTCGTCGGGAATGCCGCCGGCCGCGCGATTCTGGAAGTCCTGCTCGGCGGCGGCCGCCGCGGCGGCCGAATGGAAGCGGGCGGTGATCTCCTTGGCGAGCATCACCTTGGCGTCCTTCGGATTGCGGCCGCCCGCGATCTCGGTCTTCAGTCCTGCGATCTCGGACTCGCTGCGGAAGCTGAGCAGCGTGAACCACTTCCACATCTGCACGTCGCTGATCGACAGGATCTTGGCGTACATGGAGTTGGCCGGCTCGGCGATGGCCACGTAGTTGTTCTTGGACTTCGACATCTTCTCGACGCCGTCCAGGCCCTCCAGCAGCGGCATCGT
>JBBQYL010000250.1:0-6741 GCA_038208735.1 Burkholderiales bacterium
TGAAGCATGGCCGCCCGCGTCCGCATCCAGGAGGCCGACTTCGACGTCGGCGCCGAGCTCGCCGCGCTGCCGGGCCAGCGCACCGACGTCGGCGCCGTCGCCAGCTTCACCGGCCTCGTGCGCGGCCACACGCGCGAGGACGACGTGTCGGCCCTGACGCTGGAGCACTACCCGGGCATGACCGAGCGCGCCATCGAGGCGATGATCGCCGACGCCGAGTCGCGTTTTGGCGTGAAGGAGGCGCTGGTCATCCACCGCGTGGGCCGGCTGCTGCCGGGCGAGCGCATCGTGCTGGGGGCCGTGGCCGCGTCGCACCGACGCGAGGCGTTCCAGGCCTGCGAGTTCCTGATGGACTACCTGAAGACGCACGCCCCGTTCTGGAAGAAGGAGGCCACGCCGCAGGGCGAGCGCTGGGTCGATGCGCGCGTGGCCGACGACGCGGCGCTGGCGCGCTGGGGGCTGGCGTCGGCGAACGCGAGCGTGCTGCCGGACGCGGCCGGGCTGGCCTCCGACGCGCCTTAGCGTGACATGCGCCGCAATGGCCTGGTGCCGATGCGGGCCTCGGTCGGCCGGAGCGGCCTCCCCTGCGACAATAGCGGCACACCGGCGCCGCCGTCCTCCTCGATCCTTCCTGAACCTGTCCCGATGAGCGTCACGCCTCTCGTTCCCACGCCCGCCCTGATCACGCCGCTGTCGCCCTGGCTGCAGGGCGTCGCAGTCGCCGTCGGCGGCGCGGCAGGCTCCTTGCTGCGTTGGCGGCTGGTCGTCGGCTTGGCCGCTCTCGACTGGCCCATCGCGCCCGGCATCCTCGTGGCCAACCTGGTGGGTGGCCTGTGCATCGGCTTCTCCATCGTGGCCTTCGACCGCCTGCCCTCGGAAGGGCTGCGCCTGCTGCTGGTGGTGGGCGTGCTGGGCGGCCTGACCACGTTCTCGTCGTTCTCCGGCGAGTCGCTGGGGCTGATGATCAAGGGCCAGTGGGCCGTCGCCGTCCTGCACACGCTGGTGCACGTCTGCGGCGCGCTGTTCGCCGCGGTCGTGGGCTGGCAGGTCGGCCGCTGGGTGTTCAATTGAGCGCCGACGGCATGGACGACGCGCGCGCTGCCGCCGCCGCCCCGGCGCCAGCGCCGGTGCCAGAACTGGCCGCCACCGAGCTGGGCCCGGACGAACTGCGCCAGGCGCTCGGTCGCTTCGTCACCGGCGTCACCATCGTCACCTGCCGCGACGAGCACGGCGCGCCGGTGGGCCTCACGGCCAACTCCTTCAATGCGCTGTCGCTCGATCCACCGCTGGTGCTGTGGTCGCTGCGCGAGGCCAGCTCCACCATTGACGCGTTCACCAACGCCAGCCACTTCGCCGTCAACGTGCTGGCCGCCGACCAGGTCGACCTGTCGCGTCGGTTCGCGCGCCCCTCCAGCGCCAAGTTCGACTCCGGCCAGTGGTCGGACGGGCAGGGCGGGGCGCCGTTGCTGGCCGGCTGCGTGGCCGTGTTCGAGTGCCGCCGCCGCAGCCACCACCCGGCCGGCGACCACGTGCTGTTCATCGGCGAGGTGGAGCGCATCGGCGGCACGGCCGCCACGCCACTCGTCTACCACGGCGGGCACTACCGCACACTCAAGAACGTTGAATAGCCCTGCCGCGGCACCTTGAAACGACTCCGCCGGGCCCCATTTGCATGGGAGTTTGAAAGGATTTTCAAGATGCGACTCGACAAGTTGACGACGGCGTTCCAGCAGGCCCTGGCCGATGGCCAGAGCGCCGCCGTGGCACGCGACAACCCGTACGTCGAACCGGCCCACGTGCTGGCTGCGATGCTGGCCCAGCCGGACGGCCCGAAGTCCCTGCTCGACCGGGCGGGCGCCAATACCGCCGGCCTGAAGGTCGCCATGGACGGCCTCGTCGCCGGCCTGCCCCAGGTGCAGGGCGGCGGCCAAGTGTCGGGCAGCCGCGACCTGGTGCAGGTGCTGCAGCAGGCCGAGAAGGAGGCCGGCAAGCGCGGCGACCAGTTCGTCGCCAGCGAGATGTTCCTGGTGGCCCTGGCCGATTCGAAGACCGACATCGGCGGCGTCGTGCGCGGCCACGGCCTCACGCGCAAGGCGCTCGAGGCCGCCATCGACGCCGTGCGCGGCGGGGCCACCGTCGATTCGGCCGAGGCCGAAGGGCAGCGCGAGGCGCTCAAGAAATACACGCTCGACCTCACCGAGCGCGCGCGCAAGGGCAAGCTGGACCCGGTGATCGGCCGCGACGACGAGATCCGCCGCACGATCCAGGTGCTGCAGCGCCGCAGCAAGAACAACCCGGTGCTGATCGGCGAGCCCGGTGTCGGCAAGACGGCCATCGTCGAGGGACTGGCGCAGCGCATCGTCGCGGGCGAGGTGCCCGAGACGCTGAAGAACAAGCGCGTGCTCGTGCTCGACATGGCAGGCCTGTTGGCCGGCGCCAAGTTTCGCGGCGAGTTCGAGGAGCGCCTGAAGGCGGTGCTCAAGGAAGTGGCGCTCGACGAAGGCCGCATCATCCTGTTCATCGACGAGTTGCACACGATGGTGGGCGCCGGCAAGGCCGAAGGCTCCATCGACGCGGGCAACATGCTCAAGCCGGCGCTCGCGCGTGGCGAGCTGCACTGCATCGGCGCCACCACGCTCGACGAATACCGCAAGTACGTCGAGAAGGATGCCGCGCTGGAGCGCCGCTTCCAGAAGGTGCTGGTGGCCGAGCCCACCGTGGAGGCCACCATCGCCATCCTGCGCGGGCTGCAGGAGAAGTACGAGGTGCACCATGGCGTGGAGATCACCGACCCGGCCATCGTGGCCGCGGCCGAGCTGAGCTATCGCTACATCACCGACCGCTTCCTGCCCGACAAGGCCATCGACCTCATCGACGAGGCCGCCGCCAAGGTCAAGATCGAGATCGACTCCAAGCCCGAGGTGATGGACAAGCTCGACCGCCGCATGATCCAGCTCAAGATCGAGCGCGAGGCGGTGCGCCGCGAGACCGACGAAGCCTCGCAGCGCCGGATGGCGCTCATCGAGACGGAAATCGAACGCCTGGGCCGCGAATACGCCGACCTGGAGGAGATCTGGACGTCGGAGAAGGCCGCCGCGCAGGGCTCGGCACACCTGAAGGAAGACATCGACAAGATCCGCTTCCAGATCGAGGGCCTGAAGCGCAAGGGCGACTTCAACGCCGTGGCGGAGCTGCAGTACGGCAAGCTGCCCGACCTGGAGCGTCGCCTGGCCGAGGCGCATGCTGCCGAGGCCGGCAAGTCGACGGCCGGCGGCACCAACCGCCTGCTGCGCACGCAGGTGGGCGCCGAAGAGATCGCCGAGGTCGTGGCGCGCGCCACCGGCATCCCCGTGGCCAAGCTGATGCAGGGCGAGCGCGACAAGCTGCTGCAGATGGAGGCCAAGCTGCACGACCGCGTGGTGGGCCAGGACGAGGCGATCAAGGCCGTGTCCGACGCCATCCGCCGTTCGCGCGCGGGCCTGTCCGACCCCAACCGCCCGCTGGGCTCGTTCCTGTTCCTGGGCCCCACGGGCGTGGGCAAGACCGAGCTGTGCAAGGCGCTGGCCGGCTTCCTGTTCGACAGCGAGGATCACCTGATCCGCGTCGACATGAGCGAGTTCATGGAGAAGCACTCCGTCAGCCGCCTCATCGGCGCCCCCCCGGGCTATGTCGGCTACGACGAGGGCGGCACGCTCACCGAGGCCATCCGCCGCAAGCCGTACAGCGTGCTGCTGCTGGACGAGGTGGAGAAGGCGCATCCCGACGTGTTCAACGTGCTGCTGCAGGTGCTCGACGACGGGCGGCTGACCGACGGCCAGGGCCGCACGGTCGACTTCAAGAACACCGTCATCGTGATGACCAGCAACCTGGGCTCGCAGATGATCATGCAGATGGCCGGCCGGCCGTCGGCGGAAATCCGCGATGCGGTGTGGGAAGAGGTCAAGGCCCATTTCCGTCCCGAGTTCCTCAACCGCATCGACGAGACGGTGGTGTTCCACGCGCTCGATCGCACCAACATCGAGGCGATCGCCAGGATCCAGCTCGCCACGCTGCAACAGCGGGTGCGAAAGATGGACATGACGCTCGAGGTGTCGCCCGCGGCGCTGCGCGAGCTCGCCAAGGTGGGCTTCGATCCGGTGTTCGGCGCGCGGCCTCTGAAGCGCGCGATCCAGCAGCGCATCGAGAACCCGGTGGCGCGGCTGATCCTCGAGGGTCGGTTCGGGCCGAAGGACGTGATTCCGGTGGATGTCGCCGACGGCGTGTTCTCGTTCGGGCGCACGGTGCACTGAGCCGTTGCTACGTTTCGTCGCGAAAGGCCTGCCGCTTCAAACCGGCAGGCCTTTTCTAGTTGAAGACGTCGCGTCAACGACCTTTCACGAAGTTGAAGGTAGGATGGTTCCGCTCGTCCACGAACGCCTGGCCTCGATACCCCAGACCGCATGCGAATCTCCAACGAACAGTTCGACCAGATCGTTTCCGACCATTGGCGCGGCCGCGTCGACCGATCGCTCCGAAAGGCGGTGCCGGAGTACGGCGGTGCCAGCCAGCAACTGCGCGACGACTTCCTCGCGCTGGCGCTGGACGACGCCGAGGACGCAGGCTTCGTCACCGAGCAGGGCGTGGCCGGCTACGTGCTCGGCGCCTGGTACCTGGAGCCGGGCTTCGAGGCGCGTAGCGCCTTGCTGGCGGCATTGTTCAAGACCGGCATCCCCGAGTTCCGCCGCCTGCACGCGATGAACGCCTGGTTGGGCGCCACCATCGAGGCACCGCACGACCCGGCGGGCGCCGACGACGCGCTGCGCAAGGCCTTCGACATGACGCACGCCTGGGGCCGCGGCGCCGCGGGCCGGGCCTGAGCCACCAGGACACCCATGGGCATTCGCGACTACATCAAGAGCAAGCTGGCGGACAAGCTCGCCGCCTCCAAGGCCAGGGAGATGCAGGCCGGCGCGGCCGCCAAGACCGACGCCATGCGCAAGCAGGACTACGATGCGGCACGGCAGTCGATGATGGGCGACTTCGCCAACACGCCCATCGCCGGCTGCCCGCAGTGCATGAGCAGTGCCAAGGCCGAGCGGCGCGCGGCGCGCTTGAAGCTGGTCAACGACTCCATGCTGAACTGTCCCGAGCACGCGGCCGAGGCGCAGCGCCTGCGCGCGGACATGGACGAGGTGGAGAACATGCGCTGCGCCAAGCAGGTCTACATCGATAACGATCCGCTGGCGCCGGCCGACCTGAAGACGGGCGCGCCGGTCGGGTTCACGAAGGCGACGCCCGCCGAACTGGCGAAGATGGGCCTGGACCAGGACAAGCTGACACCACCCTACTCAGAGTTCAAGGCCGCGGTCTACATGAAGGACCCGGCGGTGTGGGGCGACGACATGGATCCGCCCACCATCGTGGCGTTCCGGGGCTCGACCCCGGCCGGCGAGGACTGGACAAACAACTTCCACCAGGACGCCAACATGGACGCTCCGTACTACCGCAACGCGGTCCAGATCGGCAACAAGCTGTCCGATTCCGGCACGGACGCGCGACTCGTCGGACACTCGCTTGGCGGCGGGCTGGCGAGCGCGGCGCAGGGCGGTAGCGGCCTGCTGGCGTCCACGTACAACTCGGCCGGGCTCAACTCGGACACCGTGTCGAACTACAGCGAGAACGAGCACAAAGCGGCCGATCCGGCATCGATCACCGCCATCCGCGTGAAGGGCGAGATCCTCACCAAGACCCAGGAAAGCCTCATCGGATCGAGGGGCCTGTCGGTGATGGCCAACTCGGCGGTCGGAACGAAACGCGACATCGACCCGGTGCATGACCCCGCCTACCTCGCCGGCCTGAAGGCCGAGGGCGAGGCCGCCGCGGGCGACGACTACGCCACCTACCTGCACGGGATGGACGAGGTCATCGGATCGATGGAAAAGGAAAAGACAGGCGACGAGGCGACGCTCAAGGCCTGCGCCGCGGAGCACGCGCAATGACCCGGCGCTCGGGTTCGCCCGCCTTGTGCTGGCTGATTCGACCGTCGTTCCTCGCGGCCCTCATATTGATTGGATCGAACACCATGGCTTTGCCCTTGCCCGCTTCCACGCCCGCGCCGAAATTCAATCTCGATGCGCCCGCGGCTTACTTCAGCGATCCGCTGACGCAATCCCTGCTCGCCGCTGCCCTGGCCGGCGACCTCGAAAAGGCCAAGGCGGCCATCGCACGCGGTGCCTCACCTGATGCGGAAGGCCCCAAGGACAACCCGTACAACCATCTGCGCCTGCTGCACTACGCGATCGCCGCGGGCAGCGTGCCCGGCATCCGCACGTTGATGGCCGCCGGCGCGAACCCTGAGATCGACACGCTCGGCTCGGCCTCGTTGCCCCTGTTGTTCGCGATGACCCTGGACAAGCCGGAATTGCTGTCGTTGATGCTGGATCTGCGCCCTGTCGACACCCTGAAGCCGCGCACCAGGAAGCTTCTCATGTTCGGCTCGGTGACGGTGGGACGCCCGCGCTGCCTGCAGGTGGTGATCCAGCACGGCGTGCCGATCGACTACCCCGACGACACCGGCGCCAACGTGCTGATGGACGCCGTCGATGCGCAGGACTACGATCTCGCCGCCTGGCTGATCGAGCAGGGCGCGTCCGTGACGATCGACGCGCACGACCGGACGGTGGCCTGGAGTCTTGAATTCCATCTCGCCAAGTACAAGCCCGGTACGCCGCCTTACCAGAAGGTGCTCGCCCTGAAGCAGAT
>JBBQYL010000251.1:0-6690 GCA_038208735.1 Burkholderiales bacterium
GCCGCTCAGCGCGCCGCCGGCATGTCGAACACCAGGCACGTGGTGGTGGCATGCGCGAACAACGTGCCGTCGGGCCCGAACAGCCGCGCCTCGGCGGTGGCCAACTGGCGGCCGCAGTGGATCACCTTGCCCTCGGCGCGCACGCGTCCCACCTTGGGCGACAGGCCGCGCACGTAGTTCACGCTCAGCTCGGCCGTCGTGTAGCCGCGCCCCGCGGGCATCAGCGTGTGGACGGCGCAGCCGAGTGCCGAGTCGAGCATCGTGGCGAACCAGCCGCCGTGCACGCCGCCCATCGGGTTGAAGTGCGCGGGGCCCGGGCGGCCCTGGAACAGCGCCACGCCGGGGCTGACCGAGATCAGCGAGAAGTCGAGCGTCTTCGCGATGGGCGCGAACGGCAGCTCGCCGGCGAGCATCGCCTGCATCTGCTCCAGGCCCGTCTTGCCGGCCCACTGTTCGGGCGCGGCCACGCCGGGGCCGGCGAGCATCATGCGCGCGTCGCTGACCTCGCCGTCGGCGATCCACTGCTGCAGGACGGCCTGGGCCTCGTCGGCGGACAGGCGGGCGGGGGCAAGGTTGGACATGGCGTTCCTTCGTGCATATTGATGTAGTTGCAACGATTGTAGCTGCAACTATAATGACGTCATGTCCCCTGCAGCACACGCCGCCCCCGACACGCCGGCCGCCAAGCCGCAAGGCTGTACCAACCTCAAGCTGCGCCAGCTGATGCGCCGCGTGGCGCAGCGCTACGACGCCGAGGTGGGGCGGGTGGGGCTGAAGGGCACGCAGTATTCGCTGCTGAGCCACGTGGTCAAGCTGGGGCCCATCCGCCCGGTGGACCTGGCGACGCGCATGAACGTAGACGCCTCCACGCTGTCGCGCAACCTGCAGCCGATGATCGCGTCGGGCTGGCTCACGCTGGAAGCGGGCGTCGACGCGCGCAGCCGGCTGGTGCACGCCACGGAGGCGGGGCGCGCGAAGCGCACCGAGGCGCAGCGGCACTGGCGAGTGGCGCAGGAGAGCATCAATTCGACGCTGGGGCCGGAGCGCGTGATCGCGCTGCATGCGCTGATCGACGAGGCGATGCGGGCGCTGGACGAGGAATAGTGCGAACGTGGATCCTGCGACTGCGCGCAGGATGACGCCTGGTCTGTCATCCTGCGCGCAGTCGCAGGATCCATGCAGTCAACCCGCGGACGATTCCGTCGCCTGCAGCCGCGTGGCCGAGAAGTTCCACGACAGCGCGTGCGCCCGGTTCGCGGCCTCGCGGGTGTCGTCGATGGGCAGCGTGACGTCCAGCGAGCCGAAGTCGGTGCGCGGCAGGTCGGGGCGGCCGGCGTTGTGCTGCATGTAGTGCCACACCACCATCAGCGCCTTGCCGAGCGCGTGGTACTCGCGGCCACGGCCTTGCAGGCAGTAGGCCTCGCGTGCCTTGATCAGGTCCATCAGCATGGCGCGTTCGGTGGCGCTCAGGCCGGGGGCGAGGGGATCGATGTCCTGGATGGTGGTCATTGCGTTTGCCTGGAGGGAGGGGCGGATGAGCCCATGTTCGGCGCCTTTGCGTGATTTCAGTCACGAAATGACGCCCCCATCCTGCGGTCTATTCGGTGCATCGAGGTAACAGGGCGAAACGTCTTTTCCGCATGGCGCAGCGCGACAGCGGGATGCTGTTGCTCATCCTTACCACTTGCCGGGGGGGAGGGCGCGGCGTCGATTACCACATCCGGGGCTCGAAAAGCCTCACCGCGATGGCCGGGATCGGTTACCTCGCTATGGCACACTCGCGCGCTTTGCGACGCTCTCAACAGGCACAGGCCTTGGACAAGATCCTTCTTCAAATCGCGGCGGAACTGAAGGTTCGCCCCGCACAGGTCAACGCGGCGGTCACGCTGCTCGATGGCGGCGCCACGGTGCCGTTCATCGCCCGCTACCGCAAGGAAGTCACCGACAACCTGGACGACATCCAGCTGCGCGAGCTGGAAAGCCGGCTGGGGTATCTGCGCGAGCTGGAAGACCGGCGCGCCGCGGTGCTCAAGAGCATCCACGAGCAGGGCAAGCTCACGCCCGAGCTGGCCTCCGCGATCGACGCCGCGCCCACCAAGCAGGAGCTGGAAGACCTCTACCTGCCGTTCAAGCAGAAGCGCCGCACCAAGGGCATGATCGCCCGCGAAGCCGGCCTCGAGCCGCTGGCCGACCTGCTGTTCGCCGATCCGTCGCTGGATCCGCTGGCGCAGGCCGCCGCGTTCATCAATGTGGACGGCGGCTTCGCCGACGCGTTCGCGGTGCTCGATGGCGTGCGCGACCTGCTGTCCGAACGCTGGGCCGAGGACGCCGCGCTGGTGAAGGTGCTGCGCGAGTGGCTGTGGGACGAGGGCCTGCTGCAGTCGAAGAAGATGGACGGCAAGGACGAGAACAACGCCGACGTGTCGAAGTACCGCGACTACTTCGACTACTCCCAGCCGATCCGCAGCGTGCCCTCGCACCGCGCGCTGGCCGTGTTTCGCGGCCGCACGCAGGAGATCCTCGACGCCAAGCTGATCCTCGACGAGGACGTGGTCGCCGGCCAGCCGAGCCTGGCCGAAGGCCGCATCGCGCGCCACCTGGGCTGGGCCCATGGCAAGCGCGCGGGCGACGACCTGATCAAGCGCGCGGTCTCGTGGACGTGGAAGGTCAAGCTGTCGCTGAGCCTGGAGCGCGACCTGTTCGGCCGGGTGCGCGAGGAGGCCGAGAAGGTGGCCATCCGCGTGTTCGCCGAGAACCTGCGCGACCTGCTGCTGGCCGCGCCCGCCGGCAAGCGCGTGGTGATGGGGCTCGACCCCGGCATCCGCACCGGCGTGAAGGTGGCCGTGGTGTCCGACACCGGCAAGGTGCTGGCCACGCACACCGTCTATCCGCACGAGCCGCGCCGCGACTGGGAAGGCTCGTTGCATTCGCTGGGCCTTCTGGTGGCGCAGCACGGCGTCAACCTGATCGCCATCGGCAACGGCACCGCCAGCCGCGAGACCGACAAGCTGGCCGCCGACCTCATCAAGCGCGTGCAGCTGATCGCGCCCGACGTCGTCATCGAGAAGATCGTGGTGAGCGAGGCGGGCGCCTCGGTGTACTCGGCCTCCGAGTTCGCCAGCAGGGAGCTGCCCGACCTGGACGTGACCCTGCGCGGCGCCGTCTCCATCGCGCGCCGCCTGCAGGATCCGCTGGCCGAACTGGTGAAGATCGATCCCAAGAGCATCGGCGTGGGCCAGTACCAGCACGACGTCAACCAGAGCGAGCTGATGAAGACGCTCGACGCCGTCGTCGAGGACTGCGTGAACAAGGTGGGCGTCGACCTCAACACCGCCTCGGCGCCGCTGCTGGCGCGCGTGTCGGGCCTGAGCCAGGCCGTGGCGAGTTCCATCGTGCGCTGGCGCGACGCCAACGGCGCTTTCGCCGCGCGCTCGCAACTGCTCGACGTGACGGGCCTGGGCCCCAAGACCTTCGAGCAGGCCGCCGGCTTCCTGCGCATCCGCGGCGGCACCAATCCGCTGGACATGACCGGCGTGCACCCCGAGACCTACCCGGTGGTGCAGCGCATGTTGGCGTCCACGGCGCGGCCGATCACCGAGGTGATGGGCCGCAGCGACGTGCTGAAGTCGCTCAAGCCGGAGGCCTTCGCCGACGAGAAGTTCGGCGCGATCACGATCAAGGACATCCTGGTCGAGCTCGACAAGCCCGGCCGCGACCCGCGTCCCGACTTCAAGGTGGCGCGCTTCAACGACGGCGTGGAAGACATCAAGGACCTGCAGCCCGGCATGCTGCTGGAAGGCACCGTGAGCAACGTGGCGCAGTTCGGCGCGTTCATCGACCTGGGCGTCCACCAGGACGGCCTGGTACACGTGAGCCAGCTCTCCAACAAGTTCGTCACCGATGCGCGTGAGGTCGTCAAGACCGGCGACATCGTCAAGGTGAAGGTGGTGGAGGTCGACCTCGCGCGCCAGCGCATCGCGCTCACGATGAAGCTCGACACGCAGCCGCAGTCGAAGGGCGCGCGCAACGCCGACAACAACTACCGTGCGCCGGCGCGCAACGAGCGTTCCTCGGGCGGACAGCGCGGCGGGCAGCCGTCCAGCGCGCCCGCCGGCGGCAACGCGATGGCGGCCGCCTTCGCCAAGCTGCAGAACAAGGGCTGACGTTCCTGGCGGGGTCGCCTGGCATGAACGCGGAGGACGCCGAATTGCGTTATGGTCCGCGTCCTCATTCCAATTCGAGCCGATCCCATGCGCATCGCACTGACGCTTGTTTTCGCCGCCGTCGCGGGCCTCGCCGCCTGTGCCTCCAAGCCCGCCGCCGCTCCCGCCAACCCGGCTGCCCCCATCGTCTCGGCGTCGCCGGACGTGAAGGCGACGGAGTCGTACTTCGGCCGCACCAAGTCCGCGGTCGCCACGCTCACACCGTCGCCCACCAGCGGCGTCACCGGCATCGTGTCGTTCTCCGGCGGCGGCACGTCGGTGGAGGTGCGCGTGATCGCGTCCGGCCTGCAGCCCGGCTCGATCCATGCCTTCCACGTGCACGCCATCGGCAACTGCGCCAGCGCCGACTTCCTCAGCGCCGGCGATCACTTCAATCCGACGCACAAGCCGCACGGCCCGCAGGACCAGCCGCACCACGCTGGCGACATGCCCAGCCTGCTGGCCGATCCCACCGGCAAGATCGACACGCGGTTCACGCTCGAGGGCGTCACCCTCGGCGGCACGGACGGCTTCGTGGGCCACGCGGTGGTGCTGCACGCGTCGGCCGACAACTACGACGCCCAGCCCAGCGGCAACGCCGGCGCGCGCATCGCCTGCGGCGTGATCGCCGCCCAGTAGGTCGATGCGGGCGCTGCAGGTCCTGGCCGGCCCGACGGCCCTGAAGTGCCTGCGCGAGCGCGGACTGCAGCCGCAGGACATCCGCGCGATCCCGGCGGCAGCGGGCGGCCCCAAGGGCCTGATCCTCAACCCGCTCGACCGCTTCCTGTTCGGCCAGTGGCTGCCACGCTCCAAACAGGTGGTGCACCTGCTGGGCGCGTCCATCGGCGCATGGCGCATGGCCTGCGCCTGCCTGCCCGACGCCGACGCGGCGCTGGCCCAGCTGGCGGCCGACTACATCGCGCAGCGCTACGAGCACCAGCCGGGCAAGGCGCCCAAGCCGCGCCACGTGAGCGAGTTGTTCGCGGCCAGGCTGGGCGAGCGCTTCGGCGGCCGCGAGCACGAGGTGCTGTCGCACCCGCGCTACCGCCTGCCGGTGCCCACGCACGACTACCGCACGCACCACGTCGAGCTCGCCGAGAACAACCTGGGCCGCAGCATCCTGGCCAGCTGCACGATCCCCTTCTGGCTCGAGGCCGTCGACTCGATCCCCGGCGGGCCGCCCGGCCCGTACTGGGACGGCGGCATCACGGACTACCATTTGCACCTGGACTACGCGGTGATGGCGAACCAGCAAGGTGCCTCCGGCGCGGGAGGCCTGGTGTTGTACCCGCACTTCCAGA
Organism: Burkholderiales bacterium; assembly: GCA_038208735.1. Taxonomy (GTDB): domain Bacteria; phylum Pseudomonadota; class Gammaproteobacteria; order Burkholderiales; family Burkholderiaceae_C; genus Scleromatobacter. Next base: position 5,504 of record JBBQYL010000251.1, read on the forward strand.
AGACACTGGTGCCCGGCTGGCTGGACAAGGCATTGCGCCACCGCCACCGCGCCAGCGAGCGGCTGGCCAACGTGGTGCTGCTGTCGCCCAGCCCGGAGTGGGTGGCTACGCTGCCGGGCAGCAAGCTTCCCGACCGCAGCGACTTCAAGGCCTTCGGCGACGACCACGACGCGCGCGAACGCGTGTGGACACGCGCCACGGCGGAGAGCGGGCGCCTGGCCGAGGAGTTCGAGGCGTTGACGCGGCAGCCGTCCGTCGAGGCGATGCCGCTGCCGTGAAATTCAAATAGAATCGAGCCTTCTCGATCCTGCATCGACCGATTTTCAAGAATGGGAAAGGCGCTACGGGTTATGACACCGCGAACTACGGTTACGTCGATTTTCATCCGCGAGGCGCGCCCGGCCGTGGCGCACTGACGCGCGGCAAGCATTTCCTCCCCATTCTCGAACGCGGCCAACCGGCCGCGTTTTCGTTTCCAGAAAGCCTTCACCCATGATCGCCATCCAACTGCCCGACGGTTCCAAACGTGAATTCCCCCAGCCGGTGACGGTGGCCGACGTGGCCGCGTCCATCGGCGCGGGCCTGGCCAAGGCCGCGCTCGGCGGCCGCGTGGGCGCGCCCGGCGCCACGAGGCTGGTCGACACGAGCTACCTGATGGAAGCCGACGAGCACCTGGCCATCGTCACGGCCAAGGATCCCGACGGCCTCGACCTGATCCGCCACTCCACGGCCCACCTGCTGGCCTACGCCGTCAAGGAGCTGTTCCCCGAGGTCCAGGTCACCATCGGCCCGGTCATCGAGAACGGCTTCTTCTACGACTTCGCGTACAAGCGCCCGTTCACGCCCGAAGACCTGGCCGCCATCGAGAAGAAGATGGCGGAGCTGGTGGCCAAGGACGAGAAGGTGACGCGCCGCGTGCTGCCGCGCGACGAGGCCGTGGCGCATTTCAAGGCCATCGGAGAAGCCTACAAGGCCGAGATCATCGGCAGCATTCCCGAGGGCCAGGACGTGTCGCTGTACCGCGAAGGCGCCTTCGAGGACCTGTGCCGCGGCCCGCACGTGCCGTCCACGGGCAAGCTGAAGTTCTTCAAGCTGATGAAGGTGGCCGGCGCCTACTGGCGCGGCGACCACCGCAACGAGATGCTGCAGCGCATCTACGGCACGGCGTGGGCCACGAAGGAAGAGCT
>JBBQYL010000252.1:0-6645 GCA_038208735.1 Burkholderiales bacterium
CGAAGCCCGGCAGGATGAGGCCGCCGAGGAAGTTGCCGGCCGGGTCGAGGGCGTCCACCGTGACCGCGGTGCCCACCATCACCACCAGCGCCGGCCGCGGCGGGCGGCCGGTGGCGGCGGCCTCGGCCAGCAGGCGCGCCCGGGCGCCCACCAGCGCCACCCAACGGTCGGCGCCCAACCGCGACGGGTGGTCGTAGCCGTTGACGACGCCTGCCTCGGCGGCGCGCGACACCACCCAGCGCGGCAGCACGTCCCACAGCTCCATCTGCTCCTCGACGCGGCGGCGCACCGCCTCGCCGGCCACCACGCAGCCCAGCATGTGGTCGGGCGGCGGCAGCGCCGCCCACTCGGTCTCGGCGAGTTCGTCGATGGTCTCCAGGAAAACCGCGCCGTGGCGTACGGGCGGCTGGCCGGGAACGGGGTGGTCGAACAGCGCCCATTTCAGGCGGGTGTTGCCGATGTCGATGGCAAGGAAGCTCACGGGGCCGAGGGTATCAGGCCGGGTACTGCAAACCCATCCTGTCGCGTCGAACTGACGTTTACGTAAACGTCAATTGATCCGATACTTCGGGCCTCGTCGCGAAACCGTTCTGGACTGATCCCATGACCGACCTCTCCGCAGAATTCAAAGCCCTGGCGAACTACCGGCCCACCCACAAGGTGCGCTTCGTCACCGCCGCCAGCCTGTTCGACGGCCATGACGCCGCCATCAACATCATGCGCCGCATCCTGCAGGGCATGGGCGCCGAGGTGGTGCACCTCGGCCACAACCGGTCGGTGGACGAGGTGGTCACCGCCGCGCTGCAGGAAGACGCCCAGGGCATCGCCGTCAGCAGCTACCAGGGCGGCCACAACGAGTATTTCAGCTACATGGTGGACCTGCTGAAGGCGCGCGGCGGCGAGCACATCCAGGTGTTCGGCGGCGGCGGCGGCGTGATCGTGCCGGCCGAGATCCGTGCACTCGCCGAGAAGGGCGTGCGCATCTTCAGCCCCGAGGACGGACAGCGCATGGGCCTGGCCGGGATGATCGGCGAGATGGTGATGCACTGCGACAAGGACCTGTCGTCGTTCGCCCCGGTCGACCTCGCCGAGGTGCGCGGCCACACCGAGGCCGCGTGGCGCAAGCTGGCGCAGCTGATCACCGCGCTCGAGAACCACGGCCTGCCGCCCGAGCGCGTGGCCTCGGTGCACGAGGCCGCCAAGGCGATCAGGACGCCCGTCATCGGCATCACCGGCACCGGCGGCGCGGGCAAGTCGTCGCTCACCGACGAGCTGATCCGCCGCATCCGGCTCGACCAGCGCGACAAGCTGCGCATCGCCGTGATCTCCATCGACCCGTCGCGTCGCAAGAGCGGCGGCGCGTTGCTGGGCGACCGCATCCGCATGAACGCCATCAACCCGTGGATGGAGTCGGGAGCGCGCGTGTACATGCGCTCGCTCGCCACGCGCGACGCGGGCAGCGAGGTGAGCCAGGCGCTGCCCGACGTGCTGGCAGCCACCAAGCTGGCCGGCTTCGACCTGATCATCGTCGAGACCTCGGGCATCGGCCAGGGTGACGCCGCCATCGTGCCGCTGGTGGACGTGCCCATGTACGTGATGACGCCCGAGTTCGGCGCCGCCAGCCAGCTCGAGAAGATCGACATGCTCGACTTCGCCGAGTTCGTGGCCATCAACAAGTTCGACCGCAAGGGCGCCGCCGTCGCGCTGCGCGACGTGGCCAAGCAGGTGCAGCGCAACCGCGAGGCGTTCACCGTGATGCCCGACAAGATGCCGGTCTTCGGCACCATGGCCAGCCGCTTCAACGACGACGGCGTCACCGCGCTGTACCAGGCCCTGAAGCCGCGCCTCGCGGCACTGGGACTGCCGCTGGACGAGGGCACGCTGCCGCTCGTCTCCACGAAGTTCAGCACCCACCAGGTGCCCATCGTGCCGGCCGCGCGCACGCGCTACCTGGCCGAGATCACCGACACCGTGCGCGGCTACAAGAAGCAGGCCCGCGCGCAGGCCGTCCTCGCGCGCGAGGCGCAGCAGCTGCGCGGAACCGCGCGCATGCTCAAGGAGGCCAACGCCGACAAGGTCAACGCGCACGCCGCGGTCACCGACCTGGCCGAGCAGCGCGAGGGCCGACTCGGCGCCGACGCGAAGAAGCTGCTGGCGATGTGGCCGGACATGCAGAAGGCCTACGCGGGCGACGAGTACGTGGTGAAGATCCGCGACAAGGAGATCCGCACCAACCTCGTCCACACCACGCTGTCGGGCACCAAGATCCGCAAGGTCGTGCTGCCGCAGTTCGAGGACCACGGCGAGATCCTCAAGTGGCTGATGCTGGACAACGTGCCCGGCAGCTATCCGTATACGGCCGGCGTGTTCGCGTTCAAGCGCGAGGGCGAGGATCCCACGCGCATGTTCGCCGGCGAGGGCGACGCGTTCCGCACCAACCGCCGCTTCAAGCTGGTGAGCGAGGGGCTGCCCGCCAAGCGGCTGTCGACCGCGTTCGACTCGGTCACGCTGTACGGCGCCGACCCGGCGCCGCGGCCCGACATCTACGGCAAGGTCGGCAACTCCGGCGTCTCCATCGCCACGCTGGAGGACATGAAGGTGCTGTACTCGGGCTTCGACCTGTGCAGCCCGACGACGTCGGTGTCGATGACCATCAACGGCCCGGCGCCCACGATCCTGGCGATGTTCATGAACACCGCCGTCGACCAGAACCTCGACAAGTTCAAGGCCGACAACGGCCGCGAGCCCACCGCCGACGAGGCCGCCAAGATCAAGGACTGGGTGCTCGCCAACGTGCGCGGCACGGTGCAGGCCGACATCCTCAAGGAAGACCAGGGCCAGAACACCTGCATCTTCTCCACGGAGTTCTCGCTGAAGGTGATGGGCGACGTCGCCGAGTACTTCGTGCACCACAACGTGCGCAACTTCTACTCGGTATCGATCAGCGGATATCACATCGCCGAGGCCGGCGCCAACCCGATCAGCCAGCTCGCGTTCACGCTGTCGAACGGCTTCACGTTCGTCGAGGCCTACCTGGCCCGCGGCATGCACATCGACGACTTCGCGCCCAACCTGTCGTTCTTCTTCTCCAACGGCAGGGATCCGGAGTACACGGTGCTGGGCCGCGTGGCGCGCCGCATCTGGGCGATCGCCATGCGCGACAAGTACGGCGCCAACGAGCGCTCGCAGAAGCTGAAATACCACGTGCAGACCTCGGGCCGCAGCCTGCACGCGCAGGAGATCCAGTTCAACGACATCCGCACCACGCTGCAGGCGCTGATCGCGATCTACGACAACTGCAACTCGCTGCACACCAACGCGTTCGACGAGGCCATCACCACGCCCACCGAGGAATCGGTGCGCCGCGCCATGGCCATCCAGCTGATCATCAACCGCGAGTGGGGCCTGGCCAAGAACGAGAACCCGAACCAGGGCGCGTTCGTCATCGAGGAGCTCACCGAGCTGGTCGAGGAACGGGTGCTGGCCGAGTTCGAGAAGATCGCCGAGCGCGGCGGCGTGCTGGGCGCGATGGAGACCGGCTACCAGCGCGGCAAGATCCAGGAAGAGTCGATGCACTACGAGATGCTCAAGCACACGGGCGAGTATCCGATCGTGGGCGTCAACACCTTCCGCAACCCGAACGAGGCGCCGATCGAATCGATCGAGCTGGCGCGCTCCACCGACGAAGAGAAGCAGAGCCAGCTCAAGCGCCTGGCCGACTTCCACGCGGCCCACGCCGCCGACTCGCCCGCGATGCTGGCCCGGCTGCAGGCCGCCGTCATCGCCAACACCAACGTGTTCGACGTGCTGATGGAGGCCGTGCGAGTGTGCTCGCTGGGGCAGATCACCGGGGCGCTGTTCGAGGTGGGTGGGCAGTACCGGCGCTCGATGTGAGCGTTGGAGGCAACGTGACACCACCTTTGCCTGTCGCGTATTCATGAATCGCGCGAGCGAGGCCCGCGCGGTAAGCTTCCGGCCATGAACATTTTGCTCGCCGAAGACGACGCGATCCTGGCCGATGCGCTCACGGAGCAGCTGCGCCATGCCGGCTTCGAGATCGAGCACGCGCCCAATGGCGCGGTGGCCGAGTTCCTGTTGCTCAAGCAGTCGTGGGACCTGTGCATCCTCGATCTCGGCCTGCCGATGGTGGACGGCCTCACCGTGCTGCAGCGCGTTCGCCGGAAGAAGCCCGAGCTGCCGGTGCTGGTGCTCACCGCGCTGGACGACCTGCAGAGCCGCGTGGCCGGGCTCAACGCCGGCGCCGACGACTACCTCACGAAGCCGTTCGACTTCCCCGAGCTCGAGGCCCGGCTGCGCGCGCTGCTGCGCCGCAGCCAGTCGTCGCCGGTGGCCAACGCGTCGATGGCGATGGGCGCGCTCGTGTTCGAACGCGACTCGCGCCGCGCCAGCATCGACGGCGCGCCGCTGGAGCTGAGCCCGCGCGAGTGGACGCTGCTCGACCTGCTGCTCACCCGCCGCGACCGCGTGGTGACCAAGGAGGAGGTGGCACAGGCCTGGGACAGCGAGCGCGCCGAGCCCGGCGGCAACAACTCCATCGAGGTCTACATCCATCGCGTGCGCCGCAAGCTCGAAGGCTCGGGGCTGAGCATCCGCACGGTGCGCGGCCTGGGCTACCTGCTCGAAGCCCTGCGTCCAGCTTGAGCCACGCCCCGGAATGAAGTCCCCGCCCAGCCCGCTGATGCTGCGGCTGACGCGCTTCGTCGTCGGCGACCAGTCGCTGCACAAGCAGCTGCTGCTGTGGCTGCTGCTGCCACAGCTGGTGCTGTGGCTGGCCGCGGCCTTCGTCACCTACAACGTGGCCGCGCGCTACGCCAACCGCGCCATCGACGCGAGCCTGTCGCAGTCCACGCGCTCGCTGGCGCGCCAGATCAAGCCGGTGGGCAGCGGCCTGCTGATCGACTTTCCGAAGGCGGCCATCGACATCATGGATGCCGACCCGGACGACCGCGTGTACTACATGGCCAGCACGCCGCCGGGGCAATACATCCTGGGCAGCAGCAGCAAGCTGCCGCCGCCGTCGCTCAACGGCGCGCCGAAGCTGGGCGAGCCCTACTTCTACGACGCCGTCGTCGACCGCATGCCCATCCGCGTGGCCGCGCTGTACCTGGCCTACGGCGACGCGAAGTCGCGCCAGCTGATCCTGGTGCAGAGCGCCCGCGGACGTGCCCGGCGCGACGAGCTGGCACGCAGCATCCTGGGCGACACCGTGCTGCCGCTGTCGGGCCTCATCCTGCTGATGACGATGATCGTGTGGGCCGGCATTCGCGCCGGCCTCGCGCCGCTGGCCCGCATGCGCGCGCTGGTGGAGGATCGCGCGCCCAACGACCTGGCGCCGCTGCGCATCGAGGCCGCGCCGCAGGAGCTGCGCTCCCTGGCGCGCGCGCTCAACGACCTGCTGGCCGCGGTGCACGAGAGCGTGGCCGCGCAGCGCCGCTTCGTCAACGACGCCGCGCACCAGCTGCGCACGCCGCTGGCCGGCCTCAAGAGCCAGACCGAGCTGGCGCTGGAGGAGACCACCGACCCGTCGCAGCGGCAGCGCCTGCAGCGCGTGCACGAGAGCGCGGTGCGCAGCGCCCACCTGGTCAACCAGCTGCTGAGCCTGGCGCGCGCCGAGCCCGAGTCCGCGCTGGCGCAGCACAGCGCGCGCGTGGACCTGCGCGAGCTGGCGCGCGAGGTCACGGCCGAATGGGTACCCAAGGCCCTGCAGGCCACCATCGACCTGGGCCTGGCCGAGGCCGGCGACGACGCGCCGCCGGTGATGGTGCAGGGCCACCCGCTGCTCATCCGCGAGGCGCTGCAGAACCTCATCGACAACGCCATCCGCTACGCCGGCCCGTCCAGTGAAGTGACGGTGGGCGTGTGGCGCGACGGCGCCTTCGGCGTCGTGCAGGTGGCCGACACCGGGCCCGGCATCCCGCCCGACCTGCACCGGGCCGTGTTCGAACGCTTCGTGCGCGCCACGCACGAGGGCTCCGGCTGCGGCCTGGGCCTGGCCATCGTCAAGAGCATCGCCGAGCGCCACGCCGGCCAGGTGTCGCTGTCTAGCCTGGCGCCGCACGGCCTGCAGGTGCGCATCGCGCTGCCTCTAGTCCGTTGACCGGGCGCGGCGCCCTCGCGTTCAGCTGACGTCAATCTAGGGGGATGACGCCCCCTCGTCGGATGAGGCGCTCCGGCCGGAAAGCCGGCATTGCCGCCCATCCCTGGTGCCATTTGCGCACCGCTGCGGATTGTCAGCTCATGTGTTGCACCAAGTTGACACTTTGGCCTGCTCTACGAGAAAACCCTCATTAATCTCCCATTAATGGCTGATTAAGCTTCCCAACGTTGGCCGGCGTCCAAGTTGCGGCTAGCGAAACTACAACGCGCTCGCATGAGCGCAAGCAGGAGACAACCATGCAAGTCACCCGAGCCCCGCGCCCGGCTCCCCGGCTCGTCGCCGCGGCCGCCTTCGCCCTTTTCGCCACCTCCGCCGCGCAAGCCGTCGACTGGACCGGCTACATGCGTGGCGGCCCCGCCGCCACGTCGGTCTCCGGCAAGTCGCGCCAGTGCTACGGCATCGGCCCCCTGAAGTACCGCCTCGGCAACGAGTGCGACTTCTACGGCGAATTCCAGCTCGCCCAGGCG
>JBBQYL010000253.1:0-6629 GCA_038208735.1 Burkholderiales bacterium
GGGGCGCCCGACGAGGGAGCACGAGGACGCGCTTCGCGTCGCGGTTCTCAGGCGTCCTTGCGACGGCGTGCGGCCGCCACGGCCAGGAACAGCGCGCCGAGGGCCATCATCGACAGGCTCGACGCCTCGGGAACGGCCGACGGGGACGACGGGATCGTGGGCGTGCCGCCGCCGTCGCCGGGCGGGGCGGGCGGCGTGGGGGTACCCCCCTCGTCGGTGCCGCCCGACTGGATCGGGTCCGTCGCCGGGGGCGGAGGCGATGCCGGCGGGTTGGGCGCGGGGGGCGCCGGGGGCGTCGGCGACCCGGGCGGCGGAGGAGGAGAGGGCGGGGTGCCGTGGGGGGTGCTGCCGCCACTGCCGCCGCCGAATCCACCGCCTCCACCAGCGCCACCGGTGTTGCTCGGGCCCGGAGCCGGGCTGCCCGCTTCGGGCGACGCCGGGCCGGATTCGGGCGCCGGCGGGCCGTCGCCGTGCACGCCGCCGGCGCCGCTGTCGTTCTGCGCGACCAGGAAGCTGCCCGCCGGCATGCCGCCGGCGGCCGGGTCGCCATACTTGAACAGGTCGTCGTCCGACTTGCCGCCGGTACCGTGCGCACCATCGACCGTGTGGCGGCGCGCCGAGGCGGCCGCCACGCGCGGCAGCGACGCCGGCGCGGAGTTTGTGCTCGCACCCGTGGCCACATGGCCGGCGCCCGAGCCGGAGGACGAGCCACCGCCTACCGCGGCGACGGCGTCGCCCCTGCCGCGCAGGAATGCCAGGAAACCACCCCCAAAGCGTTTCCAGTCGATCGCAACATAGGTGGATGCGCCGACGCAGAAGAAGGCGATGAGTGCCAGAACGACGGCGCGCTTGCGCTTGGTCTTGAACATGATGGTCCGATGAAGAGCGAGTAACGACATGTTACCTGTGTGCTCGACTGTTTCCGGCCTCCCTTGTCCGGCGAGCGCAAGCCCGGTCGCCAAACGTGACAAACTGCCGCCCGGCCGGCTCAAGCGACGCGAGATCTTGCCGACGTGCGCGGGTTCACCCGCAGCCCCCGGCAGCGGTAAGTCGGCGGAAAGCCGGGCAAGGCGACCATGGACGCACTCACCCTGCCGTCCCGGAGCCGTCCCATGAATCCCACCGCCTCGATCTCCCCCGTGCTGCGCGAACCCCCCCGCCGCGCCGAGCCCGGCCTCGTGGGCCAGGCGATGCTGCGACTGATGACGCACGAGAGCCACGTCGATGCGGTGCACGTGCTGTCGCCGCGCTTCCGCCTGCTATCGCTGCGCAGCGAGTCGTTCCGCCGAGCGGCCCATGTGCCGGGCGACAAGGTGCAGCTGCGGGTGGGCGGCATGGCATTCCGCACCTTCACGCCGTTCCGCCTCGGCGAAGGCGACGATTCGCTGGCCGTGCTGGGCTATCTCCACGGCGACGCCCCCGCCGCGCGCTGGCTCGACGACGTCGCGCCGGGCGACCGCTGCCACGCGCTGGGGCCACGGCGGTCGATGAACCTGGCGGCCATCGACCGCTCCACCGTGTTCGTGGGCGACGAGACCTCGCTGGGCCTGGCGCTGGCGCTGTGCGACACCCCGCTGGGCGGTCTGGACACGCACTTCATCTTCGAGGTGGACGACGCGGCCGAGGTGCGCCCGGTGCTGGAGGCCGGCGGCCGTGGCATGCTGCGGCATGCGTGGCTGGTGGAGCGCCGCCCCGGCGGCACGCACCTGGTGGAGGTGGAGGCGGCGCTGGCGCGCTACGCCGGCGCCGACTCGTACCGCCAGTACGTGCTGAGCGGGCAGTCGCTGACCCTCCAGCGCCTGCAGCGCACGCTGAAGGCGGCGGGCGCGAAGCCGTCGCAGATGCTCACCAAGGCCTACTGGGCGCCCGGCAAGACCGGACTGGATTGAAGAAGCCCCCATGAACCGCATCGCCCTCGTCGAAGACCACGAACGCCTGTCCACGCTGGTGCGCAAGGCGCTTGCCGGCGCCGGCATCGAGGTCGACGTGTTCGACCGCATCGCCAGCGCGCGCCACGCGATCGCCGACACGCCCTACGGCGCCATCGTGGTCGACCGCGGCCTGCCCGACGGCGACGGCCTGTCGCTGGTGCGCCGGCTGCGCGCCGACGGCAACGTCACGCCTTGTCTGATGCTCACCGCGCGCGATGCCGTGCACGACCGCGTCGAGGGCCTGGAGGCCGGGGCCGACGACTACCTGGCCAAGCCGTTCTCGATGGAGGAGCTCGCGGCCCGCGTGCGGGCGCTGCTGCGTCGGCCCGCCACGATGCAGAGCCTCACGCCCTCGTTCGGCGACGTGCAGCTGGCGCCCGACCAGGGCACGATGAGCTGCGGCGCCGAGACGGTGACGCTGCCATCGGCCGAGCTGCAGATCATGCTGTGCCTGGTCAAGGCCGAGGGCCTGGTGGTGCGCCGCGGCGCGCTGGAGGCGGCGGCCTGGGGGCTCACCGACGCCGTCACGCCCAACGCGCTCGACGTGGCGCTGCACCGGTTGCGCAAGAAGCTGCAGGCGATCGACTCCACGCTGCAGGTGGTCAACGTGCGCGGGCATGGCTACGCCTTGCGACCGGATGAGGCCTGACTTCACCGCCCCCTCTCGCGGCCGGGACCGCGCGCGCCGACCCTGGCGCGACAGCGACTGGCATCACTGGGACGCCGCCGCGCATCCCGCGTGCCAGCATGCGCATGCGCATCCGCATGCGCATCCGCATCCGCATCCAAGTGCACGTCCGCGCGACGCCGAGCGCGCGGTGCGGCGCGAGATCCGCTGGCGCCGCCGGCTCGCGTGGCACCTGCTGCACCACCGCCGCCACCACCAGGGCGGCAGCCTGGGCGGGCGGCTGCTGGCCACCTTCGTCCTGGCGTCGTTGCTGAGCATCGTGCTGGCCGCCGTGGTGCTGGAGACCGCGTTCCGCTGGCATCCCGAGTTCGCGCTGTCGCACGGCCTCGGCGAACAGGCCGCCTGGATCGAGGCCAACCTGGCGTTCGACGCCACCGGCGCGCCGGTGGCGCTGCGCGAGCCGCCCGATACCGCCTGGGTGTATACGGCCGCGAGGCGCGACTGGAAGTACCGCGTGGTGGATGCGCGCGGCGTGGCGGTGCTGTCGTCGGACGCCGGCGCCCCGCCGTTCGCGGCCACGCCGACCGGCTTCGACGCCATGCGCGACCGCTTCGACGTCGTCGTCGACGGCCTGCCGCTGCACGTGGCCACCAGGGCGCTCGCGCGCGACGGGCACCCGTACTACATCCAGACGGCCATCAGCGATCGCGCCGCCGCGCTGCTCACCGGTGCCGTGGTGGGGCCCGTCATGAAGAACGCGCTGGTGATCGCCGCGCTGTCGCTGGTGCTGTTCGCCATCGGCGTGCACGCGACGCTCGGTCACCTGTTGCTGCCGCTGCGGCGCGCGTCCGATGCCGCTTCGCGCATCGCGCCGCGCAACATCGAGACGCGGCTGTCGGAGTCGGCGATGCCGCGCGAGATGCGGCCGCTGATCCGCGCGTTCAACGAGGCGCTGGACCGGCTGCAGCAGGGGTATCGGGTGCAGCAGGAATTCCTTGCCGCGGCCGCGCACGAGCTGAAGACGCCGCTGGCGCTGATCCGCGGCCAGGTGGAGCTCAGTGAGTCGGACGACCGCGAGCTGCTGCTGGGCGACATCGACCGCATGGCGCGCCAGGTGCACCAGCTGCTGCACCTGGCCGAGGTGAGCGAGGCGCACAACTTCAAGATGGCCGAGATCGATCTGGCCGCCGCCGCCACCGAGGCCACCACCTTCCTGCAGCGGCTGGCGCAGCGCGCCGGCGTGCATCTCGACTTGCGCGTGCCCGACGCGCTCGCGCCGCGACGCGCCGACCGCGCAGCGGTGTTCGTGCTGCTGAAGAACCTGATCGAGAATGCCATCCAGCACTCGCCGCACGGCGCGGTGGTGACGGTGGACCTGCGCGAGCAGGGCGTGTCGGTGCGCGACGAAGGCGAGGGCATCCCGCCCGAACACCTTGGCGATCTGTTCAAGCGGTTCTGGCGCGGGCCCGCGCGGCGCGACACCGGTGCGGGCCTGGGCCTGGCGATCTGCCACGAGATCGCGCTGGCTCACGGCTGGTCGCTGGTGGCGCGCAATGGCGCGGCAGGCGCGGAGTTCCTGGTGTCGTTCGAACTCGAATGACCCGGCGCGCGTGCACCCGCGCGCATGAACGATTGACGCGCCGCCCGTGCGCCGTCGCTGCTTACAGCGCCTTTCCCTTGGGCTTCGGCACCGTGGGCGCGCCCACTTCCGACTGCCCTTGCGGCAGCGTCTTGGTCAAGTCGACGAACGCGCGGCCGTGTTCCGGGTCCACCGGTTCGGCATCTTCGTCGGCGCCCTCGACCGGCGCGATGATGGACTTGCCGATCGACTCGAGCAGGTTGTCGTCGTTCTCGCCCACCACGTGGCCATTGCGGCCGTCGGGCAGGTCGTCGCGGTTGCGGGCAGGGGTCTGGTTCGAGTTCATGATGTGGGGCTCCGCTGTGCTGTGGAATGTCCCTGTCGGGCAATCGACATGCCGCGGCTGCATGGGCACGAGGACTGCCGCATGATGGGCAACTCGAACCCAAAGGACTCTTCATGCAGATCCAGATCAACACCGACCACCACATCGACGGCAACGAACGCCTCGACGCCTGGGCACGCGGCGAGCTCGAGTCGACGCTGAACCGCCATGCCGACCAGCTCACGCGCGTGGAGGTGCATTTCAACCTGGAGCAGGCGGGACGCCCCGGCAGCGGCGACAAGCGCTGCCTGATCGAGGCGCGCCCGAACGGCCGGCCGCCGATCGCCGTGACGCATCACGCCGAGGCGCTGGACGCCGCGTTCAACGGCGCGGTGCACAAGCTGCTGCGCGCGCTGGATCATGCGCAGGGCCGGGCCGACAAGCACACGCACGACCCGCGTGCCCTGCCGGTGACCGACACCACGGACGACGACTTCGTGCCGTCGGCGGCGCCGTTCTGAACTAGCTCGTCGCGGGCGGGGCGGCGACGCCGCCCTGGCCCGCCGGCAGCGTGGCCAGCGCGGCCTCGGCGGCCTGCAGCAGGGGCAGCAACTGGTTGCCGTGCGCCGGCGACCACACCACGCCCACGCGGGCCGCCAGCGACACACGCGCCACGCCCACGTTGATGGGCGCACCCAGCGCCTGTGCCACCTTGGCGGCCACGCGCTCGGCCTCCTCGGGCTGATGCAGGTCGACCAGCATGGCCGCGAACTGGCTGCGGTCCAGGCGCACTGCAGTGTCGGTCTTGCGCAGCTCGAAGTGCAGCCGGCCCGCGGTGGCACGCAGCACGTCGTCGCCCACGCTGTGGCCGTACTGCTCGCATAGCGCATCGAAGCCGTCGATCTCGATGAGCATGAAGGCCAGCACGCTTTTCTGGCGCGCCGCACGCAGCAGCGCCATCTCGGCGCGATCCTGCAGCACCGCGCGCGTGGGCAGGCCGGTGAGGCTGTCGTGGTGCGTGAGGCGAAGCGGCGGCTCGTCGGTACCGCGGTGCAGCGGCTCCACGGCGATGAGGCCGGTGACCTGCCCACGGTGGTTGCGCAGGGCCCCCACGTTGAGGCGGGTGGGGTGCGGCGAGCCGTCCTTGTGGCGCAGCACCCAGTCGTGCTCGCTGGCCACCCCGTCGCGCCGCAGCGCGGCGCCCAGCACGCCGGCATCGGCCACCACGTGCTCGCCGAGGATGCGCGACAGCTCGGCGGCGCGCGCCTCGAGTTCCTCCAGTGCGATGAGACTGCCCGCGATGGGTTTGCCGCCGAGCTCGTCGCGCCCGTAGCCCAGGCGCTCGGCCGCAACGGGATTGATCCAGCGTATTCGGCTCTGGGCGTCGACGCCCAGCACCACGCCGGGGTAGGCATCCAGCAGCAACTGCTGCACTTCTCCGAGTTCCAGCCAAGTGTGGGACTGCGGGTCGAGGGTCGCGTGTTGACTGTCCATCGGGCCAGTCTCTCACCGAGTGGGCGTCCACGACAAGCCCCTTTCCGGGGAGTACGAACCCGATGTCCTGTCCCCTCGCGTGTCCCTGTCTGTCATCCGGCGCGCAGTCGCAGGATCCACCGTCCGCCGCGCATGCTGTTCCAATGGCGTGATGACTTCCCGTCTTTCCGCCTGATGGAGCCGTTCGCGCTCGGCGCGCTGGTGGGCCTGCTGCTGGCGCTGACCGGCGCCGGCGGCGGCATCCTGGCCGTGCCGCTGCTCGTGTTCGCGCTGCACCTGGGCGTGGCCGAGGCGGCGCCCATGGGGCTGCTGGCGGTGGGACTGGCCGCCGCGATGTCGGCGACGCTGGGCCTGCGCGACGGCATCGTGCGCTATCGCGCGGCGATGCTGATGGGCGGCCTGGCGATGGTGCTCGCGCCGCTGGGCGTGGTGGCCGCGCAGCGCGTGCCCAACGCGCCGCTGACGCTGGGGTTCGCCGCGGTGCTGGCGCTGTCGGCCTGGCGCATGTGGCAGCGCGCGGGCCACGCGCTGCATGCATGCGCGGACGCCGCTCGCGCCGCGCTCCCCTGCGTGCTCGACGCGCGCGACGGGCGCCTCGTGTGGACGCGCCCGTGCGCGCAGGCGCTGGCGCTCACGGGCGTGGTCGCTGGGCTGCTCAGCGGCCTGCTGGGC
>JBBQYL010000254.1:0-6618 GCA_038208735.1 Burkholderiales bacterium
GCGTGTCGGGATGGGAGGAGGAATGCGAAGACATCGGGCGATTATCGCAGCGTCGGCCGGCCGAAGGTCCGGCCGACGCCGCCGGTAGAATCGGTCCGCATGAGCTATGTCGTCCTCGCACGCAAGTACCGCCCGCGCACCATCGAGCAGATGGTGGGGCAGGATCACGTCGTGCGCGCGCTCACGCATGCGCTCGAGCAGGGCCGGCTGCACCACGCCTACCTGTTCACCGGCACGCGCGGCATCGGCAAGACCACGGTCTCGCGCATCCTGGCCAAGAGCCTGAACTGCACCGGCCCGGACGGGCAGGGCGCCATCACCGCCCACCCGTGCGGCGTGTGCACGGCCTGCACCGAGATCGACGGCGACCGCTTCATCGACTACATCGAGCTCGACGCGGCGTCCAACCGCTCCATCGACGAGATCCGCGATCTCATCGAGCGTGCCGCCTACAAGCCGAGCGTGGGCCGCTACAAGGTCTTCATGATCGACGAGGCGCACCAGCTCACCAAGGACGCCTTCAACGCGCTGCTGAAGACGCTGGAGGAGCCGCCCGAGTACCTCAAGTTCGTGCTGGCCACCACCGACCCCGAGAAGATGCTGCCCACGGTGCTCAGCCGCTGCCTGCAGTTCAACCTGCGGCCGATGGCGCCCGAGACCGTGGCCGACCACCTGCACCAGGTGCTGGGCGCCGAGGGCATCGCGTTCGACGCCGGCACGCTGCGCCTGCTGTCCCGCGCCGCGCGCGGATCCATGCGCGACGCGCTGTCGCTCACCGACCAGGCCATCGCCTATGGCGCCGGCACCCTGGAGGAAGCGGGCGTTCGGGCGATGCTGGGCAGCGTCGACCGCAGCCATGCCAACCGCATCGTCGAGTCGCTGTCCCGACGCGACGCTGGCGCGATGCTGTCCGAGGTCAACGCCTTGCGCGGCCTGGGCCTGTCGGCCGCCGGCACGCTGGAAGAGGTGGCCCGCCTGCTGCAGCAGATGGCCGTGGAGCAGGCGCTGCCCGGCGCGCTCGACGCCACCGATTCCGACACCGCGGTCGCCCGCACGCTGGCCGCCGCGATGGCGCCCGACGAGACGCAACTGCTCTACAGCATCGCCGTGCACGGCCGCGCCGAGCTGAGCCTGGCGCCCGACGAGTACGCCGGCCTGGTGATGGTGCTGCTGCGCTTCATGGCGTTCCCGTCGGGTGACGGGGGCAACTCCGGCGGCGGCTTCGCCCCGCCGACCGCGCGCCAGCCCGACGGCGGCCCGCGCAGCGTCGCCGCGGCGCCTTCCGCGAGCCCCGCGGCCGCCGCGCGCGCCGCGCCCGTGAATGCGCCCGTGAATTCGCACGTGAGCGCTCCGACGGCCGCGCCCGTGGCCTCGGCGCCCATCGCCGCCGCGCCGGCACCCGTCATCGCGCAGCGTCCGGCGCCCGTGCCCGTGCCCGTACCCGTGTCTGTGTCTGTGTCTGTGTCCGTGCCGGCGCCGCAACTTGCCGCGATTCCCACGCCTGCGGCCGCGGCGCCGCTGCTGCGCACGCCGGCTGCACGCTCGGTGGCCACGGTCTCCGACGACGGCGATCCGCCCTGGGGCGACGAAGAGCCCGACGACCTGATGGACGACCTGCCGCCGCCCACCCGCGGTCGGGTCGGCAATGCGCCGCCGCCGGCGCAGCGCGCGCGTCCGAACCTCGACGTCCTGCAGCCCGTCCACGACGACGAGCCCGACGCCGCGCCGCGCGCCCCGGCGCAACAGGTGGCCGCGCCGCCCGCGCTGCCGCAGTTCGAACGCACGCCGCTCGGCACGAAGTGGTACGGCCTCATCCAGCAGCTGGCCGACGCCGGCAAGCTGATCGCGATGGTCCGCGCGCTGGCGATGCAGTCCGAGCTCATGGCTTGCGAACCCGGCGACGTGCCCACCTGGCGCCTGCGTGTCACCCTCGAGACGCTGCGCAACCCGGCGCTGGCCGACAAGCTGGCTGGCATCCTGCGCGAGCTCACCGGCGAGAGCCTGCAGCTCGCGGTGGAGATGGGCAACGCCCATGACACCCCGCTCAAGCGCGACGCCGCCGAGGCCGACCGGCGCCAGCGCGCCGCCATCGACGAGATCCATTCCGACGCCACGGTCCGCGCCTTGCTGGCGCAGTTCCAGACCGCGCGCATCCTTCCCGGCTCCGTGAAGCCGCTCTGATTCCCTCCCGGGGTCGCCACAGACCCCAATGAACACGAAAGGTCGTACCCCATGATGAAAGGTCAACTCGCCGGTCTGATGAAGCAGGCCCAGGCGATGCAGGACAACCTGAAGAAGGTGCAGGACGAGCTCGCCAACATCGAGGTGGACGGCCAGGCCGGCAACGGCCTGGTCAAGATCACGATGACGTGCAAGCACGACGTGCGCCGCGTCACCATCGACCCGCGCCTGCTCGCCGACGACAAGGACATGCTCGAGGACATGGTGGCCGCCGCGTTCAACGACGCGCTGCGCAATGCCGAGGAAGTGAGCCAGGCCAAGATGGGCAAGGTCACCGCCGGCATGCCGCTGCCCCCCGGCATGAAGATGCCTTTCTGAACGCCGGCGCATGAGTGAAGCGCGGCTTCTGTCGTTGGTGGAGGCGCTGCGCATCCTGCCGGGCGTCGGCGTCAAGTCGGCGCAGCGCATGGCCTTCCACCTGCTGCAGCACGACCGCGGGGGCGCGCTGCGGCTGGCCACGGCCCTCGACGCCGCGGTGCACGACATCCGCCACTGCGAGCGCTGCCACACGTTCACCGAGCACTCGCTGTGCGACGTCTGCGCCGACCCCGAGCGCGATGCCAACGTGCTGTGCATCGTCGAGACGCCGGCCGACCAGTCGGCGCTGGAGCGCACCGGCAGCTACAAGGGCCTGTACTTCGTGCTGATGGGGCGGCTGAGCCCGCTCGACGGCGTGGGCGTGCGCGACATCGGCGTCGAGCCCCTGCTCGAACGGCTCTCGCGGGAGCCGGTGGCCGAGGTCATCCTGGCCACCAGCTTCACCGCCGAGGGCGAGGCCACCTCGCACGTCATCGGCGAGGCGCTGAAGGCGCGCGGCATCACCGTGTCGCGCCTCGCGCGCGGCGTGCCGGCCGGCAGCGAGCTGGAATACGTCGACCTGTCGACGATCGCGCACGCGCTGGCCGACCGGCGCTGAGCGCACGCCGCGTAGCGGCCCGGCAAAGGCATTGCAACCCGGGGTGATCACCAGCCGCCCGGGCGTCTCGCTGACCCTACAATTAGCGGCGAATTCGACACATTCAGGATGACCATTCGGCACAGGGTGCGCATCCGTCAGCGAAGTCCGGCGTGTACCGGCAGGGAGGAAACCCATGAACAGACTGAATGCATGGCTGCGCCTTGGCGCGGCAGCCGTGAGTTGCGCGCTCGCCTCATGCGGCGGTGGAGGCGGTGGAGGTGGCGGCGGTGGCATCAGCGTCACGTCGAACGCGAACGGCTTCCAGCTGGTGGGCATCGTGCCCGACACCTCGACATCGAACACCGTCACGTTCACGCTCTCGGGCGGCAGCGGGCAGACGCTGTATGCGGCAGCCGTCTCCGGCATGGCCAACCTGCAGGCCAACGTGCTGCTCACCAGCGACACTCAGGCCATGGTCACGCTGACCGACGGGTCGGGCAGCGACGCGGCCGGGCGCACCACCGGCACGGTCACGTTCGAGCTGTGCTCCGACCAGAATTGCAGCCACGTCGTCTGGTCGCATGATTACCCGGTCATGTCGACCCGTTTCCACATCGCGGCGAACCCGCTGACGCTGACGGGCAGCGAGGGGTCCGACACCACCGCGTCGCAGGCCGTCACGCCGCCGGACACCGATCACCTGCTCACGGCGAGCACCATCGTCGTGCCCAGCTCGCCGGCTTGGCTGACCGCTGCGCACGACAGCACGGGCAATTTCACGGTGACGGCTTCGGCAGCGAACCTGGCCGCAGGCAACTACACGGGCACGTTGATGGTCGGGTCGACCACTGTTCCCGCCTACTACTCGACGAACGTGTCGTTCCACGTGGGCGAGGGCATGACGGCGCCGGCCCTGGCCGACATCGTCGAGCGTGCCGACACGACGGCGAGCGCCCTGCAGGGAAGCGGTCCGCTGGACTTCGTCGGCCGTACCGGCGCCTGGACGGCCACCAGCGACACCGCCTGGCTGGTCGTCGACACCCCGACCGGAAGCGGCTCGGGCCTGATCTCGTACCACGTCGACCTCGCCGCCGCCGATGCGGCGGTGCCGAACTGGAACGCCGGCAAGGCGAACATCACCTTCGTCTCGCCGGGCATGACCACCGTCTCGAGCCAGGTCACCTACCGCCGGCAGTTGCCGGAGGTCGCACTCGTGACGCCGTCGCAGGTGTGGCCGGGGCAGGCCGCCACCGTGCGGGTGACCGGTCGCGGGCTGTCGCAGCTGACGAGCATTGGCCAGATCCACCTGGGCAGCCAGGCGGCGACCGCCGGAACGCTCGATTCCGACTCGCAGGTCACGCTGCAACTGCCCGCGCTGTCCGCCGGCTCGGTTCAGGTGTCGGTGGCCAACGGACTTCACACGAGCGGCACGCAGGCCAACCTGGCAATCGCCGCGGGGCGCCTGGCCTACGCGGCCGTGCCCACCACCGGCTCGAAGAACGACATCGTGTACGACCCGTCGCGCCAGGCCGTCTTCGCCGCGGACAGCGCCGACGGCACGCTGGTTCGCTGGAAGTTGTCCGGCGGCACGTGGGCGGCCACGTCCAAGCCTTTGACCGACATCTGGCGGGTGCAGCTGTCGGCCGACCGCCAGACGCTCTACGCCGTCACCTGGAACACGCTGTACGAGCTGGATCCGGACACCCTCGACGTCAGGACGACACACGACGGTGCCGCCTTCGCCGGCAACACCTACGACGAGCCGATGCCGCTCACCATCGACCAACGGCTGTGGATGCCCGAGGGCAACGGGCTCTATTTCGACCTGCGCACTCGCGCGTTCACCGCGCCTGTGGCGACCGAGTACGGGCCGAACTCCCCCACCTTCGAGCCCTTGGCGGCGACGCCGGATGGCTCTCACCTGTTCACCGTCGACGCCAACGGCAACGGCTTCTCCTCCAGCGGATGGTATTCGGCGGAAACGCAGACCAGCACGTCGCTTCCCGTGGGACTGCTGGTCGACGAGTACCGCGCGAACTTCGACCTGGATGGTGGTCGCGGCCTGTTCGAATGGCAATGGGTCTACGACACCACCACGTGGAACCTGGTCGGCACCGCCTCGCTGGGCTCGAATGAGCAAGGCGTCGGCGGCGTGCTGTCGCCGGACGGCACCCGCGTGTACCGCCTCGCGGGCCCGCCGAATGCGAACCAGTTCGTGTCGGATCACGTCGAGGTCTTCGACGTCACGCAGCCTGCGCCCGGCAGCCACCAGCTGCCGATGATCGGCCCCATCGCCGTGCCCGACCAGGCCGTGAACTGCTCGTTCAACTGCGACGTCATCGGCCGCCTGGCCATCGACCCGCTGGGCTCGACGTTGTTCTGGGTGGGCGACCAGAAGATGGTCGTGATCCCGATCCCGCAGGGTCTTGCCCGGCCGGCGTCGGCCAGGTCCGGCGTGCGGCGACTGCTTCCGGCCACGGTCGCGGCAAGCCGGCGTTGACGGCCGCAATGCGGGCTGGGCGACGGCGGTTCGCCAAGCCCGCGCCGTGCCGCGATACTGCAGGGATGCAACGACCTCCTGGCGCACGACCATGACCGACACCGAACTGGCCGACTTCTACCGCGACTACATCGCCTGCCTCAACGCGCAGGACTGGCCCGGCCTGGCGCAGTTCGTCGCGCACGACGTGGTGCACAACGGCCGCGCGTTCGGGCTGGCGGGTTACCGCGCGATGTTGGTGAAGGACTATGAGGACATCCCCGACCTGAAGTTCGCCATCGAGCTGCTCACCTGCGATCCGCCCAGCATCGCGTCGCGCCTGGCGTTCGACTGCACGCCCAAGGGCGAGTTCCAGGGCCTGGCCGTCAACGGCAAGCGCGTGAAGTTCTCGGAGAACGTGTTCTACGAACTGCACGACCGCAAGATCGCGCAGGTGTGGTCGACGATCGACAAGGCGGCGATCGAGGCACAGCTGTAGGCGCCTTCTGCCGCTCAGAAGCCTAGGCGCGCTGCCCGAACCGCGAGCGCAGGCTGCGCTCGCTGAACACCTCCAGCGTCGCCTCCAGCGCCTGCGCGGCAGGCCCGTCGCCCGCCATCTCCAGGCACAGCGCCGCCACCTCCGACGTGCACAGGTGGTGCGCGTGCGACGACTGCCGCAGCTGGTAGCGCGACACGCGCTGCGGGCTCAACGCCAGCACCGGAAAGCGGTCGAGCCACGGGCTCTTTCGGAAGGCCTTGCGCGCCTCGGCCCAGGTGCCGTCCAGCAGGATGAACAGGGGGCGGCGTTGCGCGTCGGGCACGAGCTCGGAGATCACCCGCTCGGGCGCCGCGAACTCGGATGGGAACACGATCACGGGCTGCCAGCGCGGGTCGTCCAGCAGGGCCGTCAATGCCGGATCGACGTGCGTGCGCGACCACTCGAACGCGAACGTGTCGGGCACGACGTCGGCCACCAGCCACCCGGTGTTGCTGGGCTTGA
>JBBQYL010000255.1:0-6610 GCA_038208735.1 Burkholderiales bacterium
TGGCTGTTCATCTATCCCGAGCAGCACATCGCCACGGTCAACGAGATCCAGTTCCCGGCCGGCACGCCCGTGAACTTCAAGATCACGTCCGACACCGTGATGAACGTGTTCTTCATCCCGCAGCTGGGCAGCCAGATCTACGCGATGGCGGGCATGCAGACGCAGGTCCACCTGATCGCCGACCAGCCGGGCACCTACGACGGCCTGTCCGCCAACTTCAGCGGCGCGGGCTTCCCCGACATGAAGTTCAAGGCCACCGCCACGTCGCAGGCCGGTTTCGACGCCTGGGTCGCCAAGGTGAAGGCCTCAGGCAACAAGCTGGGCCTCGACAACTACGCCGATCTGGCCAAGCCGTCGTCGAAGGCGCCGGTGAAGTATTTCTCCTTCGTCGAGCCGGTGCTGTTCGCGGCCGTCCTCGACAAGACCATGGACAAGTCGTCCGGCCTGAAGCTGGCCGACAAGATCTGTCTGCCCACCAGAGTCGTGGGTGTGGCCGGCGAAAAGCGTGCGGAGTGAAGACGTGGAAATGCTGTTCGGAAAGTTGAGTTGGGACGCCATTCCGTTCCATGAGCCCATCGCCATGGGCGCCGTCATTGGCATGGTGATCGCCGCGCTGGGCGTCCTGGGCGCGATCACCTGGTTCGGGAAGTGGGGCTACCTGTACCGCGAGTGGCTCACCTCCGTGGATCACAAGAAGCTCGGGGTGATGTACATCATCCTCGCACTCGTGATGCTGTTGCGCGGCTTCTCGGATGCCTTGCTGATGCGAAGCCAGCAGGCGGTCGCCGCGGGCGGCAGCGAGGGTTTCCTGAATCCTGATCACTACAGCCAGGTGTTCACCGCTCACGGCGTGATCATGATCTTCTTCATGGCCATGCCGTTCATGGTGGGCCTGATGAACATCGTGGTGCCGCTGCAGATCGGCGCGCGCGACGTCGCGTTCCCGTTCGTCAACTCGCTCAGCTTCTGGCTGACGTTCGCCGGCGCGATGCTGGTCAACGCCTCGCTGGCGGTGGGCGAGTTCGCGCGCACCGGCTGGCTGGCGTATCCGCCGCTGTCCGAGCTGGCGTACAGCCCGGGCGTGGGGGTCGACTACTACATCTGGGCCTTGCAGATCTCCGGGCTCGGAACGCTGCTGACAGGCGTCAACTTCTTCGTGACCATCGTCAAGATGCGCGCCCCGGGCATGACCTGGATGCGACTGCCCATCTTCACGTGGACCGTGCTGTGCACGAACGCCTTGATCATCATGGCGTTCCCGATCCTCACCGTCACGCTGGCGATGCTGGGTGCCGACCGCTACCTGGGCATGCACTTCTTCACCAACGACGGTGGCGGCAACCCGATGATGTACGTCAACCTCATCTGGGCCTGGGGCCATCCCGAGGTGTACATCCTGGTGCTGCCGGCGTTCGGCATCTTCTCCGAGATCACCGCCACGTTCTGCTCCAAGAAGCTGTTCGGCTACACCTCCATGGTGTACGCCACGCTGGCCATCACCGTGCTGTCGTTCCTGGTGTGGCTGCACCACTTCTTCACCATGGGCTCGGGCGCGAACGTGAACGCGTTCTTCGGCATCGCCACGATGCTGATCTCCATTCCCACCGGCGTGAAGATCTTCAACTGGCTGTTCACCATGTACCGCGGCCGCATCCGCTTCACCACGCCGATGCTGTGGACGGTCGGCTTCATCATCACCTTCGTGATCGGCGGCATGACCGGCGTCATGCTGGCGGTGCCGGGCGCCGACTTCCTGCTGCACAACAGCCTGTTCCTGATTGCGCACTTCCACAACGTGATCATCGGCGGCGTGCTGTTCGGCTACATCGCGGGCATGACCTACTGGTTCCCGAAGGCGTTCGGCTTCCGCCTGCACGAGGGCCTGGGCAAGGTCGCGTTCTGGTGCTGGCTGGTGGGCTTCTACGTGGCGTTCATGCCGCTGTACGTGCTCGGCTTCATGGGCATGACGCGTCGCATGCAGCACTACGACAACGCCGCCTGGCAGGCCTGGCTCATCGTGGCCGCCGTGGGCGCGTTGATCATCGCCGCCGGCATCGGCGCCATGGTGCTGCAGATCGCCTACAGCGTCTGGAAGCGCGACGAGCTGCGCGACGACACGGGCGACCCGTGGGGTGGCCGCACGCTGGAATGGATGACGGATTCGCCGCCGCCGTTCTACAACTTCGCGCATACGCCGGTGGTGCACACGCTCGACGCCCTGTCGTTCATGAAGGAACGCGGCGACGTGCACAACCGCGAGCGCTATGCCGAGATCCACATGCCGCGCAACACCGGCGTGGGCCTGGTCATGGGCCTGCTGAGCCTGGCGCTCGGCTTCGGCCTCATCTGGCACATCTGGTGGCTCTCGCTGGCCAGCTTCGTGGGCATGATCGCGTCCTTCATCGTGCGGTCGTTCGACGAGGACGTCGACTACTACGTGCCGATCGCCGAGGTCGAGCGCATTGAAAACGAGCGCCATCTCCGTCTGGCCAATCAGGGGTAAGCGCGTGTCGACCATCGTCCACCAACAATCGCAGACGTTCGGCGCCCATCCGCACATGGATGGCCCGGACCACGAGCATCACCACGACGCAGGCGCCAACACGGTCTTCGGGTTCTGGATCTACCTGATGAGCGACTGCTTGCTGTTCGCAAGCCTGTTCGCCGGCTACGCGGTGCTGAGCCGCAACAACGCGGGCGGTCCCACCGGCCGCGAGCTGTTCGACCTCAAGTACGTCGCGGTCGAGACGCTGTTCCTGCTGCTGAGCTCCATCACCTACGGCATGGCCATGATGGGCACGCTGAAGCGCAACTCCGCCAAGGTGCTGATCTGGCTGGCCATCACGGGCCTGTTCGGACTGGGCTTCATCGGCATGGAACTCAACGAGTTCCATCACCTCATCGAAGAGGGCAACGGCCCGGGACGCAGCGCGTTCCTGTCGTCGTTTTTCGCGCTGGTGGGCACCCACGGCATCCACGTCACGTCCGGCCTGCTGTGGCTGTGCGTGCTGATGGTCCAGGTGTGGACCAAGGGCGTCACCGAGACGAACCGCACCCGACTGATGTGCCTGAGCCTGTTCTGGCACTTCCTGGACATCGTGTGGATCTGCGTGTTCACCGTCGTCTACCTGATGGGTCTTCTCTGATCATGGCCAATTCCCAGCAATTCAAGAATTCCTCCATCGACCCGGCCTCGGGCACGTTCGGCCGGCGCAATGCGGCGCGCTACGTCGGCGGCACCGTGGCGGGCGAGTCGCACGCCAGCGTCAAGTCGTACATGGTCGGCTTCGTGCTGTCGGTCATCCTCACGGCCATTCCGTTCGGTCTGGTGATGGATCCGGCGCACCACGGCTTCACCGCCGAGACCGTGCTGGCCGCTGTCCTCGTGCTGGCCGTCGTGCAGGTATTCGTGCACATCGTGTACTTCCTGCACATGGATCGTTCCGCCGAGCAGCGCTGGAACGTGCTGGCCTTCGCCTTCACCGCGCTGATCCTGGTGATCGTGGTGGCCGGCTCGGTCTGGATCATGCACAACGCCACGAGCAACATGGAGCACTCGATGGCGCCCACCAGCTCCGAGGGCGTGATCCCGCAGAAGTAAGCCCACACGGCTTCGCTTCGCCAAGGCGCCCCGCGGGGCGCCTTTTTCATTCCAGGCTCGGCTATTGTCGAGGGGCGCCCATGGCCAAGATCCCGACGACCCGGCTTCCTCGCGCGCGGTTGCTCGCGCTGGTGCCTGCGTGCGCGAGCGCGGCCGCGTCACGCGCGCAGGACTCTCCCGCGTCACCCTGGCCGGCCAAGGCCGCCTCGGCGCCGGACGCCCCCGAGCCCGACAGGAGCTTCGCGCCGCCCGCGCTCGAGATCGTCACGTTCGACCTGCTGCTGAGCAACTTCAACCGGGCGACCAGCGGTTCGCACGACCATGACGTCAGCTGGCACTCGATCGAGCACAACCTGCGCGGCCCCTGGGTGGTGGACAACGACCCGTTCAGCACCAACCAGTTCGCCCATCCGTACCAGGGCTCGCTGTACCACTCGGCCGGCCGCAGCATGGGACTGAACTACTGGCAGGCGTCGGCGCTCACCTTCGCCGGCAGCGCGTGGTGGGAGATCACCGGCAAGAAAACGCCGCCGACGAAGAACGACCAGGTGGCCAGCGGCATCGCGGGCAGCTTCTTCGGCGAGCCCCTGTTTCGCATGGCGCACCTGGTGGGCGACCACAGCAGCGTGCCCGCGGCGTGGCGGCCGTGGCTGGCCAGCGCCATCTCGCCGCCCGTGGGCCTCAACCGGCAGCTGTTCGGGTCGCGGTTCGGCGCCGTGTTCGAAGACCATGACCCGGCCTACTACAGCCGCCTGCGTGTGGGCGGCAACCGCGTCACCAACGACAACTTCGCGTCGTCCAATGGCGTGCGAACGAACGCGGCACAGGTGGACTACGCGATGGACTACGGCCTGCCGGGCAATCCCGGGTATTCGTACGACCGGCCGTTCGACCACTTCGCCTGGGGCGACGGCGTGCGAGGCATCGCCGGCGTGTATGGCGGTTAAGAGGAGCTGGCGCCTCAGATTTTCCGGGTATCCACCACCTCGGTGTCGCTGGGCACCACGTTGCCGTGGTGCGGCCGAGCACCTGGCGATCCAGGGCGGGGTGCCGGGCGGCGTGGGCTACGCCGCCGCCAGCTCCACGCTGCGCGACGTCGACAGCACCGAGTACCACTTCGGCATGGCGCCTCGGGGCGCGGTGAACCTGCGGGTGATCGAGGGCGAGCGGCTGCCGCTGGACGTGGCCGGGCGCCTGGTGTCGCTGGGCAAGATCGCCAACCGGCGCGCCGGCCGCGACGACGTCTCGCGCATCGAGTCGGCGCTCACCTGGCGCGTGGCCGGTTCGCACGCCAGCGGCGTCAGCGACGTGTGGTCGCACCGCAGCGCGGCCTTCCCGTCGGGCGTCGAGCGGCGCCAGACGCTGGGGCAGTTCGGCGTCTACTACACGCTTCCTGGCCGGCAGGACTTCAGCACGGTCGATTGGCGCCATCCCGACTAGGCCGCGTGCGTCATCCCGCGCGAAGTCGCAGGATGACAGGTGACTATGCGAAGAACGACAGCCCGGCCGACCAGGCGTCGGGCTTGCACACGCGCACCCCGTGCCGCTCGAGCGCCTTGCGCGCCAGCCGCAGCAGCGCCTTGTCGCGCGTGACCAGCGTGTGCGCGCCGATGGCGATGGCCAGGTCGATGAACTTCTGGTCGTCGTGGTCGGTGCAGCGCAGCCGGGCCGCGGCGCCCAAGGGGGGTGGCGCCGGCACCTCGCGTGCATGGCGAGACCACATGGCCTGCACGGACTCGTCGTCCACCGGCCAGCGATCGCCGAAGCCCTTCGCGGCCACGAAGTCGAACTCGGACTTCATGTCTGACGTGAACACCCACTCCCAGTCATGGCCGTCCAATGCGTGGGACCAATTGGCGCACATGGGGTTGTGGAAGACCAGCCAGTCGAACAGGGACTGGCTGTCGATGACGATCAGCTGACGGGGCATGGGCGCAGGATAACGGCTGCGTGCCGCGCAGGGCGAGTGGGGCGCTTGCGACTAAACCGTCGTCAGACTATAATCCTCGGCTCTCCGGCAGTTCCACGACTGCTGCGCTTCGACGTCCACGTTTTTTACGCCGCGGGTTTTCGATCACGCGCGCATCCCAAGACGGCCGGAGGATTTCCAGAACACGTAACTTCAAACGGGAACAAGTTACCCATGCCTACCATCAACCAGCTTGTACGCCACGGCCGTGAGGTCGAGGTCGTCAAGTCCAAGTCGCCTGCGATGCAGAACTGCCCGCAGCGCCGGGGCGTGTGCACTCGCGTGTACACCACCACTCCCAAGAAGCCGAACTCCGCGCTTCGCAAGGTCGCCAAGGTGCGCCTGACCAACGGTTTCGAGATCATCTCGTACATCGGCGGTGAAGGCCACAACCTGCAGGAGCACAGCGTTGTGCTCGTGCGCGGCGGCCGTGTCAAGGATCTGCCGGGTGTGCGTTATCACATCGTGCGCGGCTCTCTTGACCTGCAAGGCGTCAAGGATCGCAAGCAATCGCGCTCCAAGTACGGCGCGAAGCGTCCGAAGAAGGCCTGAGCTTA
Organism: Burkholderiales bacterium; assembly: GCA_038208735.1. GTDB lineage: Bacteria > Pseudomonadota > Gammaproteobacteria > Burkholderiales > Burkholderiaceae_C > Scleromatobacter. The sequence goes on from JBBQYL010000255.1 coordinate 6,128, forward strand.
AACGCTCCTGCCTGAAAGTCCCGCAGACGCTGCTGGCAAACGAGATGCGACGAAGCCGACACCGGTTTCCGAGCGAATTTGCGGTGGAACGATCTGAACGTTCCGCCGAGTAAGTGGATGGTCCCATTCGACACGGTGGCCATCCGGGCTGTCAGGCCTTGAAACCTGGCGCCAGCTGAAGCACTGGAAGGAAAAACCATGCCACGTCGCCGCGAAGTACCCAAGCGCGAGATCCTGCCTGATCCCAAGTTCGGATCGGTCGATCTCTCGAAGTTCATGAACGTCGTGATGGAATCGGGCAAGAAGGCCATTGCCGAGCGCATCATCTACGGTGCCCTCGAGCAGATCGAGAAGAAGGCCAACAAGGATCCGCTGGAGATCTTCATGGTCGCGATCAACAACGTGAAGCCGATGGTCGAAGTCAAGTCCCGCCGCGTCGGCGGTGCGAACTACCAAGTTCCCGTGGAAGTTCGCCCCGTCCGC
>JBBQYL010000256.1:0-6596 GCA_038208735.1 Burkholderiales bacterium
CGGGCGCATTCGCGTCTTCGGGCTGGCAGGACAGACGAGGCAACGGTTGTGCCCAACGGCCGTAGGACGGACGGCCCTCCGCAGGCAGGTCAATGCGCCGCGGCCCGCTCGAGCCGACGGCGCTCCTCCACCTGGAACATCTCGTCGTCGTGCAGTGCCAGGCGCTGCTCGAGTTGCTCTCCCAGCGCGTGCATGTCGAGTCCCGATTCGCGCAGGCGGGGGAACAGCTGCGCCTGCTCATGGCGCGCGTGGCGCTCGACGCATTCGGTCAACGCCAGCACCAGCGCTTCGTAGCGCGGCTCGTTCGGATCGGCCCGCTGCAGCTGGCGGATGATCTGGCGCGCCGTCGCATGTTCCAGTTCGGCCAGGTCCACGAGGGATGACGCCTCGAGCGCGGCGCGCGCCGCCGGGAAGAAAAGCTCCTCTTCCAGCGCGGCCATGCGATGGATCGCGCGGCACAGCGCCTCGGCCACCTCCTGCATCGCCGGATCGCAGCGCACGTGGCGAGCGAAGCGTCGGCACTCGTCGGCGAGGGCGCGGGTGTGTTCGTGGCCGAGGGACAACCTGTCCAGCGCGTCGGCGCAGGGACTGTCGCAGGGAGCGGAGTGGGCGGCGAGGGACATGGCATCTATCCGGTGGAAGGGCGGGATCCGGGCGCGCGCGGCACCCGGGTGGATGCCCCCGCCACGGCAAGGGGTGTGCCGGCGCACTTGCCGCAACGTTTACCCCTGTTACCGTGGGCCCGCTGCACCCTGCCGAGCAAGCACCGGTGATCGTCGCCCACGGTCGGGCTCACCGCTTGCCCCAGGCGCGCTTGCCGGGCCGTTTCGGACCCAGAGGAAAATTGCTGATGACGGGATCCGATCGCTCCTTCCGTACCGTGTTCGCACAGGTCGCCGACTGGGCCCGCGAGCACGCCTGGGACGCCAGGACGGGCAGCGAACAAGAGGAGGAAGAGCCGCTGCGCGCGGCGCTGTTCAGCAGCGACCAGATGGTGGCGCACGGCAAGCTGCTGGCCGGCCGCCACCGGCTCGCGCAGACGCATCGTCCCGACCGCCTGCTGGCGCGCCTGGCGTCCAACGAGCGCGTGCTGGAGACGGTCGCCCGCCAACTGCGCCAGGCCGTGGCCAAGGATCGTCCGGTGACGCCGGCCTCCGAATGGCTGCTGGACAACATGTACCTCATCGACGAGGAGATCCGCACCGCGCGGCGTCACCTGCCAACGGGCTACAGCAAGGAGCTCCCGCGGCTGTCCGAGGCCTCCCAGGCGCGCGACGGCACCCTGCCCCGCGTCTACGATCTCGCGCTGGAGGCCATCGCCCACGCCGACGGCCGCCTGAGCCGCGGCACGCTGAGCCGCTTCGTCGCCGCCTACCAGACGGGCCAGCCGCTGAAGCTGGGCGAGCTGTGGGCGTTCCCCATCATGCTGCGCCTGGCGCTCATCGAGAACCTGCGCCGCGTGGCCGTGCGCGTGGCCACGGCGCTGGACGAGCGCGACCTGGCGGAGACCTGGGCGTCGCGCATGCTGCAGGCCGCCGAGGAGCGCCCCAGCGACCTGATCCTGGTGATCGCCGACATGGCACGCTCCAATCCCGCGATGACCAGCGCGTTCGTGGCCGAGTTCGCGCGCCGCCTGCAGGGCCAGGGCGCGTCGCTGGCGCTGCCGCTCACGTGGATGGAGCAGCGCCTGGCCGACGCCAGCGAGACCATCGAGCACCTGGTGCACCTGGAGAGCCAGAAGCAGGCCGCCAGCCAGGTGTCGGTGTCCAACAGCATCGGCAGCCTGCGGCTGCTGGGCGCCACGCACTGGCCGGAGTTCGTCGAGACCCTCAGCAGCGTGGAGCAGATCCTGCGCGAGGATCCCATCGGCGTGTACGGCCGCATGGACTTCGGCACCCGCGACACCTACCGCCACGCGGTGGAGAGCGTCGCGCGCGCCGGCAACGTCGACGAGCCCGCCGTGGCCCACAAGGCCGTCGCGATGGCCGGTGAGGCGGCGGCGCGCCTGGTGCTCGCCGCGGCCACCGGCGAGCGCGACGAGCGCGAGGCCCACGTGGGCTACTACCTCGTCGGCAACGGCCGCCCCGCCCTCGAGAGCGGCATGAACGCGCGCCGCACGGGCTTCCTGCACCGGGCCAACCATTCTCCGCTGCCCGCCTACGTGGGCGGCATCGTGGCGTTCGCGATGCTGATGTCGCTGGGCCCGATCCAGCAGGCCGCGCACGAGCTCGACCTGCACCTGTGGTCGCCCAAGGGCATCGTCCTCGTGCTGTTGCTGATGCTGGCCACCAGCCAGCTGGCGCTGTCGCTGGTCAACTGGATCGTGACGCTCAGCGTGACGCCCGAGGCCTTGCCGCGCCTGGACTACAAGGACGGCATCGAGCCGCGCTCGCGCACGCTGGTGGCCGTGCCCACGCTGCTGGGGCGCCACGCCGACGTCGACACCCTGGTCGACGCGCTGGAGGTGCGCTTCCTGGCCAACCGCGACCCCCACCTGCAGTTCGCGCTGCTGACCGACCTGCGCGACGCCAAGTCGGAGACGCTGCCCGAGGACGCCGACCTCGTCGACTACGCCGAGACGCGCATCGCCGCGCTCAATCGCCGCTATTCCGAGCCCGACGGCAACCAGCAACGCCCCGCGCCCTTCCTGCTGCTGCATCGCCCGCGCCGCTGGAACGCCGCAGAGAACGCCTGGATGGGCCGCGAACGCAAGCGTGGCAAGCTGGCCGATCTCAACGCGCTGCTGCGCAATCGGCCCGACGCCGAGAACGCCTTCTCGCGCATCGTGGGCGACACGCTCTCGCTGCAAGGCGTGCGCTACGTCATCACGCTCGACTCCGACACGCAGCTGCCGCGCGAGTCGGCCTCGGAAATGGTCTCGGCCATGGCCCACCCGCTCAACCGCCCGCGCTTCGGCGCCGGCGTGAAGAAGGATGTCGTCGTCGAGGGCTATGGCATCCTGCAGCCGCGCGTGGGGCTGAACCTGCCCAGCGTGGGCCGCTCGGGCTACGCACGCATGTTCGGCGGCGAGCCGGGCATCGATCCGTACACGCGTGCCGTGTCCGACGTCTATCAAGACCTGCTGGGCGAAGGCTCGTTCGTCGGCAAGGGCATCTACGACGTGGACGCATTCGAGCGCGCCACGCAGGACAGCATGCCCGACAACCGCATCCTCAGCCACGACCTGATCGAAGGCTGCTATGCGCGCTCGGGCCTGCTGAGCGACGTGCAGCTGCTGGAGGACACGCCCTCGCGCTACAGCGCCGACATGGCGCGCCGCCACCGCTGGGTGCGCGGCGACTGGCAGCTGATCGGCTGGCTACGCCGGCGCTTGCACGCCCTGCCCGGCGCGCCGCGCAATCCGCTGTCGGCGCTGTCGAAGTGGAAGCTGTTCGACAACCTGCGCCGCAGCCTCGTGCCCGCGGCGCTCATCGCCCTGGCCGTTCTGGGCTGGGCCCGCCTGCCCGAGCCCTTCATGTGGACGGTGCGCATCATCGTGATCGTGGGCATCGTGCCCTTCGCCGCCCACGTGATGGGCCTGGCGCGCGCGCCCATCAACTGGATGACGGCGTCGCCGTCGCCCAAGCGCCTGATGCCGCTGGCGCTGCAGATGATGCAGCTGGTGCACACGCTCGCCTGCCTGCCCACCGAGGCCGTGGCCACGCTCGACGCGATCGCGCGCACGATCTGGCGCATGGTGCGCGGACGCCGCCTGCTGGAATGGGTGGCGTCGGCCGACATCCGCCAGGGCCACGCGCCCGGCACGATGGCCGCGCTGCAGGACAACATCCGCGCGCTGTGGGCCGGCCCCACCGCGGCGCTGGCCATCGCCGCCCTGCTCTCCCACGTGCGGCCATGGTCGCTGCCGGCCGCCGCGCCGCTGCTGCTGCTGTGGTTCTTCTCGCCGCTGGTGGTGTGGTGGGCCGACCGTCCGCTGGCGCTGCCGCGCAGCGAGCTCAACGCCACGCAGCGCAAGTTTCTGCGCCGCGTCGCGCGCCGCACGTGGGCGTTCTTCGAGACCTTCGTCGGCGGCGAGGACAACCACCTGCCGCCCGACAACGTGCAGTTGCACCCGGTGGCCCGAGTGGCCCACCGCACGTCGCCCACCAACATCGGCTTTTCGCTGCTGGCCAACCTCACGGCGCGCGACTCCGGCTTCATCACGCTGGACCAGACGCTCACCCGCATTGCCGCCACCGTCACCACGATGGAGCAGCTGGAGCGCCACCGCGGCCATTTCTACAACTGGTACGACACCCAGTCGCTGCTGCCGCTGGCGCCGCGCTACATCTCCACGGTGGACAGCGGCAACCTCGTCGCGCAGCTGATGACGCTGCGCATGGCGCTGCTGGCCCTGCCGTCGGAGGCGCCGTTCTCGCCGCACTGGTGCCTGGGCATCGCCGACCTGCTGGGCCTCGTGCGCGAGAGCCTGCCCGCGGGCACGCACCTGGCCGCGTTGGACCGCGCCGACAAGCGGGTGGCGGCGGCCTGCGCCCACATGCCCACCTCGGCGCCGGCCCTGACCGCCGTGCTCGAATCGTTCGAGACGATGTCCCGCGAGCTGCTGGTCGACGTGGAGGCCGCGCTGTCGAACGACGCCGCGCGCCTGGACACCAGTTCCGATGAAGACACGGGCGAGCCCCTGCGCTGGGCCCGCCTGCTGGTGGCGCAGTGCGAGGCCGGCCGCGACGAACTCGTGGCGCTCGGCGGCCTGGCGCTGCCGCTGGCCCCCGACGCCTCGCCGGCCGCGCTCGACGTCGCCGCCAAGGCGCCGCCACCCACGCTGGCCGTGCTGGCCTCGCTGGGCATCGGCCAGGCGCGCATCTTCGTCGAGCGCATCGAGGACCTGGCGCGCCGGGTGGACGCCCTCAGCGACCAGGAACAGCTGTTCATGTACGACGACCGGCGCCACCTGATGGCCATCGGCTACAACGTCGACGAGCGCGTGCTCGACCCGGGCCACTACGACCTGCTGGCCTCCGAGGCGCGGCTGGGCATCTTCACGGCCATCGCGCGCGGCCAGCTGCCGCAGGAGAGCTGGTTCGCGCTGGGCCGGTTGCTGACGGCGCACGACGGCATTCCGGTGCTGATGTCGTGGAGCGGCTCGATGTTCGAGTACCTGATGCCGCCGCTGATCATGCCCAACTTCGAGCAGACGCTGCTCGACCAGACCTGCCGCGCCGCGGTGGCGCGCCAGATCGACTACGGTCGCGAGCGCGGCGTGCCCTGGGGCATCTCGGAGTCGGGCTACAACGCCACCGACACCGCGCTCAACTACCAGTACCGCGCCTTCGGCGTGCCGGGACTCGGCCTGAAGCGCGGCCTGGGCGACGAGCTGGTGATCGCGCCCTACGCCACGGCCATGGCCACCATCGTCGAGCCGGTGGCCGCGTGCGCCAACCTGCAGCGCCTGGCCGCGCTGGGCGCCGCCGGCGAGTTCGGCTTCTACGAGGCGGTCGACTACACCCCCATGCGCGTGCCGCGCGGCCAGACCAAGGCCGTCGTGCGTTCGTTCATGGCCCACCACCAGGGCATGAGCCTGCTGGCCATCGAGCAGGCCCTGGGCCACTCGCGGATGCAGCACCACTTCGCGTCGGACCGCAGCGTGCAGGCCACGCTGATGCTGCTGCACGAACGCGTGCCCAAGGACGTGATGCCCATCGTCGCCGAGCCCACGATGGAGCCCTCGGCACCGCGCTCGGTGTCGGCCACCACCGAGACCCCGCTGCGCCTGTTCACCGACCCGTTCACCCCCACGCCCGAGGTGCAGCTGCTGTCCAACGGCAGCTACCACGTGATGGTGACGCAGGCCGGCGGCGGCTACAGCCGCTACAAGGACATGGCCGTCACGCGTTGGCGCGAGGACGCCACGCGCGACGAATGGGGCAGCTTCGCCTACCTGCGCGACGTCGACAGCGGCGAGTACTGGTCCACGTCGTTCCAGCCCACCGGCCGCAAGACTACCGACTACCAGGCCATCTTCACCGAGGGCCGCGCCGAGTTCCGGCGCCGCGACTCCGGCATCGACACGCACACCGAGATCGCCGTGTCGCCCGAGGACGCGATCGAGCTGCGCCGCGTTCGCATCAAGAACACCACGCGCCGCGTGCGCACCATCGAGGTCACCAGCTACTGCGAGGTGGTGCTGATGACACCGGCGGCCGACGTGCAGCATCCGGCCTTCGGCAAGCTGTTCGTGCAGACCGAGATCGTCGACGGCCTGCCCGCGTTGCTGGCCAACCGCCGTCCGCGCGCCGAGAAGGATCCGTCGCCGTGGATGTTCCACCTGATGGCGGTGCACGCGCCGCGCGGCACCGGCAACGTGTCGCCGGTGACGCACGAGACCGACCGCGCGCGCTTCATCGGCCGCGGCGGCAGCCTGCGGGCGCCGGCCGCGATGTTCGGCGACGAGCCGCTGTCCAATTCGCAGGGCTCGGTGCTGGACCCGGTGGCCGCCAGCCGCTGCACGATCACGCTGCAGCCTGACCAGACCGTGATCGTCGACCTGGTGGTGGGCGTCGGCGACCAGCGCGCCGACTGCCTGGCGCTGATCGAGAAGTACCGCGACCGCCGCCTCGCCGAGCGCGTGTTCGAGC
>JBBQYL010000257.1:0-6573 GCA_038208735.1 Burkholderiales bacterium
TAGCCGGCGAACATCGCGGTGAACACCCCGACCGACAACAGCACGTTGCCCACGAACACCGGATCGCACACGATGCGCGCCTGCGTGGCCAGGCTCACGCGCGCCGTGGCGGCCATCGTCGGCATCGCCACCTGCAGCAGCCCGGCCACTCCCAGCGACAGCGCGGCAAGCACCCAGAACGCCGCGCGCCACCCCATGGCGTCACCCGCCAGCGTGCCCAGGGGGATGCCGAACAGCATCGCGCCGGAGATGCCCAGGTAGACGAGGGCCACCGCGCGACCCGCGCGTTCGGGGCCCGCCAGCTGCGCCGCCGTCTCGCTGGCGGTGCCCCAGAACAAGGGCAGCGCGAGCGCCGGCGCGAGCCTGGCGAACGCCAGCACGCCGATGTTCGGCGCCAGCGCCGCCAACGCGTTGGAACCCGCGAACAACACCAGGATGGCGACGAAGAGCCGCTTGCGTTCGACGTGTCCCAGCCAAGCGGTGAGAGGCGGTCCGAACAGCATCACGACCAGCGCGAACAGCGTCACGAGCTGGCCGGCCAGGGAAACGCTCACGGCGAAGTCGCGCGCCAGCGCGGGCAACAGGCCCACCATCAGGAACTCGGTGGTGACGATCACGAAGGCGGCGACCGCCAGGACGACGATGGCCAGCGGCAGGGGTGGCGCCTTGGCGAACGAGCCGCTCGGAACGGCAGGGGACAGGGACGACACGATAACCTTGGCAAGTTGACAGACAAACAGCTTATTCAAGACTTACGCGCTTGTCCTGGACATTTTTTCAAGGTACTTTAGAATCCAGTTCCGCAATCAGGAGAGCCGCATGAGCAACGCCGAGCGACTCAAGGGCATCGACGTCTTCGTGGCCACGGTCGCCGCGGGCAGCTTCACGGCGGCCGCCGACCGCCTCAACCTCACGAGCTCCGCGGTCGGCAAGGCCGTTGCGCGCCTCGAGGCTCGACTGGGCCAGCGACTCCTGGAGCGATCGACTCGTCACCTCGGCCTGACCGACGCCGGCGCGGCCTTCCACCAGATCTGCGTGCGCGTGCTTGACGAACTGGAAGCCGCCGAACGCGTGATGGCGTCCCACGACCTCGAGCCCTCGGGACGCTTGCGCATCGACCTGCCGGCCACGTTCGGACGGCTCAAGGTGATGCCGCTGCTCGCCCGCTACGCGACGCTGCACGCGGCCGTCCGGCCCCACGTGTCATTCACCGACCGGTTCGTCGACGTCATCGACGAGGGCATCGACGTGGCCGTGCGCATCGGCGGCCCGGACGCCTGGCCCGCGAACCTGGGCCACCGCTTCCTGGGGCTCGAGCGCCTGACGTTCTGCGCCTCGCCAAGCTACCTGCACAAGCACGGCACGCCCGCGTCGCTGCCTGAACTCTGGCAGCACGCCGCGGTGGCGTACGGCAAGTCGGACGGCACCGCGAGCCCCTGGCTGATCTCTGCCGGCGACGCGCCGGTGCAGCGCCACGCGCTCGATGCGCCGCGCATCGTGCTCGGGAACGCCGACGCGCAACTGGACGCGGTGATGGCGAGCCTGGGCATCGCGCAGCTCGCGACGTGGCTGGCCGACGAACACATCGCGGCCGGACGTCTGGTTCCCGTGCTACCCGATCACGCGGTGGACGGGCTGCCGCTGCATCTGGTGTGGCCGTTGGGCAAGCAGCTGGTCGCGAAGGTGGACAGCCTTGTGAAGTACCTGGCCGACGGGCTGACGATCCGCTGAACGAAAAAAAAGCTCCTGGGTTGCCAGGAGCTTTTCTTCACTATCGGGTGGGGTGGCTAATGGGGCTCGAACCCACGACAACCAGAATCACAATCTGGGACTCTACCAACTGAGCTATAGCCACCACCGAGCTTACGATTTTAGCCCGAAATTCTTTCAGTTGGCAACTGAGGCGGGTTGAGCCGCCACCTTGGCGATACGGTCGTCGAAGTACTTGACCTTGTAGCGCGTCTTCAGCGAGTCGTAGACGGCCTCGGCCTCGGATTCCTCGTAGGCGTTGGTGAACACGTTCCTGGCCTGCAGCGTGTCGTTGGCGTCGGGCACCTTGGGGGTGGACTTGAGCACGCGGATCACGGCGTAGCCGTCGGGCAGCGCGAGGCCGACCACGGCGGGGCCCTTGGCGACGTCGGCCTTCAGAGCGGCCTCCATCACCGGGCGCGGCACGGCGCCGGTCCGGTCGAGGCGGCTGGTGGTGGCGGTGAGCGGCAGGGCCAGCGCGGGGTCGGCCTTGGCGGCGGCCACGCGGGCCTCGCCGTCCTTCGTGGCGTTGGCCACGGCCTGCTCCTTGCGCACCGCGGCCAGCACCTGCTCCTTGACCTCGGCGAGCGGGCGCGTGTGCTGCGCCGTGTACTCGACGATGTGCGCGGACACCAGCTGGCTGGGCGCGGCCTCGACGGCCTCGGTGTTGTGCCTGGCCTTGATGGCGTCGCTGGCGAACACGGCCGACAGCAGCTTGGGCGACGCGAGCGGGCCCGCGACACCGGGCGCGGGCGTGCGCTGCACGGTGGCCGTCTGCTTGGTGAGGTTGAACAGCTTGGCCGCGGGATCGAGGCTGTCGGGCTGCTCGTAGACCGCGTTGGTGAACTTCTCGGCGTCGGCCTGGAACAGCTTCTGCGCGGCGGCCAGCTTCAGCTGGTCCTCGATCTGGCTCTTGACCTCGTCGAACGGCTTGGTGGTGCCGCCGCGGACGCCGGTGACCTTGACGATCTGGAAGCCGCTGTCGATGCGGATGATGTCGCTCACCTCGCCCTGCTTCAGGGAGAACAGCGCGGCGTCGAGCGCCGGCACGCCCAGGGCGTTCTTGCGCATGAAGTCGAGGTCGCCCGCCTCCAGCGCGCCGCCGTCCTGCGAGATCTTCTTGACGACGTCGGCGAACGCGGCCGGGCTCTTGCGCAGCTCGGCGAGCTGGGTCTCGGCGAGCGCCTTGGCCTTGGCGACGTCGGCCGCCGAGGCATTGGGGGCCACCTTGGCGAGGATGTAGCTGGCGCTGCGCTCTTCCGGCGTGCCGTACGCCGAGGCGTGATCCTTGTAGTACTGCTGCACTTCTTCCGGCAGCACCTTGACCTGCGCGGCGAGAGCGGCGGCGTCGAGCACCAGGTACTCGATCTTCGCCTGCTCGGGCGCGCCGAACTCGGCCGTGTGGGCCTTGTAGTACGCGTCGACCTGCGCGTCGGTGGGCTGCAACTGGGCCGCGTAGTCCTTGGTGTCGAAGCGCTGCCACTGGATCTCGCGCTGGTCGAACCAGGCGTCGGTGGTGGTCTTCATGGACGACGCGGGAATGAAGCCGCTCAGGCCCACGCCCTGCAGCGCCTGGTTGGCCGAGAGGTTCTGGCCGATGCTCTGGAACAGCAGGTCGCCGGTGAGGCCGCGCTGGGCGAGCCATACGTCGCGCTGGGCCTTGTCCATGGCGCGCGGCTCGGCGAACTCGGGGTTGGTGCGGTATTCCTGGATGATGCGCTGCTCGCTGGCCTGCAGGTTCTCGTGCAGCACGGCGGCGGCCATCACGCGGTCGCGCACCAGCTTGTCGAGCGACTGGCGTTGCGCTTCGGGCGTGTCGAGCAGCTTCAGGTCGACGTTGGGGTAGCGGCTGCGCACCTGGTCGATGTCCTTGCGGTGCTGGGTGTCCCATTCAGCGCGCGTGATGTCGTGTCCGTCGACCGACGCGACGGCGACGCCCTGTTCGTTCGACTGCACGTAGCTGGAGATGCCGAAGAACCCGAACGTGGGAATGATCACGACGCCGAGCGCGATCTGCAGGAGTCGGTTGTGCGACCGGACGAAATCAAACATGGAAAGCCTCTTGGAACAGGACGGGCAGAAATGACAAAGGCGAACTCGGGTGCCGGAGTTCGCCTGGTTCGTTTCGGGCGGGGGAAACGATCGAGGAGTGGTGGGTGCTGACGGGCTCGAACCGCCGACCTACGCCGTGTAAGGGCGCTGCTCTACCAACTGAGCTAAGCACCCGCTGGAACCTGACAGGCCGCGCAGCGGCAGGCCTGGTCAGTTGACCGCGTCCTTCAGGCCCTTGCCGGGGCGGAACTTCGGCACCTTGGCCGACTTGATCTTGATGGGTTCGTTGGTGCGCGGATTGCGGCCGACGCGCGCGGCGCGCTTGGTCACGGCAAAGGTGCCGAACCCGACGATCGACACGCTGCCACCCTTTTTCAGGGTGGTCTTCACGCCGCCGATGACCGCTTCCAGCGCGCGCGTGGCGGCGGCCTTGGAGATGTCGGCCTGGCGGGCGATGTGTTCGATCAATTCAGACTTGTTCACGAAGGAACCCCCTCTCGGAATACGCTGGCGATTGTTTGATGGAGCGGCCTCGACGGACCGCGGCGGACTGCCGGAACACCCGGCGCCACGCCGAAAAACCTGGGCCTCGACGGCCACGGACGATTACAGACCTTGTGCCCTGACAGTGTCAAGGGAGAGCAGGATTGTATGGGGTTTCGTTACGTAACGAGCCGCCCCGCCGAGCGCCCGGAAGACCGGGAAAGCCCTAAGGCCCCTTCGGACCAACGCGGCGCCGAGCGGCCCTCAGCGGGCCTTCGCGCGAATCTCGGGGATCGCCTTCTGCAGGTAGTACACCATCGACCAGATGGTGAGCACCGCGGCAATGACGAGCAGGACGGTGCCCCACAGGTGGGTGTCGATCACACCGAACAGCAGGCCGTCGAACAGCAGGAACGGGATGGCGACCATCTGCATGGTGGTCTTCCACTTGCCGAGCATGTGCACGGCCACGCTCTTGGATGCGCCGATCTGCGCCATCCATTCGCGCAGCGACGAGATGGCGATCTCGCGGCCGATGATCACCAGCGCCAGCAGCGCGTTGCAGCGATCCAGGTGCACCAGCACCAGCAGCGAGGCGCACACCAGGAACTTGTCGGCCACGGGGTCGAGGAACGCGCCGAAGGCCGAGGTCTGGTTGAGCCTGCGCGCCAGGTAGCCGTCGAGCCAGTCGGTGAGCGCCGTCACCACGAACAGCACCGTCGCTATCAGGTTGCGCAGCGGATCTGCAATCGGCAGATAGAACAGGCCGACGATCAGCGGGATCGCGACGATGCGCGCCCAGGTCAGCAGAGTGGGGATCGTGAAGAACATCGGGCCATTCTGCCTTGCAATGCGTGACGGGCGGATGTGGGTGTCCGCAGCGGGGCGACGCCCAGGCGCTCAATCGAGGACCTTGGGCTTGAAGTGCCCGTCGTAGTCGAACAGGAACACCTGCAGGAACTTCCACGGCCGCGGCACCTGCGACGCGTCGCCGAAGGGCGCGGCGCGCTTGACGGCGTCGATGGCCATCTGCACCGTCTCGCCGGCCTCGGATGGCGTGCGCACGACGCCGATGTGGCGCACGCTGCCGTCGGCGTTGACCTCGACCTCGAGGATGGGGATGCCCCACAGGATGTCGGGTGCGCGCCGGGTGTACGTGATGGCCGGGTTGGCCACGACCAGGCGCAGGCCCATCTGGCGCTTGTACTCCTCCACCGTACGCGCGGGCCGCAGGTACGGGGCCAACCCGGGCGCAGGCGCGGGCGTCACGCGCGGGGCGGGCCCGGGTGGCGCGGGGCGCGTCGTCTGTGGCGCCGGCGACTGGCATGCCGAGATCGCGCACAGGCCCAGCCAGGCCGCGGCGCGGCGCAGGCGTCCGGGGGCGCAGGGCGCCGCGTCTTCTTGGTCAGTGGAGGACACGGTAGATCTCCTCGGCCAGGGTTCTCGAGATGCCGTCGACGGCCATCAGGTCGTCCACGCTCGCCGCGCCCACGCCCCGCACGCCGCCGAAGCGTTGCAGCAGCTTGGCGCGCTTCTTGGCGCCGATGCCGGGGATCTCCTCCAGCTTGCTGCTGCCGCTGCCGGTGCGCACGCTGGCGCGCTTGGCGCGCATGCCGGTGATGGCGAAGCGGTGCGCCTCGTCGCGGATCTGCGCCACCAGCATCAGGGCGGCCGAGTCGGGCGGCAGCGAGAGCTTCTCGCGGCCATCGGCGAACACGAGTTCCTCCAGGCCCACCTTGCGGCCCTCGCCTTTTTCCACGCCGACGATGCGCGACACGTCGAGGCCCAGCGACCGGAACACCTCGCGCGCCATCGACACCTGGCCACGGCCGCCGTCCACCAGCACGAGGTCGGGCAGGCGGGTGCCGGACGATCGCTTCGAGGCCTTCGCGTCCACGACCGCGTCGACCGCGGCACCCGGCTCGGCCAGCGCGGGGTCGACCAGCGCCTCCTCGCTGCCGGCGCCATCGGCGGCCAGCGGCGCGCCGGTGAGCGGGTCGGACTGCGCGTCGGCAACGACGTCCTGCGACAGCTCGGCGTCCTTGTCTTCGGGCGACTCGGGCTGCACGTCCGCCGACGCCGCCACGGCCAACGCGGGCGCGACGCCGAAGCGCGAATAGCGGCGCGTGAGCACCTGCCGCATGGCCGCGTAGTCGTCGCCGCCGATGATGCCGTTGATGTTGAAGCGCCGGTATTGGGCGCTCTGCATCTTGTGGCCCTCGTAGACCACGCACGAGGCCTGCGTGGCCTCGCCGGCGGTGTGGCTGATGTCGAAGCACTCGATGCGCA
>JBBQYL010000258.1:0-6562 GCA_038208735.1 Burkholderiales bacterium
GACACCTTGTGAGACGAGGACATCGAGAACCTGCCGGGTACCTTGAGGGCTGAGTCCCGACGATTTTGCAATTTGCGAGACAGACGCGGGCAACCCGTCGGACAGCGCTCTCAATACGCGAACGGTGCCTGGGCTCCCGAAAAGCCTTGTAAGTGGGTAGCGAAGGTGGCTCTGCGAGCCCGACGGAGTGCGCATTCAAAACAATAACGGTTGCGTTATGGAAAGTCAAATTTCCATGTGACAACAAAGAAAGAGATTTCAGAGATCGCCCTGATCTCTGACCGCGACGGGCTACAGGCCCCTGGCGATTGCCCGGCGCGGACCCGTTGGTTTCAGCCTCGTCTGCCAGCCGAGCAGCACAACCGCGCGTTGCGCGCGGAAGTGTTTGCCTGCACGGCCCCAGCATGACTTCACGCCCACCGACCAGTCCCTGGCCGGCGACGCGTTCAACGTCAACCCACCGTCATTCGAGGATTTCCATGAAGCCATTGATCATCGCCCTGTCGTTCGCGCTCGCCGCGGGCGCCGCCTTCGCCAAGACCCCGCGCGCCCCGGCCGCGGCCGCCTCCGACGCCACCGCGTCCACCACCGTCGCCACCGCGGGCGCCACGCAACCCGGCACGCCGCAGCGTTCGAAGATGAAGACCTGCAACGTCGACGCCAGGACGAAAGACGTGCACGGCCCCGATCGGCGTGCGTTCATGAAGCAGTGCCTGTCGGGCAAGAGCAAGCCCGCCGCAGCGTCCTGAGCGCCCGCCGCGAGTCGCCATGCGGTCTCGTTTCGCGTTTCCGATGCAGAGCACGTTCCAGGATCACGCTGCGGCGCCCGGGTCGGCGCTGCGGGCGGAGGCGCCTTTGCCGAACGGGTCGCCCTCAGCGGTTCCAGTACCGCGGGTCGCCGTAGCTGTGCTTGAGGAAGTCGATCCAGAGCCGCACGCGCAGCGCCAGATGGCGCGCGTGCGGAAATACCGCGTAGATGCCGTTGGGCGGCGCGGCAAAGTCGTCCAGCACGCTCAGAAGCCGCCCTGACGCCAGGTCGGCGCGCACCTCCCACGCGCTGCGCCAGGCGATGCCCAGGCCGGCCAGGCACCAGTCGTGCAGCACCTGGCCGTCGGTGCAGTCCAGGCGGCCGTTCAGCCGTACGTGGGTGGGTTCGCCGGCGATGGTGAACGCCCAGCCGCGCGGCTGGCTGGCCTCGGAGCTCAGCGTCAGGCAGGCGTGGCGTGCCAGGTCGGCCGGCGTGGCCGGCGTGCCGGCGCGCTTCAGGTAGGCGGCCGAGGCCACGCAGAGGCGCCGGTTGTCGGCCAGGCGCACGCCCACCAGGCTGGAATCCTGCAGGTCGCCCACGCGCACCGCGCAGTCCACGCCTTCATTGACGATGTCCACCACGCGGTCGCTCAGGTTCAGCGACACGCTCACGTCCGGGTGTTCGGCCAGGAACAGCGGCACCAGCGGCGCCACGTGGCGGCGGCCGAAGCCGGCCGGCGCGGTGATGCGCAGGTGGCCGCTGGCCTTCACGCCGCCGGCCGACACGCTGGCCTCGGCGCTCGCGAAATCCAGCAGCAGGCGCTGGCAGTCTTCCAGGAACGCGCTGCCCTCGTGGGTGAGCGCCACCCGGCGCGTGGTGCGCGTCAGCAGCTTCACGCCCAGGCGCGCCTCCAGCGCGTCCAGGCGCCGGCTTATCACCGCGGGCGCCACGCCTTCGGCCTGGGCCGCGGCCGTCAGGCTGCCGCGCTGGGCCACCGCCACGAACGATTGCATCTGCTTGAGCTTGTCCATCCGAATGCGGCTTCAGGCTGAAGCCCGACCCCACGCCTTTATCTTTGCAGAAAAGTCATCAATCAATCGCGAATTATGGTGGGAATCATCATTCAAGGATGGAATAGATTCGCTCCATGGACTCCACCGCCGCCGCCGCCTCCTCCGATCGCCCCGAGCCGCCCAAGGCCGTGCTGTTCGACGTGTACGGCACGCTGCTGGACGTCTACAGCGTGGGGCTGCGCGCCGAGCAGATGTTTCCGGGCGCGGGCGAGCGTCTCGCGCGCGCGTGGCGCGACAAGCAGATCGAGTACTCGCGCCTCGTCTCCATGAGCGGGCGCTACCGGCCTTTCTGGCAACTCACGCGCGACGCGCTGCAGGTGTGCGCATTGGCGCTGCAACTGCCGCTGGACACCGCAGGGGAGGACAGCCTGATGAACGAGTACCGGCACCTGTCGGCGTTTCCGGAGAACCGCGCCGTGCTGCAGGCGCTGGCCGAGCGCGGCATCCGCACGGGCGTGCTCTCCAACGGCGACCCGGACATGCTGGACGTCACCCTGCGCAGCGCCGGTCTGGTCGAACTGCTCCACCCCATCCTCAGCGCGCATTCCACACGCCGCTACAAGACCGACCCGGCTGCCTACGCGCTGGGCCCGCAGGCGCTGGGCCTGCCTGCCGCCGACATCCTGTTCGTGTCGTCCAACTGCTGGGATGCCATCGGCGCCGCCTGGCACGGCTACACCACGCTGTGGGTCAACCGCGCCGACGCCCCGATGGAGCAGCTCGGCATCGCGCCCACGCGCATCGGGCACTCGTTGCGCGACGTCCTCGAATTCTTCGTCTGATCTTCAACTTCCCAGGAGTCCTTCCATGAGCCTCAAGCTGCCCCAGGGCATGACCCTCTCCGGCGCCATCCAGCCGGGCTTCGACGCCATCCTCACGCCGGAGGCGCTGGCCTTCGTCGCCGACCTGCACCGCACCTTCGAGGCGCGCCGCCAGGAGCTGCTGGCCGCGCGCGTGGAGCGCACCGCGCGCCTGGACGCCGGCGAACGCCCCGACTTCCTCGCCTCGACGGCGCACATCCGCGAAGGCGACTGGAAGGTGGCGCCGTTGCCCGCCGCGCTGGCCTGCCGCCGCGTGGAGATCACCGGCCCCGTCGACGCCAAGATGGTCATCAACGCCTTCAACTCGGGCGCCGACAGCTACATGACCGACTTCGAGGACAGCAACGCCCCGAAGTGGGAGAACCAGGTGCAGGGCCAGATCAACCTGGCCGCCGCGATCCGCCGCACGCTCACGCTGGAGGCCAACGGCAAGAGCTACAAGCTCAACGACCGCATCGCCACGCTGCAGGTGCGTCCGCGCGGCTGGCACCTCGACGAGAAGCACGTGCTGGTCGACGGCCAGCGCGTGTCCGGCGGCATCTTCGATTTCGGCCTGTTCCTGTTCCACAACGCCAAGAAGCAGATCGCGCGTGGTGCCGGCCCGTTCTTCTACCTGCCCAAGATGGAGAGCCATCTCGAGGCGCGCCTGTGGAACGACGTCTTCGTGCGCGCCCAGGACAAGCTGGGCCTGCCGCAAGGCAGCATCAAGGCCACCGTCCTGATCGAGACCATCCTCGCCGCGTTCGAGATGGACGAGATCCTGTACGAGCTGCGCGAGCACAGCGCCGGCCTGAACGCCGGCCGCTGGGACTACATCTTCAGCTGCATCAAGAAGTTCAAGGTCGACACCGACTTCTGCCTGGCCGAACGCTCCAAGGTCACGATGACCTCGCCGTTCATGCGCGCCTACGCGCTGCTGCTGCTCAAGACCTGCCACAAGCGCGGCGCCCCCGCCATCGGCGGCATGAGCGCGCTGATCCCGATCAAGAACGACCCCGAGAAGAACGCCGTCGCGATGCAGGGCATCATCAACGACAAGAAGCGCGACGCCACCGACGGCTACGACGGCGGCTGGGTGGCGCACCCGGGCCTGGTCGACGCCTCGATGAAGGAATTCCTGGCCGTGCTGGGCGACAAGCCCAACCAATGGGAAAAGCAGCGCCCCGACGTGAACGTCACGCAGGCCCAGCTGCTCGACTTCCAGCCCGAAACCCCGATCACCGAGGCGGGCCTGCGCTACAACATCAACGTGGGCATCCACTACCTGGGCGCCTGGCTCGCCGGCAACGGCTGCGTGCCCATCCACAACCTGATGGAAGACGCCGCCACCGCCGAGATCAGCCGCTCGCAGGTGTGGCAATGGATCCGCAGCCCCAAGGGCGTGCTCGACGACGGCCGCAAGGTGACCGCGGAGATGGTTCGCCCGCTGGTGGCCGAGGAGCTCGCCAAGATCAAGTCCACCGCGGCCGTCGGCGAGTTCGACCGCGCGGCGCAGATCTTCGAGAAGATGAGCACGGACGAGGCGTTCGCGGAGTTCCTGACGTTGCCGTTGTACGAGGAGTCGACGTTCTGAGCGTTCAGTCGGCCCAGACGACCTTGCGCACGCTCGAGGTCCACCGGTCGAAGCCCGGCGCGTAGCGCGTCTCCAGCACGTTGCGCTTGATCTTGAACGTGGGCGTGATCAGGCCGTTCTCCACCGTCCACGGCTCCGTCATCAGGATCAGCACCTCCAGCTGTTCGTGCGGGTCGAGCGCCTGGTTCACGGTGAGCAGGTGGTGGGCCAGGGTGTCTTCCAGCGCGGCGCGGCCGCCGGCCTCGCGCGACCTGGCGACGGCGTCCTCGTTGAGCATCAGCATCGCGAACGGCTGCGGGTAGTTCGCGCCCACCACGCAACAGGCCTCCACCGCGGGGTTGGTCACGAGCTTGTCCTCGATGGGGGCGGGCGCCACGTACTTGCCCTTGCTCGTCTTGAACAGGTCCTTCACGCGACCCGTGATGCGCAGGCAGCCGTCCTCCTCGACCACGCCCTTGTCGCCCGTGTGCAGCCAGCCGTCCGTGGTGAAGGCGGCAGCGGTCAGCTCGGGCTCCTTGTAGTAGCCCTGCATCAGGCAGCCGGTCTTGACCTGGATCTCGCCGCTCTCGGCATCGAGGCGCGCCTTCACGCCGTCGTAGGGCACGCCCACGGTGCCGGGGCGGCGCATGTCCACCTTGGTGGCGTGCGACACGCCGCAGTTCTCGGTCATGCCGTAGACCTCGATGATGTCCAGGCCCAGCATCGAGTACCAGCGCAGCAGGTCGGGCGGCATCGGCGCGGCGCCGCCGGCGGCGTAGCGGCAGGCGTCCAGGCCCAGCGCCTTGAGGATCTTGCGGCGCAGGAAGCGGCCGGCCACCGGGATCTTGAGCAGTCGCTCCAGGCGCTGCGGCGGCATCCTGGCGTGGATACCCTGCTGGAACTTCACCCACAACCGCGGCACCGAGAAGAACGTGGTGGGACGCGCGCGCTGCAAGTCGCGTGCGAAGGTCTGCAGGCTCTCGGCGAAGAACAGGTGCATCCCGGTGGCCAGCAGCCCGTGCTCGACCAGCGTGCGCTCGGCCACGTGCGCCAGCGGCAGGTAGCTGAGCATGCGCGAGTCGGTGGTCAGCGAGATGCGCTTCAGGCCCGAGTCGATGGCCCAGGCGAAGTTCGCGAAGCTGTGCATCACGCCCTTGGGCATGCCCGTGGTGCCGGACGTATACATGAGGGTGGCCAGATCGGCGCCATCGCGCACCGGGCTGCCCGGCAGCGGCGCGGTGCGCGCCACGATCTCGTCCCAGCGCATGTCCGCGCGCGCCTGCACGTCGGCGGGCGACAGCGCGAAGCTGACGCAGGGCAGGCCGGCGGGCACCCCGGGACGCATCGCGTCCCAATCGTCCAGCTTGCCCAGGAACATCAGGCGCGACTCGCTGTGCTGCAGGATCTGCGCGATGGTGCCCGCGGCCAGCGTGGGATACAGCGGCACCGACACGTAGCCGGCCATCCAGATCGCAAAGTCCGCCATCATCCACCAGGCGCAGTTCTTCGACAGGATGGCGATGCGCGAGCCCGGTTCGAAGCCCTGCTGCTGCAGGAACGCCGCCATGCGACGTGTTTCGTCGACCACGTCCTTCCAGGTGAACTCCTTCAGCAGCCCGCCGCCCACGGGCTGCGTGAACACCGTCCGGTCGGGTGCCGTGCGCTCCCAGTGATACAGGCGCTGCAGGGCGAGGGACGACGGGGCTGGAGGAGTCATGGACGCTACCGGTGGCGGGTGCGCCCCGACTTTGCGTGGGGCGCGCCGGGCCAGACTAGTGCGCACTCGAGGTGTACGCCATGGTGAAACCCCGCGCCAAATCGCGTTTGGAACGCTGCGTCTGCGACAATGGCGACTCTCTGGCGCAACCTGTTCCTGCGGACAGCGCTGGCGCCTCCAAGTTGGATGTGTCACCGTGTTTCGGTGAGTCAAGTCGGCCGGGTTTGACCCACCGCTCACAGGAGAAAATACGATGAAATCTGCGGCGCGCGTGGAGTGGCTCGATCTCTTCCGGGGCCTTGCTGCAGTCGCCGTGGTGATCTATCACTATCGGGACTTCCTGCACATCCGGCCCGGCTTCTACGGCTTCCTGGCCGTGGATGTCTTCTTCGTGTTGAGCGGTATCGTGCTTGGGTTGCGTTATACGGCCGCCATCGAGCAGGGACTGGGCTTCCGCGAATTTGCCGCCGCACGCTTGCACCGCCTCTATCCGATGGTGTTGATCGCTGGAGCATTGATTTGCGCAGTCACGGCCGCGATCGCTCCGGAGGGGCGAGTTCTCAAGTCGTTCGACCGCCATGTCTGGTCATTCTTCATCCTTTGGCCTTCTTGGAGCCCATTGTCGAGCGCGGCGTTTCCCGCTGACCCGCC
>JBBQYL010000259.1:0-6532 GCA_038208735.1 Burkholderiales bacterium
TCGCCGGCGACGCGCGCTGGCAGTACGGCGACCCGCCCGCCGGCAACGCCAACTACGGCTGGCTGCAGCACATGCTGCACCACCTGAAACCGGGCGGACGCGCCGGCCTCGTGCTCGCCAACGGCTCGATGAGCTCGAGCCAGAACAACGAAGGCCGGATCCGCGCCGCGATGGTCGAGGCCGACGTCGTCGAAGCGATGGTCGCGCTGCCGGGGCAGTTGTTCTTCAACACGCAGATCCCGGCCTGCCTGTGGTTCCTGACCAAGGACAAGCGGGCGCGCAAAGGCGAAGTGCTGTTCATCGACGCGCGCAAGCTGGCGGTGATGATCAGCCGGGTGCAGTGCGAGCTGACCGATGAGGTGATCGACCGGATCGCCGGCACCGCGGCCTCATGGCGAGGCGATGCGGAGGCGGGCGAGTATGCGGACGTGGCAGGTTACTGCCGCAGCGTGACGCTGGCCGAGATCGCCGAGCACGGACATGTGCTGACGCCGGGTCGGTATGTGGGGGCCGAGGCCGTGGTCGACGACGATGAAGGTTTCGCCGCCAAGATGCAGGCATTGACGGAGAAGTTGGGCGAGCAGATGGCGAAGGGGACAGAGCTCGACAGCACAATTCGTCTCAGGCTTGCGGAGATTGGATATGAGTTCTGAATGGCCTTTGCGACCTTTCAGTG
Organism: Burkholderiales bacterium; assembly: GCA_038208735.1. GTDB lineage: Bacteria > Pseudomonadota > Gammaproteobacteria > Burkholderiales > Burkholderiaceae_C > Scleromatobacter. The sequence goes on from JBBQYL010000259.1 coordinate 677, forward strand.
AGTTGACGGTCAATCACGACGCAAGCGCCGGCCAGTTAAAGAGTCAGATCGCAAGCCAGGCCCATTTCCGTACTACGGGGCGTCGGGTGTAGTTGACTACGTCGACGGCTATCTGTTTGACGGTCTGCACCTCTTGGTTGGTGAAGATGGCGAGAACCTACGGACGCGCCAGACCCCAATCGCGTTTCTGGCAAGCGATCGGTTTTGAGTCAACAACCATGCACACATAGTGACTGGCAATGAGTTGGCGGATACCCGTTACCTCCGCTATGCCCTTCTGAATACGGACATCAGCTCCTACTTGACCGGCGCGGTGATGCCGAAGCTGACGCAAGGCAATCTCAATCGAATCATCCTTCCGTGCCCGCCTTTGCCAGTTCAGGCGCAACTTGTAGCGGTAGTAGGTGCGCTCGACGACCGCATCGCCCTCCTGCGCGAAACCAACGCCACCCTCGAAGCCATCGCGCAGGCGCTGTTCAAGTCGTGGTTCGTCGATTTCGATCCCGTTCGCGCCAAGCAGCAAGGCCTGGCGCCGACCGGCATGGACGAAGCCACGGCGGCCTTGTTTCCGGACGGCTTCGAGGAGTCGGCATTTGGGTTAGTGCCGATAGGGTGGCGCGTTGGTGTTCTCGGTGATCTTGCGCAGGCGATCAAGTCGCAGATCCGACCATCGGATCTTGATGGTTCGATTCACTATGTCGGCTTGGAGCATGTGCCGCGCAAATCTCTCAGTCTTGTAAATTGGGGAACCGCTGCCGGATTGGAGAGCGCGAAGGTGAAATTTGGTGAAGGGGATGTGCTGTTTGGGAAGTTGCGGCCGTACTTCCACAAGGTAGTAGTCGCTCCCTTTGACGGGGTGTGCTCGACAGACATATTGGTTTGCCAAGCGAAGCAGCGTGGCTTCTACGGGTTCACTGTGATGCAACTGTTCAGCACTGTGCTCATCGACTACGCAGACCGGCTTTCGAATGGCGCGAAGATGCCTCGCATCGGATGGGCCGACCTTGCTGCATTCCCGCTTGTTGTTCCTTCGTTGGAGGTAGCAACGAAATACACACTGGCGATTGCTCCGATGTTGGAGCGCGTGAAGGCAAACCTTTTTCAGGCCGAAACCCTTGGCACCCTCCGCGACACCCTCCTCCCCCGCCTGATCTCCGGCCAACTTCGCCTGCCGGAAGCCGAGGCGGAACTGAGCCACGGCTAGGCAAGCGCTCTTTCATGGCCGCGTCCCGTATGAAAGCAGGCTTTCATACGCCGGCCCATGTGCATAAAAAGTCGGGCTCTCCGAGCAGATGACGACTAACATGCATAGGAAATCCGGTTTTCTATACACATTGACACGTTGCCGCAGCCGCCATGCCTGACATCGCCCCGCTCGAGCAACTCGACGCCGCGCGCTTCGACACGCCGGCGATTCTGAAGAAGCTGGCCAGCAGCAGCCGGCAGCTCGCCGAGCTGAAGGGCGTGGCGGCCTCGATTCCGAACCAGGGCATCCTGATCAGCACCCTGGGCTTGCAGGAAGCCAAGGACAGTTCCGAGATCGAGAACATCGTCACCACGCACGACGAACTGTTCAAGGGCGATGTGCTGCCCGATGCCATTGCGAACCCCGCCGCTAAGGAGGTGCTGCGCTACCGCCAGGCGCTTCGTGTCGGCTTCGAGTGCGTGGCGGCGACCGGCCTGCTCACGGCCAATCACATCATCGACATCCAGGCCGAGCTGGAGCAGAACAACGCGGGGTTTCGCAAGCTCCCCGGCACCGCGTTGAAGGACGGCGGCGGACGCACGGTGTACACGCCGCCGCAGAACCCTGCCGACATCGTGAAGCTGATGACCGGGCTGGAACGATTCGTCAACGACGACCACCTGTTCGCGGCCGATCCGCTCGTGAAGATGGCGCTCATCCATCATCAGTTCGAGAGCATCCACCCGTTCTACGACGGCAACGGCCGCGCGGGGCGAATCCTGAACGTGCTTTACCTCGTCAAGGAGGGCCTGCTCGACATCCCCGTGCTCTACCTGAGCAGCCACGTCGTCCGAACCAAGGCCGACTACTACCGCCTGCTGCAGGCGGTGCGCGAGGAAGACCGCTGGGAGGAGTGGGTGCTGTACATGCTCGACGCGGTGGAACAGACCGCCATGCAGGGCATCGCCACCATCCAGGGCATCAAGGCCGCGCTGTTCGACTACAAGCATCGCATCCGCGAGGGCTACCGCTTCTACAGCCAGGACCTGATCAACAACCTGTTCACGCACCCGTACACCAAGATCGAATACGTGCAGCGCGACCTGAACGTGTCGCGGCTCACGGCCGCCAAGTACCTCGACGCACTCGCGGCCGGCGGGTTCGTGGCCAAGCACAAGATCGGGCGCACCAACTACTTCGTCAACCTGGCCCTGAATGCCGTGCTGCTGGCGCCGCCGGCAGGCGCGCACTCCAGGCGGGTAGGGCAATGACCGAAGACCAGCTCGAACAGGAAACCCTCGGCTGGCTGGCCGAGGTGGGCTGGCAGCACCGGCACGGGCCCGAGCTGGCACCCGACGGCAGCACGCCCGAGCGCGACAACTACAAGCAAATCGTGCTGGTCCCTCGCCTGCGCCGAGCGGTGGCCGCGCTGAACCCCGGCATGCCGGCAGCCGCGCGCGACGACGCGATCCGGCAGGTGCTGGACCTCGGAACGCCCGTGCTGCTGGCCGCCAACCGCCAGTTCCACCGATTGTTGGTCGCGGGCGTGCCGGTGCAATACCAGCGCGAGGGCGAAACACGCGGCGACTTCGTCTGCCTGGTCGACTGGGCCGACTGGCGCAGCAACGAGTGGCTCGCGGTGAACCAGTTCTCCATCACCGGCCCGCATCACACCCGCCGGCCCGACATCGTGCTGTTCGTCAACGGCCTGCCGTTGGTGCTCATCGAGCTGAAGAACCCGGCCGACCCCAACGCCGACGTGTGGAAGGCGTTTCACCAGATACAGACCTACAAGGCACAGGTCGCCGACATCTTCCAGTACAACGAGCTGCTGGTGATCTCCGACGGCAGCGACGCGTTGCTCGGCTCGCTCTCGGCCGACGCCGAGCGCTTCATGGGCTGGCGCACGATCGACGGCGCCACGCTCGACCCGCTGGGCCCGTTCAACGAACTGCAGACGCTGGTGCGCGGCGTGCTCGCGCCGCCGATGCTGCTGGAGCTCCTGCGCTGCTTCGTACTGTTCGAGGACGACGGCACGCTGGTGAAGAAGATCGCCGGCTACCACCAGTTCCACGCGGTGCGCGCGGCCATCGCGCAGGTGGTGGCCGCCTCCCGCGTCGACAGCGCGCCGGCGCTGCGTGGCAAGGGCGGCGTGGTGTGGCACACGCAGGGCAGCGGCAAGAGCATCACGATGACCTGCTTCGCGGCGCGCGTGATGCAGGAGCCGGCGATGGAGAACCCGACCATCGTCGTCATCACCGACCGCAACGATCTCGACGGCCAGCTGTTCGGCGTGTTCTCGCTGGCGCAGGACCTGTTGCGCGAGCAGCCAGTGCAGGCGGGCACACGGCAGGAGCTGCGCGCGCTGCTGGGCAACCGGCCCAGCGGGGGCATCGTGTTCGCCACGATCCAGAAGTTCATGCCCGGCGAAGACGAAGACACGTTTCCGCTCCTCTCCGACCGCCGCAACGTCGTGGTCATCGCCGACGAGGCGCATCGCACGCAGTACGGCTTCGACGCGAAGCTGAAGGCCGTGAAGTCGCCGAAGCGCGGTGGCGGCGCGCCGACGGTGCTGACCACCGGGAGCGGTGAGCCGCCCGCGTACAAGGCCGGACTCGCGCCCACGGTCGACCGCTACCAGGTCGGCTACGCCCAGCACCTGCGCGATGCGTTGCCGAACGCCACCTTCGTGGCTTTCACGGGCACGCCGGTCTCCGGCGCAGACCGCGACACGCGCGCGGTGTTCGGCGACTACATCAGCGTCTACGACATGCAGCAGGCCAAGGAAGACGGCGCCACGGTCGCCATCTACTACGAGAGCCGGCTCGCCAAGCTGGGGCTCAAAGCCGACGAGCTGGCCACCATCGACGACGAGGTCGACGAACTCGCCGAAGACGAGGAAGAAGGCCAGCAGACCAGGCTGAAGAGCCGCTGGGCGGCGCTCGAGAAAGTGGTCGGCGCCGAGCCGCGCATCGTCAGCGTGGCGGCAGACCTCGTCGCGCACTTCGAGGAGCGCGACAAGGCACAGACCGGCAAGGCCATGGTCGTTGCGATGAGCCGCGAGATCTGCGTGCACCTCTACGATGAGATCGTGAGGCTGCGGCCCGACTGGCACAGTGCGGACTCCGAAGCCGGCACGATCAAGATCGTGATGACCGGCTCCGCCAGCGACAAGGCGCTGCTCCGCCCGCACGTCCACAGCGCACAGATCAAGAAGCGGCTCGAGAAGCGCTTCAAGGACGCGGCCGACCCGCTGCGCCTCGTGATCGTGCGCGACATGTGGCTCACCGGCTTCGACGCGCCCTGCGTGCACACGCTCTACGTCGACAAGCCGATGAAGGGTCACAACCTGATGCAGGCCATCGCCCGCGTGAACCGGGTGTTCAAGGACAAGCAGGGCGGGCTGGTGGTCGACTACATCGGCATCGCCAACGAGCTGAAGTCGGCCCTCAAGGAGTACACCGCCAGCCAGGGCCGTGGCCGGCCGACGGTGGATGCGCATGAAGCCTTCAGCGTGCTCGCGGAGAAGCTGGATGCGCTGCGCGGCTTGCTCCACGGCCACGACTACAGCGGCTTCCTCTTGGGCGGGCACAAGACCCTGGCCGGCGCCGCCAACTTCGTGCTGGGCCTGGCCTCGTCGCAGGGGCGCGACGGCAAGAAGCGGTTCGCCGATCTGGCGCTGGCGATGAGCAAGGCGTTCACGCTCTGCTGCACGCTCGACGAGGCCAAGGCCGTGCGCGAAGAAGTGGCGTTCTTCCAGGCGGTGAAGGTGATCCTCACCAAGCGCGAGATCAGCGCTGCCAAGAAGACGAACGAGGAGCGCGAACTGGCCGTGCGCCAGATCATCAACGCGGCCGTGGTGTCCGAGGAGGTCGTCGACATCTTCGACGCCGTGGGTCTGGACAAACCGAACATCGGCATCCTGGACGACGCCTTTCTCGCTGAGGTTCGCAACCTGCCGGAACGCAACTTGGCGGTCGAGTTGCTGGAGCGGCTCCTTCAAGGCGAGATCAAGTCACGCTTCGCCAGCAACGTGGTCCAGAACAAGAAGTTCTCCGACATGCTGACCGACGTGGTGCAGCGCTATCAGAACCGGTCCATCGAAGCCGCGCAGGTGATGGAAGAGCTGGTGCAGATGGCGAGGAAATTCCGCGAGGCCGCAGCGCGCGGCGAGCAGCTCGGGCTGAGCGAAGACGAAGTCCGCTTTTACGACGCACTGGCCAGCAACGAATCGGCGGTGCGCGAGCTGACCGACGAGACGTTGAAGAAGATCGCGCACGAGCTGGCAGAAAACCTGCGCAAGAACCTCACCGTGGACTGGTCCGCGCGCGAGAGCGTGCAGGCTCGGTTGCGACTGATGGTCAAGCGCATCCTGCGAAAGTACAAGTACCCGCCAGATCAGCAGGACGCAGCGGTCGAGCTGGTTCTCCAGCAGGCTCGCGCACTGGCCGAGGTGTGAGCGTGACGATGCTGCTCGAAGTTCGCGGCCTGACCGTCGACTTCCCGGCCGCCGGCGGCACCTCGCTCGTCGCCGTCGACGATGTCTCCTTCCACGTGAACGCCGGCGAGGTCGTCGGCATCGTCGGCGAGTCGGGCTCGGGCAAGAGCGTCAGCGCACTGGCGATCATGGGCCTCGTCGACGAGCCGGGCCGCGTGCGCGCCGGCCGGCT
>JBBQYL010000260.1:0-6501 GCA_038208735.1 Burkholderiales bacterium
CGCCGCCCAGTTCCCCCTGGCCACCCGCACGTCGGACGCGCCGCCGCTGGCCAAGTTCCCGGCCGCCACCTTCGGCATCCTCGAGCTCGATGCCGAGCCCGTGCTGCCGCTCACGGTGCGCAAGATCGAGGGCGCGGTCGGTGTCAAGGCCGTGAGCCTGGGCGGCGCGCCGGCGCGCGATCTCATGCTCACCGACGACGCGGCCATCATCCAGTGGTTCGCCCGCGTGGCGCGCTACGACGAGACCTCGCTCGACCGCGCGACGGTGGAACAGGAGTTGGGCATCAAGCTGCCGCCCGCGCCGGCGAAGGCGAGGCCGGCGCGCGACGCCAAGGACCACGGCCGCGCGAAGACCCAGGCGGAGCAGGACGAGGACGCCGACGAGGGCGACGTCAACGCCCAGGACCCGAACGCGGTGCAGACGCGCACCGTGAGCCTGCTGAACAAGGCGCCCAACGTGCACGCGGTCAAGCTGCCGCTCGAGTCGCGGACCGAGCCGCATCCGTTCGAGGTGATCGGCATTCCGCTGCCGCAGCCGGGGTACCACGTCGTCGAGATCGAGTCGCCGCGCCTGGGCGAGGCGCTGCTCGATCGCAAGGCGCCGATGTACGTGCGCACCGGTGTGCTGGTCACCAACCTGGCCGTGCATTTCAAGTGGGCGCCCGTCAACTCCGGCGCGTGGGTGACCACGCTGGACAAGGGCCAGCCGGTGGCCGGCGCGGCGGTGCAGGTGTCCGACTGCCAGGGCAACAAGGCGTGGAGTGGCCAGACCGATGCGCAGGGTTTCGCGCGCATCGACAAGCCGCTCCCCCGCCTGGAGTACGAGCGCTGCTCGGGCCAGCGCAACGGCCGCTGGTCGGGGCAATCGGGCCGGCCGCAAGGCTACTTCGTGAGCGCCCGCAAGACCGACGCCAAGGGCCGCGCCGACCTGGCCTTCGTGTGGTCCACCTGGCAGGAGGGTATCGAGGCCTGGCGCTTCAACCTGAACTCGTCGGGCGGCGGCGGCGAGGTGTCGCGCGAGCTGTTCCATACGGTGATGGATCGCACGTTGCTGCGCGCCGGCCAGACGGTGTCGATGAAGAGCCACGCCCGCCGCGAGTTGCTCACCGGACTCGGCATGGTCGACGCGAACGCGCTGCCCACCACGCTGCGCATCACGCACGAGGGCTCGGGCGACCACTTCGACTTCCCGCTGAAGTGGCGCGTCGGCCGCTACGCCGAGACGGCGTTCAAGATCCCCGACGACGCCAAGCTGGGCGTCTACGACGTCAGCCTGCAGTTCGGCGAGACGGTGGCCGCGCAGACCGGCTCGTTCCGCGTGGAGGAGTTTCGCCTGCCCGCGATGATCGGACGCCTGGTGCCACCGGCCGGACCGCAGGTGGATCCGCGCACGCTCACGATGGACGTGATGGTGAACTACGGCAACGGCGGCGGCGCCGCCAACCTGCCGCTGAAGGTGTCGGCGCAGCTGCGCGACATCGACCTGTCGCAGGCGGTGCCGGTGCTGCGTTACCCCGGCTTCCACTTCGATCCGCCCGCCTCCCCGAAGACGGACGAGCGCTCCGGCGACGGCGCGATGTTCAGCGAGGACGATGTGGACGAGGGCGACGCCGACCGCATGGTGTCGCAACGCGACACCCACTCGAAGCTGGTGGCCGACAAGCTGCCCGTCACGCTGGACAAGGCCGGCGCGGGCAAGGTGACGCTGTCCAAGCTCCCGCCCGTGACGGCGCCCAAGGAGTTGCTGGTGCAGGCCACCTACGCCGACCCCAACGGCGAGGTGCAGACGCTCAGCCAGACGCTGCCGCTATGGCCCTCGGGCGTGGTGCTGGGCGTGCGCACCGACGACTGGGTGTCTGTGCACCAGAAGCTGCCGGCGCAGGTGGTGGCGCTCGATACCCGGGGCAAGCCGATGGCCGGCGTCGACGTCAGCGTGCGCGCCGTCATCCATCGCTCGTTGTCGGCGCGCAAGCGCCTGGTGGGCGGCTTCTACGCCTACGACAACAAGAACGTCGACGAGGACCTGGGCGAGGTCTGCTCGGGCAAGAGCGACGCGCGCGGCCTGGTGCTGTGCGAGGCCACGCTGGAGGCCTCGGGCCAGGTGGAGCTCATCGCGCAGGCCAGGGACGCGCAGGGCCATCTCGCGCGCGCCGCGTCCAGCGTGTGGGTGACGCGCGCGGGCGAGGTGTGGTTCGGCAGCGCCAACGACGACCGCATGGACGTGCTGCCCGAGCAGCGCGCCTACGAGCCGGGCCAGGTGGCGAAATTCCAGGTGCGCAGCCCGTTCCGCCACGCTACGGCGCTGGTGGCCATCGAGCGCAACGGCATCATCGAGACGCGCACCGTGCAACTCGACGGCCGTGACCCCACCCTCTCGTTGCCGGTGAAGGCCGAGTGGGCGCCCAACGTGTTCGTGTCGGTGCTCGCGGTGCGCGGACGCGTGCGCGAGGTGCCGTGGTACTCGCTGTTCACCTGGGGCTGGAAGACGCCCGTCGAGTGGTGGCGCGCGTGGCGCGACGGCGGCAATGAATACCAGGCGCCCACCGCGATGGTGGACCTGGCCAAGCCCGCGTTCAAGTTCGGCATCACCGAGATCGAGGTGGGGATCGCCGCGCACCGCCTGAAGGTGGAGGTGGTGCCCGACAAGGCCACGTACCCGATCCGCGCCACGAGCCAGGTGCGCATCAAGGTGACGCTGCCCGACGGCAGCGCGGCGCCCGCGGGCACCGAGGTGACGCTGGCCGCGGTGGACGAGGCGCTGCTCGCCCTGCGGCCCAACGACAGCTGGGACCTGCTGGGCGCGATGATCCGGCGCCGCGACTACGGTGTGGAGACCGCCACCGCGCAGATGCAGATCATCGGCAAGCGCCACTTCGGCAAGAAGTCGGCGCCACCGGGCGGCGGCGGCGGCCAGTTCCCTACGCGCGAACTGTTCGACACCTTGCTGCTGTGGAACCCGAGCGTGGTGCTCGACGCCAAGGGCGAGGCCGTCGTGCAGGTGCCGCTCAACGACTCGCTCACCAGCTTCCGAATCGTCGCCATCGCCGATGTGGTGCAGGGCGCGCAGCAGGCGTTGTTCGGCACCGGCCAGGCCACGATCGCGGCCACGCAGGACCTGCAGATCGTCTCCGGCGTGCCGCCGCTGGTGCGCGAGGGCGACCATTACAAGGCGATGTTCACACTGCGCAATTCGTCCAGGGCGGCGATGACGGCGGCCATGGCCGCCTCGGCGGGCGCGCAGTCGCTGCAGACGCAGTCGGTGAGCATTCCCGCGGGCACGGCGGTGGACGTGGCGTGGGACGTGGACGTTCCGTTCAACGTGAGCGGCGTCGCGTGGTCGGTGGCGGCCGACGCCGGCGCCGCGCACGACCGCATGAAGTTCGCGCAGAAGATCGTGCCCGCCGTGCCGGTGACGGTGCAGCAGGCCACGCTGGTGCAGCTGGACAAGACGTTGCGCATTCCCATCGCGCCGCCGGTCAACGCGTTGGCCGACGGCACGGGCAAGCTGCGCGGCGGCGTCGACGTGGCGCTCAAGCCGAAGCTGGGCGACGGGCTGCCCGGCGTGCGCGATTTCTTCGATCGCTATCCGTGGATCTGCTTCGAGCAGCAGGCGTCGATCTCCATCGGGCTGCGCGACCCCGCGCACTGGCACGCCTTGATGAACCAGGCCGCGCTGTACCAGGACGAGGACGGGCTGCTCAACTACTTCCCGAGCAGTCTGCCGCGCACCGGCAGCGACAGCCTGACGGCCTACGTGCTGGCCATCAGCGACGAGGCCACGAAGCTGGGCTACGACTTCGCGCTGCCCGACGACGCCAAGGCCAGCATGCAGCGCGGGCTGATCGGCTTCGTCGATGGCAAGGTAGAACGCGATTTCTGGCGCCCGGCCTTCCTGAAGAACGGCGACCTCGACGTGCGCAAGCTTGCGGCGCTGGAGGCCCTGAGCCGCTACGGCAAGGTGCAGCCGCGCATGATCGACTCGATCCAGATCCTGCCCAACCAGTGGCCCACCGGCGCGGTCATCGACTGGCTGCAGGTGCTCGATCGCGTGCCGGCCATCCCTGATCGCGCCAAGCGCATCGCGGAGGCCGAGCAGGTGCTGCGCGCCCGGCTGAACGTGCAGGGCACGCGCCTGGGCTTCTCCACCGAGCGCGACGACAGCTGGTGGTGGCTCATGAGCAACGGCGACGTCAACAGCGTGCGCATGACGCTGGCCGTGCTGGGTCGCGCCGGCTGGGCCGACGACGTGCCGCGCATCGTCACCGGCACGCTGCAACGCCAGCAGGCGGGGCGCTGGTCGACCACCGTGGCCAACGCGTGGGGCAGCGTCGCCATGGAGGCCTTCTCGAAGAAGTTCGAGACGGTGCCGGTGCGGGGCACGACGCGAGCGGGCTTCGGCGCGCCCGGAGCGACGAGCGCGCTCGACTGGTCGAAGATTCCAGCCGGCACCAGGCTGCCGCTCGGCTGGCCCGCGGGCTTCGGCGTGGCGGGCAACAAGGCCGACGCCACGCTGCAGATCGACCACGACGGCGTCGGCAAGCCGTGGGTCACCGTCACGTCGCGCGCGGCGGTGCCGGTCACGGCGCCGTTCGGCAGCGGCTACCGCGTCACGAAGACGCTGACGCCGGTGGAGCAGAAGGTGAAGGGCAAATGGTCGCGCGGCGACGTCGTGCGCGTGCACCTGGACATCGACGTGCAGGCCGACGCTACCTGGGTGGTGATCAACGACCCGATCCCGGGTGGCGCGGCGATGCTGGGCACCGGCCTGGGCAACGACGACCAGATCAGCACCGGCACCGAGAAGGACGACTCGCGCGGCTGGCTCGCGTACCAGGAGCGCGGCTTCGAGGCCTTCCGCGCCTACTACCGCTACCTGCCCAAGGGCGCGTTCAGCGTCGAATACACGATGCGTCTGAACAACCCGGGCCGTTTCGGCCTGCCGCAGACGCATGTCGAGGCGATGTACGCGCCCGAGATGTTCGGCGAGTCGCCCAACGCGGCGTTCACGGTGGAGCCGTGATCCAACGCCGACTTCGTCCCCTGGTCGCGGCGGCCGTGCTGGCCGCCTGCGTGGCGGCGCACGCGGGCACGCCGTCGTTCGAGCAGGTGCGAGGCGGCTGGCGCAGTTCCCAGACGGTGCTGCTCGATCGCCATGGCCAGCCGGTGCAGACGGTGCGCACCGACACGCACGCGCGGCGCGGCGCGTGGGTGCCGCTGGCGCAGATCTCGCCGGCGCTGCGCGCCGCGGCCATCGCGTCGGAAGACCAGCGCTTCCTGCGGCACGGGGGCGTCGACTGGACGGCCGTGGCCGGCGCCGCCCTCGGCCGCGCCGACGCGGGCGGCACGCGCGGCGCGTCCACCATCACGATGCAGCTGGCGGGCCTGCTCGACCCCGATCTGGCGCTGCCGCGCGGCGGGCGCAGCGTGGGCATGAAGATCGGCCAGGCCGCCGCCGCGCTGCGCCTCGAGCGCACTTGGACGAAGGACCAGATCCTGGAGGCCTGGCTCAACCTGGTGCCGTTCCGCGGCGAGCAGGTGGGCGTGGCCGCGATGTCGCAGGCGTTGTTCCAGAAGGCGCCGTCGGGGCTCGACGCCCAGGAGTCGGCCGTGGCCGCGGCGTTGCTGCGCGCGCCCAACGCGGCGCCGGCCGTGGTCGGCCAGCGCGCCTGCGGCGTGCTGAAGGTGCAGGGGCGCGGCGCCGACTGCGCCACCGCGCAGGGCTTCGCCGAGCTGATGCTGGGCCGCGCGGCGAACGCGGCGAACGCGTCGAACCCGTCGGCCGACGCCGGCGAGCAGTTGGCGCCGCACTTCGCCCGCCAGGCATTGAAGTCGATCGGCAAGGCGTCGCCCCCGGCCACGCTGCGCACGACCTTGGACGCTGGCGCGCAGCGACGCGCCCGCGACGCCCTGCGCCGGCAACTGGCCGAGCTGCGCGACCGCGACGTGGAGGACGGCGCGGTGGTGGTGCTGGACAACGCCACCGGCGACGTGCTGGCGTGGGTGGGCTCCAGCGGCGACCTGTCGCAGGCCGCCGCGGTGGACGCCGTCGTCGCCCCACGCCAGGCCGGCTCCACGTTGAAGCCCTTCCTCTACGAGCAGGCCATCGAGCGGCGCTGGGTGACGGCCGCCTCGGTGCTGGACGACGCGCCCACGCGCCTGCACACGCCCTCGGGCCTCTACATCCCGCAGAACTACGACCACGACTTCAAGGGCCGCGTCAGCGTGCGCACCGCCCTCGGCTCGTCGCTGAACGTGCCGGCCGTGCGCACCGCGGTGATGGTGACGCCCGACCGCTTCGCGCGCCGCCTGGTGGCGCTGGGCCTGCCCATCCGCCGGCCCGGCGACTTCTACGGCTACAGCATCGCGCTCGGCTCGCCCGAGGTGACGCTGCTGTCGCTGGCCAACGCCTACCGTGCGCTGGCCAACGGCGGGCTCGTCGGCGCGCCGCGGCTGCTGCTGCCCGCCGATGGCGCGGCCGCGCCGCCGATCGCGCCAACACGC
>JBBQYL010000261.1:0-6472 GCA_038208735.1 Burkholderiales bacterium
GTAGTTGTTCTTGGACTTCGACATCTTCTCGACGCCGTCCAGGCCCTCCAGCAGCGGCATCGTGAGGATGCACTGCGGCACCTGGCCGTACTCCTGCTGCAGGTGGCGTCCCACCAGCAGATTGAACTTCTGGTCGGTGCCGCCCAGCTCGATGTCGCTCTTGAGTGCCACCGAGTCGTAGCCCTGCATCAGCGGGTACAGGAACTCGTGCACGCTGATGGGCGTCTGCGCGGCGAAGCGCTTGGTGAAGTCGTCGCGCTCCATCATCCGCGCCACGGTGTACTTGGCGGCCAGCTGGATCATGCCGCGGGCGCCCAACGGGTCGCTCCACTCGCTGTTGTAGCGGATCTCGGTCTTGTCGGGATCGAGCACCAGGCTGGCCTGCTTGTAGTACGTCTCGGCGTTGGACTTGATCTGTTCGTGCGTGAGCGGCGGCCGGGTGTTGTTGCGCCCGGACGGGTCGCCGATCAGCGAGGTGAAGTCGCCGATCAGGAAGATGACGGTGTGACCCAGGTCCTGCAGCTGGCGCATCTTGTTGAGCACCACGGTGTGGCCGACATGGATGTCCGGTGCGGTCGGATCGAGCCCGAGCTTGATGCGCAGCGGGGTGCCGGTGGCCTCGGATCGCACCAGCTTCTTCAGCCAATCGGCCTGCGGCAGCAGTTCGTCGCAGCCGCGCAGGCTGATCTGCATCGCCTCGAGGACGCGGTCGGAGGGTTGGGCGGGGGTCGGCGTGGAGGTCATCGGCGAAAAAGGCGAAAGCGGCATGGCCCGGCCCGTCGAACGCCAGCGGCGCAAAACTTGCAAGGCTTGTAAAAGAGACTGTAAAGCTCCCTCTTTCGGGGGATCAACTTTACGGCCCACTGCTATAGTCGCTCGCTCTGGGCGGGGGTGCTTTACCACAGGGCCGCCGACCCAGCGAGCAAAAGCTGGCGATTTCAATGTCTCTGTCGTGTTTTATCAACAACTTCATCGAAATAGTCGCTCGATTCTAAGCGCGCACAAGCAGGCACTCCCTGCCCAGGATGCGGATTCTTCAAACCGGAGCGGGGATGCGGCAAGTGCCGAACCCGAGTTCCACCCGCTGGAAGCTGTCGTTGGATTCCCTGAACCAAGCCGAAAAGGCGGTCGAGACCGCCGTTCAATCGTTCCTCGGTCGCATCGCGAACTGGGCCCACACCCATCCCCGCCGCCTCGCCGCCGGTACCGTCACCGTCCTGGGCGCCCTGGCGGGCACCGCCTTCGGCATCGCGCCGATGGCGCCCGATGCGTCCGCGCTGCCCAAGCGCCTCGTCGTCGAGGCCTTCACGCCCGAGAACATCGACACCCAGCTCGACGCGCTGGCGGCGCAGCACCTGGTGCTGGCGCGCAGCGACGTCACGCGCGCCAACGACACCGCCGGCACCCTCACCAAGCGCCTGGGCGTGGCCGACGTCGAGCTCGACGCCTTCCTGCAGTCCGACGCCACCTCGCGCAAGCTGTGGCAGGGTCGCGCGGGCAAGCTCGTGTCCGCCACCACCGATGACGCGGGCAGGCTGTCCGCGCTCGTGGTGCGCTACCCGGCCGAGCGCGACGACCAGTTCGCCACCCATTTCTCGCGCCTGACCATCGCCCGCGGAGAGCACGGCTTCGCCAGCAAGCTCGAGACGGTGCCGCTGGGCGCCACGTCGCGCCTGGCCACCGGCACCGTGCGCAGCTCGCTGTTCGCCGCAACCGACGACGCCAACGTGCCCGACCCGATCGCCACGCAGATGGCCGAGATGTTCTCCACCGACATCGACTTCCATCGCGAGCTGCGCAAGGGCGACACATTCAGCGTGGTCTACGAGGCGCTCACCGCCGACGGCGAGCCCATCCCCTGGAACCAGGGCGCCGGCAAGGTGCTGGCCGCCGAGTTCGTCAACAACGGCCACGCCTTCTCGTCGGTGTGGTTCGCCGACCCGTCCGGCAAGGGGGCGTACTTCGACCTGTCCGGCCGCAGCAAGCACAGCGCCTTCCTGGCCAGCCCGCTCGCGTTCTCGCGCATCACCTCCGGGTTCTCGATGCGCTTCCACCCGATCCTCAAGGAATGGAAGCGCCACGAGGGCGTCGACTACGGCGCGCCCATCGGCACGGCCGTCCACGTGGTGGGCGACGGCGTGGTGGCGTTCGCGGGCCAGCAAAATGGCTACGGCAACGTCATCCAGATCCAGCACTCCGACAACCGCATGACGGTGTATGCCCACCTGAGCAAGATCGACGTGAAGCGCGGCGAGCACGTCGACCAGGGCGAGCACATCGGCGACGTCGGCATGACCGGCTGGGCCACCGGCCCGCACCTGCACTTCGAGTTCCGCGTGGCCGGCGTCGTGAAGGATCCGCTCACCATCGCCAAGTCCGCCGAGACGCTCACGCTCGACAACGCCTCGCGCCCGCGCTTCGCCGCGCTGGCCGGCCAGCTCAAGTCCGAGCTGGCGGTGGCCGAGTCGCTGGGCATCCAGCCCGCCCGCGTAGACTGAACGCCTCGTTCACGAACAACCCCGACGCGCCGCGTTCGCCCAGACGAACCCGGCGCGTCCTGCATTCATGACCCTCTACATCGGCTTGATGAGCGGCACGTCCCTGGACGGCGTCGACGGCGTGCTGGTCGACTTCGCCGACGGCGTGCACGTGGTCACCGACGCGCACGTGGCCATGCCGGCCTCGCTCGGCGCCGAGCTGCTGGCCCTGAACACCAGCGGCCCCGACGAGCTCCAGCGCGCCGCGCTCGCCGCCAACGCGCTGGCGCGCCTGCAGGCCGAAGTGGTCGCCCACCTGCTCAACAACGCCGACATCGAGCCTCAGGCCGTCCGCGCCGTCGGCTCGCATGGCCAGACCGTGCGCCACCGCCCCGGCGAGTTCGACGGCACCGGCTTCACGCTGCAGCTCAACAACGGTGCCCTGCTGGCCGAGTCGTGTGGCATCGACGTGGTGTGCGACTTCCGCACCCGCGACGTGGCCGCCGGCGGCCAGGGCGCCCCGTTGGTGCCCGCCTTCCACCGCGACGTATTCGCCGGCCCCACGCCGCGCGCCGTGCTCAACGTGGGCGGCATCGCCAACGTGACGCTGCTGTCGGCCACGGATGAGTCAGCGCCCGCTTCGCTGGTCGGCTTCGACACCGGCCCGGGCAACGCGCTCATGGACCACTGGTGCAAGCTGCACACCGACGCCGCCTACGACGACGACGGCCGCTGGGCCGCCAGCGGCAAGGTGGACGGGCTGCTGCTGGTGGAGTTGTTGGCGGACGCCTACTTCCGCAAGGCCGCTCCGAAGAGCACCGGCCGCGACCTGTTCAACGCCGACTGGCTCGCGCAGGCCCTCGCACGCGCGGGCGTCACGCGCGCGCCCGCCAACGTGCAGGCGACCCTGCTGGAGCTCACCGCCCGCAGCGCCATCGACGCCATCCGCCACGCGGCGCCGGCAACGACAGAACTGCTGGTGTGCGGCGGCGGCGCTCGCAACGGCGCGCTGATGGCCCGACTGGCCGCGCTGTGGCCGGGCTTGGCTGTGGCGGCCACCGGCGCCGCCGGGCTGCCTGCGCAGCAGGTGGAGGCCGCGGCCTTCGCCTGGCTGGCGCGCCAGTTCTGCGAGCGCCGGCCGGGCAACCATCCGGGCGTCACGGGGGCGGCGGGCTTCAGGGTGCTGGGGGCGCTCTACCCGGCATAGTCGGCGTAGCCGGCGTCGCGGGCCTGGAAACGAAAACGGCGCCCGCAGGCGCCGTCGTTCGGGAAGCGTGGACGCTCAGGCCGAGAAGCTCGAGCCGCAGCCACAGGTGCTGGTGGCGTTCGGGTTCTTGATGACGAACTGGGCGCCCTGCAGGTCTTCCTTGTAATCGATCTCGGCGCCGGCCAGGTACTGCAGGCTCATGGCGTCGATCAGCAGCGTGACGCCGTTCTTGCTCATCTGCGTGTCGTCCTCGGCCACGGCCTCGTCGAACGTGAAGCCGTACTGGAAGCCGGAGCAGCCGCCGCCCTGCACGAACACGCGCAGCTTCAGCTCGGGGTTGCCTTCCTCGTCGACCAGTTCCTTGACCTTGAGCGCGGCGCTGTCGGTGAAGACCAGCGGGCCCGGGATTTCGGTGGTGACGGGGGAGAGTTCGGCGACGGCGCTCATGGGGAATCCTTGCAAATGCGTTTCGGGCTCTATTGGGCCACAAAAGCCAGGCGTCCTGGGCGACTGTGGTCATTGACGGCAACAACGCGACCGTGAAATTCAGGCTTCGTTGCCGGCAGCCAGCTTCAGCAGCGGCCGCTCGGCCTCGGCTTCGCCGGCGGGAACGTGCTTCATCACTCCATCGATGGTGGCGCCCTGGTGCATTTCAAGGGCTTCGTAGTGCACGTCGCCCACGATGCGCGCCTTGGGCTGCAGTTCGAGCAGCGCCGTGGCCATCACCGGGCCGTGCACCTGGCCGTTGATGATGACGTGGCCGGCCATGACCTTGCCCTGCACGCGCGCGTTCTCGCTGATGACCAGCAGGCTGGACGGGTCGGTGGCGACCACGTCGCCCAGCACCTCGCCGTCGATGCGCAGGCCGGCGTCGAAACGCAGCTCGCCGTGCACCTGGGTGCCCTCGCCGATGAGGCTGCGGATGGCGGGCTGCTTCTTGCGGTTGAACCACATGGTGAAACTCCTCGGACGAATCCTGATTTCCGCGGCGCCCTTGCGCTGGCGGCCCAAACGATCTTTTTATGGGTTCGAAGCGTCCCGCCCAACTACAGCTTGAGCGTCTGCAGTGCGCGCACCGCGCCGCCCGCGTCGGTGACCTTGACCTGCGCACTTTTTACCACGGCGCGAGGAGGGCAATCGACCATCCCCTCGACGCGTGCGTATTGCTTCACTTGCAAGGGCTGGATCGAAGTCGACGGAGGCGACGTCCAGGGCTGGCCGTCGAGCGTGCCGGTGAGCGTGAGCTCGTAGCGGCCGTTGAACTGTACGGCGGTGCGGCCGCCCTGCGTCACCAGGAGCTGGTAACGGACGTGTCCAGGTGCCACGGTCTCCACCTGGAAGCCGCGCACGCTCACGCCCTCGGGCACGCCGCCGCCCTGCGGGATCAGTTGCTGGAAGAAGCCGAGGTCGGCCTTGAGCGCCAGCTTGTCGGCCTCGCTCTGGCGCAGTTGGTTGGCCAGTTGATCCTCGGCGGCCTTCTCGGTCTTGAGCAGGCTCTCGGCCGTGTTGGCCAGCGCCTGGGCCTTGTCGCGCTCTTCCTTGAGGTTGTCCTGCTCGTCACGTAGCCGTGCGAGTTCGGCCTTGGCGCTGCGATCGAGGCCCGCCAGATCCTTGCCGGTCTCGAACGCCCACAGCGCGATGGCGGCCGAGAAGCCCAGCACCAGCGCGCCGCCGAGCCAGCGAAGAGGCCACGGCAGGTGGCGGCGCACCGAGACGCGGGGGGTGGAGAGTCGACGTCGAAGCAGCTTCCAGCGCATGAACTTACCTGGGGTAAGGGGTTGCAAGTGCGAGCCAAAAACGCGAAGGGCCGCTGGAGAGCGGCCCTTGTGGAGGCAAGACCTGGAACGCGACCAGCGCGTTCCGGGTGATGCAGTTTAGCGCTTGCTGAACTGCTTGCGACGGCGAGCGCCGTGCAGGCCGACCTTCTTACGCTCGACTTCACGCGCATCGCGCGTGACGAAGCCGGCGCGGCTGAGATCAGGCTTCAGCGCGGTGTCGTAGTCGATCAGCGCGCGGGTGATGCCGTGGCGGATCGCGCCGGCCTGGCCGGATTCGCCGCCGCCATGCACGTTCACCTTCACGTCGAACGTGAGTTCGTTGTTGGTGAGCATCAGCGGTTGCTTGACCACCATGATGGAGGTTTGACGGCCGAAATACTCGTCGACGGTCTTGCCGTTGACGGTGATCTTGCCATCGCCCTTCTTCATGAAGACGCGCGCGACGGACGACTTGCGACGGCCCGTGCCGTAGTTCCAATTACCGATCATCGCGACTCCTTAGATTTCCAGCGCTTTGGGCTGCTGGGCGGCGTGCGGGTGCGTGCCACCGGCATAGACCTTCAGCTTCTTGATCATCGCGTAGCCCAGCGGACCCTTAGGGAGCATGCCCTTGACGGCCTTCTCGATGGCGCGGCCGGGGTGCTTGGCCTGCATGTCCTTGAACTTCGTCGCGTAGATACCGCCCGGGTAGCCCGAGTGACGGTAATAGATCTTGTCTTCGGCCTTGTTGCCGGTGACACGGATCTTGTCGGCGTTGACGATGACGATGAAATCGCCGGTATCGACGTGGGGCGTGTAGATTGGCTTGTGCTTGCCGCGCAGTCGGAGTGCCACTTCACTGGCAACACGTCCGAGCACCTTGTCGGTGGCGTCGATCACAAACCACTCGTGCACCACTTCTGCGGGCTTTGCGCTGAAGGTCTTCATGAGTGTTCTCTTTTGGAGATTGAACGCGGCTGTTCGAACGCTCCGGGTCAATCCTGTTGGTTCTCGGCGCTGCTCATGAATGG
>JBBQYL010000262.1:0-6466 GCA_038208735.1 Burkholderiales bacterium
GCTTCCGGGCCCGGTGGACTACGCGCAGATCCCCGCGCTGGCGGAACGCGGGCGCGCGCGGGTGCAAGGCTTCTTCGCGGAGTTGAACGAGCGTCTAGCGGATCGTGCGTTCGTCGCCACCGACCGCTTCAGCGTGGCCGATATCAACGCGGTGGTGGCCGTCGACTTCGCCCGCGTCGTGAAGATCAAGCCGGGCGACGCGCACCCGCACCTTCAGCGCTGGCGCGCGGCGATGGCGCTGCGGCCGTCGATGGCGCTTTGAAGCGCGCTTCATCCTGCGCGAAGTCGCAGGATCCACGCTGGCGAACAACACCGTCACCCGGAGTGGATTCCGCGACTGCGCGCGGAACGACAGGCAGTTACTTTCCGGTGAGCTTCCTGCGCACATCCACCCCTACGCCCTTGTTCACGAACTGCATCGTCGCCACCTTGGACAGGTCGACGTCGCCGGCCTTGTACAGCCCCGCGCGCACCATCTTGTCGTAGAAGTCCTTGATGCGCTCTGGCCTCATCGCGCCGATGCCCAGCGTCTGCGCGTCGCCGGAGTCGACGATGCCCATCTGCTTCATCAGCGCCAGGCTTTGCGCGATGAGGTCGTCGGTCATGTCGGGGTTGTCCTGCCGGATCAGCGCGTCGGCCGCCTTGCGGTCGCCGTACAGGTAGTTGTTCCAGCCGATGATGGACGCCTCGACGAAGCGCTTGACGAGGTCGGGCCTGTTCTTGACGGTGTCGGTGCGCGCCTCGATGGTGGTGCTGTAGGTGCTGTAGCCGTGGTCGGCCAGCAGGAACACCGCCGGCTTGAAACCGCCCTGGGCCGCGATGGTGATGGGCTCCTCCACCGCGTAGCCCTGCTGCAGGCTGTGCCTGTCGGCCAGGAACGGGCCCACGTTGTAGTTGTAGGGGCGCAGCGATTCGTCCTTGAACGCGTAGTCGGCCTTGAGCCATTGCCACCACGAGAACTGGGCGTCCTTGGCGATGTAGGCCACGGGCGCCTTGGCCAGGTCCTCGAAGGTCGCGTAGCCGCCGTCCGGATGCGCGATCAGCGCCTGCGGATCCTTCTGGAACATCGACGCCACCGCGATCACCGGCACGCCGTTCTTCACGTTGTCGAAGCTGTGCAGCAGGTTGCCCGTCATCAGGAAGTCGATGCGGCCGGCGGGCAGCAGCGGCCGGTTGTTGACCTGCGGTCCGCCCTGGCGGATCTCCACGTCGAGGCCGAAGCGCTTGTAGGTGCCGTCGGCCACCGCCTGGTAGAAGCCGCCGTGCGCGGCCTGGGCCTTCCAGTTGGTGGCGAACACCACCTTGTCGAGGGCGTGGGCGGCCGCGCTGGCGGCGAACAGCGTGGCGGCGAGCGCGAAACGGGTGGCGATGGCGTGCAGGGATGGCATGGCGAACTCTCGTCGTTGGACGCGGGCCATCATACGGTCGCCCGTCGAGCGCGGGAAGCGCCAAAGCCCCGCACGGAGGCCGCCGTCCGCAGGTCGCCGACAATAGGGGCATGAAGTTTCCGGACAGCCAGGACACCCGCCTCACCACGCTCGCCAACGGCGTGCGCGTGGTCACCATCCACATGCCCTGGCTCGCCAGCGCCAGCGCCAGCGTTTTCGTGCGCACCGGCTCGGGCCACGAGAGCGCGCGCCTGAGCGGCATCAGCCACGTGGTGGAGCACATGGCGTTCAAGGGCACCACCACCCGCGACGCCGCGCGCATCAACATCGACGCCGAGCGCCTGGGCGCCGAGGTCAACGCCCACACCGACAAGGATCACACCGCCTACCACCTCAGCGGCATGGCGCGCGACGCCGTGGAGTTCGTGCGCATGTTGGGCGACATCGTGCGCCGGCCCACGTTCCCCGCCGCCGAGCTGGAGCGAGAGCGCCAGGTGATCCTGCAGGAATTCCTGGAGGACGAGGAAGACCCGATGTCGACCGCGTTCCGCCAGTTCGACAAGCTCTGCTACGGCGCGCATCCGATGGCCCAGGCCGTGATCGGCACGCGCCGCAACATCGAACGCTTCTCGCGCGACGACCTGCTGGCCTACGTCGAGCAGCAGTACAGCGGCCGCAACGTGGTGGTGGGCGTGGCCGGCAACGTCGACCATGACGCCATCGTGCGCGAGGCCGAGGCCGCCTTCGGCGACATGCCCGCCGGCACGCCGCACGCCATGGACGCGCCCACCTGGCTGGGCGGCGTGAAGGCCGCGCGGCTGGCCGGCTGCAGCCAGAGCCACGTGGTGCTGGGCTACCCCATCGCGTCGATGAAGGACGACCAGCCGGCCGCCAGCGTCGCCGCCGCGCTGTTCGGCGAAGGCATGAGCTCGCCCCTGATGAACGAGATCCGCGAGCGCCGCGGCCTCGTCTACTATGCGGCCTGCTCGGCCGACATCATGGAGGTCTGCGGCCAGTTCGTGATCGAGGCGTCCACCACGCCCGACAAGGTCGACGAGCTGCTGCGCGAGACGCACCGCCTGCTCGCGGGCCACGCGGCCTCGGTCGACGCGGTCGACCTCGAGCGCGCGCGTAACCAGATCGCTGTGCGCCAGGTGCGCGGCCAGGAGCGCCCGGTGCGCCGCGTCGAGGACGCCGCGCTGGACCTGTTCGTGCACGGCCGCGTGCGCTCGCCCGAGGAACTGCGCGCCCGGGTGGAAGGCGTGTCGGCCGACCAGGTGCGCGAGGCCTTCGCGCGCATGCTAGCGGCCCCGCCGGTGCTGGCGCTGGCGGGCAAGCTGGGCGCGCTCACCGGCGAGCGGCTGCGCGATCTGGTCGCGGCGCCGGAGTCGCGGGCGCGTGCAACGGCGAAGACCCGGCGCACGAGCTCGATGCACTGATACGTGGTGTCATCCTGCGCGCAGTCGCAGGATCCACGAATGTGACAGCGTTGTTGACGGGGGTGGATCCTGCGACTTCGCGCAGGAAGACGGGCCTTGGTCAGCCGCGCTCGCTCTCGTGCCAGCGCTGCAGCAACACGCGGCTTAGCGCGCCGGTCAGCAGGTACAAGGCCACCCCCGTGGCCGCCACCAGCGTCAGCGCCGCGAACATCTTCGGGATCTCGGTGCGGAAGGCCGACTCGAGGATGCGCGAGGCCAGCCCCGTGTCGCGGCCGGCGGCGCCCGCCGCGAACTCCCCACCGACCTCGCCGATCAGCGCGAGTCCGCCGGCGATGCGCAGGCCGGTCATGAACGACGGGAGCGCGGCCGGCACCAGCAGGTGGCGCAGCGTCTGCCAGCGGGTGGCGCGCTGCAGCGTGAACAGGTCGCGCAGGTTCGCGTCGACGCTGCGCAGGCCGGTGAGCGTGTTGGCCAGGATCGGGAAGAACGCCACCAGCCAGGCGCACACGATCACGGTGGCCAGCGGGCTGTCGGTAAGGATCATGATCAGCGGGGCGATGGCCACGATGGGCGTCACTTGCAGCACCACGGCGAACGGCGCCAGCGCGCGCTCGGCGTGGCGCGACAGCGCGAACAGCGCGGCGATCAGCACGCCGCCGGCCATGGCGAGCGCCAGCGCCACCAGCGTGATGCGCACGGTGAACCACCAGCTCGCGGCGAGAGAAGCGAAGTTGGCGGCGAGCGTGGTGGCGATCAGCGACGGTTCGGGCAGCAGGTAGGCGGGGATCTGCAACGCGCGCACCGCGACCTCCCAGGCGGCCAGGAACACGGCCACCGACAGCGTGGGCACGCCCGCGCGCGCGAACGCGCCGGCGCGCGTCACGCCCGGGCCTCCGCGTCGCTCGCGCGCTGCAGCGCGTCGGACACGCGCGCGCACAGGGCTGCGAAGCGCGGCGTGGCGCGCAGCGAGGCGGCGCGCGGCCAGGGCAGGTCGATGGCGATGTCGTCGGCGACGCGTCCCGGCCGGCCCATCACCACCACGCGCTGGCTGAGGAACACGGCCTCGTAGACGCTGTGGGTGACGAAGACGGCGGTGGCCGGCGCGCTGCCATCCTGCGGCTGGCACAGCGACAGCAGCGTCTGGTTCAAGGCGAAGCGGGTGATCTCGTCGAGCGCGCCGAAGGGCTCGTCCAGCAGCCACAGGCGCGGCGCTGTCACCAGCGCGCGCGCCAGCGAGGCCCGCATCTTCATGCCGCCCGAGAGTTCGCGCGGCACGGCGTCGGCGGCGTCGGCCAGGCCCACGGCGTGCAGCGCGGCGTCGACGCGCGCCTGCATCGCGTCACACCGTTCCCCGCGCAGCACCAGCGGCAGTTCGACGTTGCGGCGCACGCTGGCCCAGGGCATCAGCGCGGCGTCCTGGAACACGTAGCCGGGGATGGCGTTGGCCGGCAGGTTGCGCACGATGCGGCCCGAGCTGGGCGCGTCGAGGCCGCTCAGCAGCCGCAGCACGGTGCTCTTGCCGCAGCCCGAGGCGCCCAGCAGGCTCACGAACTCGCCGTCGGCGATGGCCAGGTCGACGCCGGCCAGGGCGGTGCGGTCGCCGAAGCGGCGCGTGACGGCGTGGAGTTCGAGGACGGTCACTCGTCGGCGCTGAAGCGAAAGGCTCCAATGAAGACAGGCTGCTCGGAAATGGGGCGCCGAACCTTCGACTTGTCGTATGCGAAATCGAACTGCGCCGTCATCCAGAAGGCCGTGGCGATGTCCATGCGTTGGGCCGCAGCGAGGACCGCGGTCAGGAAGGTGGCTGCGTACGAGATCTTCTCGAACAGTTGTCCGACGGGCACGGCCGACGAGGAATTGTGGCTTTCCTGGTCGCTGAGCTCGTAGTAGCCAACGCCGCACAAGTCCTGGAGCGTGTCGATGTTGCCACCGGTCGGGGCGGGCGTCGTGCCGAGCCACACCGAGACCCAGCCTTTGTGCTCGAACCCCTGATCGTAGAAATCGGGTTCGTCGGAATAGTCTTTGAGTGCCATGGCGTCTTCGATCCTACTTGTGGAATCCGGGTGGCAGGCTAGCGTACCCGCCCTTGATGTTCTTTTCAGCCCACGGAACCATGTTGCGCTTGAAGCTCTCCAGGCTGGTCGACTTCTTGATCACGGCCTGCAACTCGTTGTGGACGCGCTTGGAACCCTCGGCAGTCGAGCCGGCCAGGCCGACGGAGTGCGCCCAGTCCTTGGCCAATCCGTCACCCGCGCCAGCGATTCCGTTGAGCTTCTCGATGGGAACCGCGAAATCCTGCTGTACCTGTTGTGCGCTCACCCCCCACTGCTTCCATTTCGGGGCTTCGGCCACCATCAGGTATTCGTGGTGTCCGCCATTGCCGCGCAGGCCGGCCTTGATCTTGGCGCACATCGCCGGTGACTCGTACATCTGCGCAACGTTGCCCGCGCTCTGGCTGTCGAACCAGGCGTTGAAGTCTCCGCTCTTGAACGACGGGATGGCCGCGGCCGATTGCGCCGGCGGCGGCCCCGCCATGCTTGCGCAGGTGACGCAGGGAATGCCCGTCGCCTGGATGGGCAGGAAGCCACGCTGGACGTCCTGCGAGCCCGTTGCCGCGGCGTTGGCCAAGCCACCGGCAGTCTGAGCCTCGGCGGCGCTCGGCGCGGCGCTCGCCAGATCGGCCACCTTCGTGGCGGCATCGGCCGCCGGAGCGCCCAGCGATCCCAGCCGCGCCACCTGGGCCGGGTCGGCCTGGCTGATGGCCTCGCCCAGCGCCGCACCCCACGTCGGCGTGTCGCTCATTGCGCTCTCCCGGGCGGGCTCAGGATCGTGAATACGGTGCGCGTGAAGTCGTCCAGCGCGGCGGCCTTGCGTGCCGCCGGCAACGCCGGGTCGACCAGCACCTGGTGGATCCCGGGGATGCGCTCGTCGAACTCCTGGCCCAGCAGCCAGGCCGAATGGATATAGGTGGCCGCGGCCTGCTCGTCCGCCAGTCCGTAGCCGAGCGCGCGCTCGAACTGACGCTGTATCGCGGCGCTGAGCGCCTCATCCGTCAGCGACGCGGATTTCTCCGGATGGTGGCGTCGGATGATGACCAGCATGCGCCGCACGAACGAATCGCGGCCCATCTGGCTCCATTGCTCACTGCTGATCTGCATGGTGATCGCGGTCTGGCCCGCCGCCGGCGATGGCCGGCGAGGAACGGGCGCTCCCGGATAGGAGCAGGGGTATTGTCGCCGCTCAGGCCGCCTTTGCCACACCGCCGGTGCGCCACGCCGCCAGCAGCTGCGTCCACTTGGCGCGCGCCTTCGAAAGGTGGCGCTCCTTCACGTGCCCATATCCCCGGATCTCCTCGGGCAGCGACGCCAGCGCCACGGCATCGCCCAGACGCGCCGCCGACAGCGTCGCCAGCAGTTCGTCCACCAGCGAGCGGTATTCGACGATCAGCGCGCGCTCCGTCTTACGTTCCTCGGTATGGCCGAACACATCGAAGGCGGTGCCGCGCAGGCCCTTGAACTTCGCGAGCACGCCGAACGCATTCTTCATCCAGCCGCCGTAGGTCTTCTTCACCAGCTCGCCCTTGGAGTTTTTCGCGGCGAGCAGCGGCGGCGCCAGGTGGTACTTCAGCTTGAAGCCGTC
>JBBQYL010000263.1:0-6450 GCA_038208735.1 Burkholderiales bacterium
ATGCCGGCCAGCGCGCCGTCGGTGGCGCGCACCTGGGGCTGGTAGTGCAGCACGAACTCGTCGCGCTGCAGGGCCTGGGTGAGCTCGCTTTCCAGCACCAGCGCGTCGTAGGTGGCGATGGCCACCGCCGGGTCGAAGAACTGGCAGTTGGCGCGGCCGCGCGACTTGGCGATGTACATCGCCGTGTCGGCGTTCTTGATCAGCTCGGTGGGCGTGGCGCCGTCTTGGGGGAACATGGCGATGCCCACCGACGGTGTGACCGACAGGTCGCGGCCCTCGGCGGCCACCGGCAGCTCGATGGCACGCAGCAGCTTGTGCGCCACCTCGGCCACGTCGTCGCGCGAGGCCTCGTCCAGCAGCACGATGAACTCGTCGCCGCCGAAGCGCGCCACCACGTCGCCCGCGCGCATGCTGGCCGAGATGCGCGCGGCCACGGTCTGCAGCAGCTGGTCGCCCACCAGGTGGCCCAGGGAGTCGTTGACGCGCTTGAAGTGGTCGAGGTCGACGAACAGCAGCGCCAGCGTACGATTGGCGGCGCGCGCGCCCTCGATCTGCCGCCCCAGGCGCTCCATGAACGACATGCGGTTGGGCAGGCCGGTGAGGGCGTCGTGGTGCGCCAGGTGGTGGATGCGGGCCTGCGCGGCATGGCGATCGCGCAAGTCGCGCACGATGGACATGCGCAGCTTCTCGTCGCCGTATACCAACGTGCGCCCGATCAGCTCCACGGGGATGCGTTGCCCGTCCTTGCGGATGACGGCGCTCTCGTAGCTGAGGTCGAGCCCGCCATCGAGCACCGACTGCACGTGCGGGCGCTGCTCGGACGAGACGAAGTCGATCGCCTGGCGGCCGCGCAGCTCGTCGAGCGTGTAGCCCAGCAGCTCGCACAGCGGCGGATTGGCGTCGGTGACGATGCCGTCGCGGTGGAAGGCGATGCCCTCGGCGCTGGCCTGCATGAACTTGGCCAGGCGCTCCTCCGACTCGCGCAGGTCCTGCATGGCCTTGCGGTGCGGGGTGATGTCGGTGACGATCACGAAGGCGCCCATCGGGTGGCCATCGGGCCGCAGGTTGGGCAGCACGTTCACCTCGATCCAGCGCCGCGTGCCGTCGGCCGCCGCGAGCTCGCGCACGTAGGCCACGGCTCGGCGCTCGTTGACCACGATGTCGATGGACGGCTTGACCTCGCGCGCGGCCACCTCGCCGATGATCTCGGCGAAGGTCTTGCCGATGATCGACGACTCGGTGAGGCCGAAGGCCGACGCGTAGGCCTTGTTGGCGAAGCGGCAGCCGTAGCCCAGTTCCTCGGAATCGTAATAGCCGATCATCGCCTGCAGGCTGTTCGCGAGCAGGCGAAACGTCTCCAGGCTGCCGTCCCAGGCAGCGACTCCAGCGTCGTCGACCATGCCGGATGATAGACGTGCGACCCGGGGCCTCCATCGCCCCGACGGGGGATGGCCGGCCTTTACCTTGCCAGCAGCGCGTCGATGGGCAGCAGGTCGTTGCTGGTGAGGTTGCCGGCGGCCTGGCGCAGCTTGAGCTGCGCCACCAGGTATTGGTAGCGCGCGCCGGCGGCGTCACGCTGCGTGTCGTACAGCTGCGATTCGGCGTTCAGCACGTCGAGGTTGACCTTCACGCCCACCTTGTAGCCCAGCAACGTGGAGTCCAGCGCCAGCTGGCTCGAGGACACGGCGGCCTCGAGCGCCTTCACCTGCGCGGCCTGCGTGAGCGCGCCGACGAACGCCGTGCGCGCGTTCAGCCCGATGGCGGTGCGCGTGCCTTCGGCGTCCGTGCGCGCCTTGCGTTCGAGCGCCCGCGTCTCGTTGACGCGGTTTTGGATGGCGAAGCCGGAGAAGATCGGCACGTTGAGGACCAGCGACACGCCCGAGTTGCGGCTGTTGCCGGTGATGGCACCGGTGGAGTCGACTTCCTCGCGCCCGCGGCTGCGGCCATACGTGGCATTGGCGACCAGCGTGGGCAGGTGGCCGGCCCTGGCGCGCTCCGTGTCGAGCTCGGCATACTGCAGGGTGAGCTGCGCCTGCTTCAGCGCCGGGCTGTCGGACTCGGCCAGCGCAACCCAGTCGGAGGCCTGGCTGGGCATCACCGGCGGCAGCACCGCGGGAAGTATCAGGGGGTGGGGCATGACGCCGGTGCGGCCCACCAGCTGGTCCAGCGTGAGCTTGGCCACCAGCAGGTCGTTCTCCGCAGCGATCTGCTGCGAGCGCGCCAGGTCGGCGCGAGCCTCGGCCTCGCGCGTGTCGGTGATGGTGGCGTTGCCCACCTCGAAGTTGCGCTTCGCCGAGGCGAGCTGCTCGCCGATCGCCTTGCTCTTGCCCTGCACCGAGTTGAGCGCGTCGGTGGCGGACAACACGTTGAAGTAGGCCTGGGACACGCGCACGATGAGATCCTGGTCCGCTTGCGCCATCTTCGACTGCGCCAGGTCTTCCAGCTTCTGCGCCTGGTCCACCGACAGGTCGTTCGCGCGGTTGAAGATGTTCTGGCTCGCATTGAAGGTGGCGCCGCCGCTTCGGGTCTCGACAGTCTCGTTGACAACGACAGGCTTGAGGGTGACCGGATCGAACGACACCACTTGAGGCGACGTGCTGCTTTGCCTCCCCGCCGTCACCTGCAGCGCCGCCGTGGGGAGGTGCACCGAGCGCGCCTGCTCGTAGCGATAGTGCGCCGCATCGGCGTTCGACTGCGCGCCCAGGTACGTGGCGTCGACGCCGCGGGCGGCCTGCACGACTTCGCTGAGGCTTTGCGCCTGCGCGCCGACGGCCCCGAAGGCCAGGGCGAGGGCGGCGACGATCGGTGTCATCGAGGCGAGGCCTGCGCGCGAGATGGGCATTGGAAATCCTTGGGGTTCGAGCCGGATGGCGTTGGGACAGCTTTGTACGGCCTGGCAGGCCGGGATGCACGCACGATGCGACGACCTGCAGCCGGCGCACCCCCTGACGACGTTTTCGGCCGACAGGCTGCGGGGTTCCACGGCCGATCGACGGGCGCGGCAGTCCCCCGGAGTGGTCCAAGACCCTCCGGTTCGTGCCGTCTGTTGATTTCAGTTCAGAAGTGGAAGCGGGCGGGTTCGGCAAAGCCGATGAGCCGCGGCGCGTTGAGGTCGAACAGGCCGAGGCGCGCGAACGTGCCGTCGGCGTTGGCGGTGTAGCGCACCGCCTCCATCACGGGCTCGCCGCCCTCGACGGCCACCAGCCGGCCGCCCGGCTTCAATTGCTTGAGCAGTTCTTCCGGCACCTTGGAGACCGAGCCCGACAGCATGATCGCGTCGAACGGGCCCTCGGCCACGTAGCCGTGCACCCCGTCGGCCTGCACCACCGTGACGTTGGACGCGCCGCCGCGGCGCAGGTTCTCGGTGGCCATCCTCGCCAGCGCGGGCTTGACCTCCAGCGAGATCACGCTCTGCGCGCGATGCCCCAGCAGGGCGGCCATGAACCCGGAGCCGGTGCCGATCTCGAGCACGCGCTCGTGGCGCTGCACCTGCAGGTCCTGCAGCAGGCGGGCCTCGACGCGCGGCGCGAGCATGAACTCGCCTTCGCCCAGCGGCACTTCGGTGTCGACGAAGGCCAGCGCGCGGTAGGCGGCCGGCACGAAGTCCTCGCGGCGGACGACGGCCAGCAGCCCCAGGACACCCTTGTCCAGCACGTCCCAGGGGCGGATCTGCTGTTCGATCATGTTGAAGCGGGCTTGTTCGATGTTCATGCGTGTTCCTTGGAGCGAAATCGGGTCTGCGGGCAGACCCTCAAATTCTATGCGGGCTGGACGGTGGTGGGCGCAGGCTGGCGCGCGCCCGCCTGCAAGCCCGCGAAAATGAGACGCAGGTGGGCGTGCATGAACTGCACCGGATCGATCTCCATGTCCTTGCCGACGCCGCAGGCCATGAAGGAATGCTTGTGCACGCACTCCAGGATCAGAGGCATGAGGATGGAGTGGCAGGCCGACTCGACGTCGTCGACCACGAACTCGCCGCGCTCGATGCCGCGCCGGATCAGCCCCGAGACGATGGCCTGGCCGGGCGCGACCACGCGCTCCACCCAGAACTCGCCGATGTCTGGAAAGTTGCGCACCTCGGTGATCACCAGCTTGAAGACGCCCGACGCCGGGCCCTCGTAGATGCGGGTCCACCAGGTGACCAGCAGCTTCTCCATCACGTGCGCGGTGGGCCCGTCGGCCGCCGCGGCCTCCTGGATGCCCGTCTCGATCTCGGTGCCCAGGAAGTGCTGGATCACCGCCTTGAGCAGTTCTTCCTTGCTGGGAAAGTAGAGGTACAGCGTGCCCTTGGAGACGCCGGCGGCCTTGGCCACCTCCTCGCTGCGCGTGGCGGCGAATCCCTTCTCGACGAACAGCGCCAACGCCGCCTCGAGCAGCTCGGCCGGACGGGCCTCCTTGCGTCGACGACGGAACAGGCAGGGGTCGGAGGAAAACGGGGGCATCTCGTTAATGACTCGTTGGTCAGTAATGGTAGCAGGAATCGCTCGTGTCGGCGAACGACGCCGCCCGCGCGTTGAAGAGACAGTCGCGACGAACGTGCGCGAGGGTGACCACGAATGAACGACGCAGCATCGAATGGACGACGGGCGGCCCCGGTCGGCGAACGGTATCGCAAGCGGACGGTGCTGCGCATGGTGGCCACGGCCGGCGCGCTGTGCGCGGGCGTGCTGGCCATGCTGGCGTTGCTGTCGGGCTGCGCCGGCCTGATCGGCACCCACGACATCGACATCAGCGAGTCGCAGCTCACGCTGCTGCTCGCGCGCCAGTTTCCGATGGAGCGCAAGGTGATGGAGGTCATCGACCTGAACATCACCAACCCGCAGGTGGCGCTGATTCCGCAGAGCAACCGCGTCGGCACCGCGCTCGACGTCGCCGCGCACGACCGCCTCTTCGGAACCAGCGCGATGGGCCACGTACAGCTCGACTACAGCCTGCGCTTCCAGCCGTCCGACCACACCATCCGCATGACGCAGGTGCGCGTGCGCGAGCTCACGCTGTCCAGCGGCTCCAACAACCTGCGCGGCGCCGCCCAGCGCATCGGCGGGCTGGTGGCCGAGAACGCAATGGACAACCTGGTGCTGTACCGCATGAAGCCCGCGCAGGCCGACGAGATGGATCGCCTGAACCTGGTGGCCTCGCCGATCACGGTGACGCCGCAGGGCGTGCACATGTCGGTGTCGCCGCGCCGCGACTGACGGCTTCCTCAGCCTGCGGTAATTTCCGCCGCGTATCATCGCGCGCTTCAAGCAAATCAGGGCCGCCCGCGGCCTCACGGAGCGTCGAGCGTGGATACGTTGTTGTTGATCAAGGCCGCCATCATGGGCGTCGTCGAGGGCCTGACCGAGTTCCTGCCGGTGTCGTCCACGGGCCATCTGATCCTGGCCGAGGCGCTGCTGAAGCCCGGCGTGGACGAGAACGTGATGCACGCGTTCGAGGTGGCCATCCAGCCGGGGGCGATCCTGGCGATCTTCATCGTCTACTGGCAGCTGATCAGCAAGACGCTCGGCACGCTGACGACGAACGCCAACTCGCGCCGCCTGATCACCAACATCCTGGTGGGCTTCCTGCCCGCGGCGGTGATCGGCTTCGCGATCCACAAGCAGATCACCCAGTACCTGTTCAACGGCCCGGTGGTGGCCAGCGCCTTCATCGTCGGCGCGCTGATCATCCTGTGGGTGGAGCGCAGCGGCACGCGGCGCGTCTCGCGCATCAACCACATCGACGAGATGACCACGCTCGATGCGTTGAAGGTGGGCTTCTGCCAGTGCTTCGGCATGATCCCGGGCACCAGCCGCTCGGGCTCGACCATCATCGGGGGCCTGCTGGTGGGCCTGTCGCGGCCGGTGGCCACCGAGTTCAGCTTCTTCCTGGCGATCCCCACGCTGATCGGCGCGAGCGTGCTCGAGGTGTTCAAGGTGCGCCACGAGCTGGCCGACAATTGGCACGCCTATCTGCCGATGTTCGCGGTGGGCTTCTTCGTGTCGTTCCTCGCGGCCTGGGTCTGCGTTCGCTGGCTGCTGCGCTACGTGGCCACGCACACCTTCGTGGCGTTCGCCTGGTATCGCATCGTGTTCGGCATCGTGGTGCTGGTCACCTGGTACACCGGCCTGGTGCCCTGGGTGAATTGAGCGGTTGATCCTGCGACTTCGCGCAGTCGCAGGATCCACCCTCGTGTCAGCGCCGCGTGAACACCAGATCCCACACGCCGTGGCCCAGCTGGATGCCGCGGTTCTCGAACTTGGTGAGCGGGCGCCAGTCGGGCCGCGGCGCGTAGCCGTCGGCCGTGTTGGCCAGCGTGGGCTCGGCGCCCAGCACCAGCAGCATCTGCTCGGCGTAGGGCTGCCAGTCGGTGGCGCAGTGCAGGTAGCCGCCTGGGGCCAGGCGTGAGCTGAGCTCGCGCACGAACTCGGCCTGGATCAGGCGGCGCTTGTTGTGCTTCTTCTTGTGCCA
>JBBQYL010000264.1:0-6438 GCA_038208735.1 Burkholderiales bacterium
GATGATCTCCAGCTACGTGGGCGAGAACAAGGAGTTCGAGCGCCAGTACCTGGCCGGCGAGCTCAAGCTCGACTTCACGCCGCAGGGCACGCTGGCCGAGAAGCTGCGCGCCGGCGGCGCCGGCATCCCGGCCTTCTTCACGAAGACCGGCGTGGGCACCATCGTGGCCGACGGCAAGGAGATCCGCGAGTTCGACGGCCAGCAGTACGTGATGGAGCTGGCGCTGAAGCCCGACGTCTCGCTGGTGAAGGCGTGGAAGGCCGACAAGTCGGGCAACCTGATGTTCCGTCGCACTGCGCGCAACTTCAACCCGAACGTGGCGCAGGCCGGCAAGATCACCGTGGTCGAGGTCGAGGAGATCGTCGAGACCGGCACGTTCGATCCGGACAGCGTCCACCTGCCCGGCATCTTCGTGCATCGCATCGTGCTGAACGCGACGCCCGAGAAGCGCATCGAACAACGCACCGTCACCAAGACGGCCGCATAGGAACACGGAGACAAGACATGGCCTGGACGAGAGACGAGATGGCGGCACGCGCCGCCAAGGAACTGCAGGACGGCTTCTACGTGAACCTGGGCATCGGCCTGCCCACGCTGGTGGCCAACCACGTGCCCTCGGGCATGGAGGTGTGGCTGCAGAGCGAGAACGGCCTGCTGGGCATCGGCCCGTTTCCCACCGAGGACCAGGTCGACGCCGACATGATCAACGCCGGCAAGCAGACCGTCACCACGCTGCCGGGCTCCAGCATCTTCTCCAGCGCGGACAGCTTCGGCATGATCCGCGGCGGCAAGATCAACCTGGCCATCCTCGGCGCGATGCAGGTGAGCGAGCACGGCGACCTGGCCAACTGGATGATCCCGGGCAAGATGGTCAAGGGCATGGGCGGCGCGATGGACCTCGTCGCCGGCGTGGGCCGCGTGGTGGTGCTGATGGAGCACGTGGCCACGAAGAAGGACGGCACCACGGACCTCAAGATCATCCCCAAGTGCACGCTGCCCCTCACGGGCGTGGGCGTGGTCGACCGCATCATCACGGACCTGTGCGTGCTCGACGTGACGGCGGATGGACTCAAGCTCGTGGAGCTGGCGCCGGGGGTGACGACGGAAGACGTGCAGGCGAAGACGGGGGCGACGCTGCATTGAACGCCGTGGGGCCTGGCGCGTCGGGTGGAGTGTTCGACGAACCCGGCCAAGACCGCGCCGCCCCGGGCCGCGAGGTCGTGGCCAGGAACGTGGGCATCGGGGCGTCGCTTTTTCGGCGCGTTGCAGCGTTCGATCGGGGCATTGCCTGCGATTACGCAGGAGATGCCAGACCCCTTCAAGACCCCTTCAGCGCTTGATGGCCAGCGCGGCGTCGCGCACCAGCGGCGCGCCGTGGTAGATGAGGCCCGTGTAGATCTGCACGAGGTCGGCGCCGGCGGCGATCTTGGACCTCGCGTCGGCGCCCGACATCACGCCGCCCACCCCGATGATGGGAAAGGCCGGCCCCAGTTCGCCGCGCAGCTGGCGGATGACGTTGTTGCTGGCCTCCAACACCGGCTTGCCCGACAGGCCGCCCGTCTCCCAGGCGTGCTTCATGCCCTTGACGGCCTCGCGCGAGATCGTCGTGTTGGTGGCGATCACGCCGTCCATGCCGTGGCGTCCCAGCGTGGCGGCGATCACGTGCACCTGGCCTTCATCGAGATCGGGCGCGATCTTCAGGAACATCGGCACCGTGCGGCCGTGCTCCTTCGCCAGCGCCGCGCGGCGCTGGGCCAGCGCGCCCAGCAGCGCGTCCAGCGCCTCGTCGCTCTGCAGCGCGCGCAGGTTCCTGGTGTTGGGGCTGGAGATGTTGACCGCCACGTAGTCGGCGTGCGGGTACACGCCGGCCAGGCCGATGAGGTAGTCGTCGGTCGCGTTCTCGATGGGCGTCGCGGCGTTCTTGCCGATGTTCAGGCCCAGGATGCCGCCGGCCTTGCGGAAGCTGTGCGCGCGCTTCACGTTGTCGAGGAACGCCGGCAGGCCCAGGTTGTTGAAGCCCAGCCGATTGATGAGCGCGCCGGCCTCGGGCAGGCGGAACATGCGCGGCTTCGGGTTGCCCGGCTGGCCTTTGGGGGTGACCGTGCCCACCTCGATGAAGCCGAAGCCCATCGCGCCCAGGCCATCGATGCAGCGGCCGTTCTTGTCGAGGCCCGCGGCCAGGCCCACGCGGTTGGGAAACCTGAGGCCGGCGAGGGTGACGGGATCGGACACGCGCGCCTCGCTCCACAGGCATTGCAGCGGCGTGTTCTGCAACCGCGCGATCGAGTCCAGCGTCAGCTCGTGGGCGTGCTCGGGATCGAGGCCGAACAGGAACGAGCGGGTGAGGGCGTAGGGAACGAGCGACATGGGAGCAATCGATGGAATATGCGCGGGGCCTGGCTCCGTTCGGGGCCAGGCCCCGGACGAACGAGGCGACCGCCCATTGTCGGCGATCAAGGCCGGGGATAATCGGCGCATGACCCAAGACGAACTCAAGGCCCTCGTCGGCCAGGCCGCCATCGCCTACGTCCAGCCCGGCAGCATCGTCGGCGTGGGCACCGGCTCCACCGTCAACCAGTTCATCGAGGCGCTGGCGCGCATGCCGGTGCGCGTGGCCGGCGCGGTGTCCAGCTCGGTGCAGAGCACCGAGCGGTTGAAGCAGCACGGCATCCCGGTGCTCGAGGCCAGCGAGGTCACCGGCCTGGACGTATACGTGGACGGCGCCGACGAGATCGACGGCGGCGGCTGCATGATCAAGGGCGGCGGCGCGGCGCTCACCCGCGAGAAGATCGTGGCCGACCTGGCCGGGAAGTTCGTGTGCATCGCCGACGAGTCGAAGAAGGTCGACGTGCTGGGCCGCTTTCCGCTGCCGGTGGAGGTGATCCAGATGGCCGTCCCGCAGGTGATGCGCCGCTTCGTCGCCCTGGGCGGCCAGCCCAGCGTGCGCGCCGGCGTGCTGACCGACAACGGCCATCCGATCGTCGACGTGCGCGGCCTGTCCATCACCGACCCGGCGGCGCTGGAGCGCGAGGTCAACCAGTGGCCCGGCGTGGTGTGCGTGGGCATCTTCGCGCGCCATCGCGCCAGCGTGTGCCTGCTGGGCACGTCCAGCGGCGTGCAGACGCTGAGCTACGACGCGGCCTGAGCCACCGGTCATCCCGCGCGAAGTCGCAGGATCCCCGTCCGCATGACGGTGCCTGGCTAGGTTCGGCGCGATGCCCGCACGCGCCGCGTGCAGAAGCGCGCCGGGTCCAGCGCATCGACCACGTCGGCCGGCACCGGATACGGCGCATCCACGATCCAGCTCGCCATCAGCCGGCCCGCCAACGGCGCCCACGTGAGCCCGCGCGAGCCCAGGCCCGCGGCCACGAACAGGCCGGGCACGCGCGGCCAGTGGCGTGGCTGGTCGGGCAGGGCGGTGTCGCCTTCCAGCGGCGCGGCGGGCACCGCGCCGATCAGCGGCAGGCGATCGGCGGCCGTCGCGCGCCAGCCCACTCGGCCGTGCAACTGGCCGCGCGCCACCAGGGCCGCGGCCACGTGCTCGTCGTCGTCGGCCGTGGCCACCCACTCGGGCGCCGCCGCCGACAGGCGCGCGCCGGTGATGGCGGCCAGCTGGCGCAGGTTGTGCGCGTGGTCGGACAGGCGCACATCGGCGTCGGGATCGTCGGGCTGCGAGGTGGCGCCGCACAGCACGCCGCCACCGGGCAGCGCCAGCGCGTAGCCCGACCCGGCGATCGGGCGCGGCGGCGCACGCAGGCCGCGGGCGCCGGACGCCACCACGCTCACCTGGCCGCGCGTGGACGCCAGCGGGGCCACCCAGTCGGCGTTGGCCACCAGCGCCTGGCCGAAGGCATCGGTGCAGCGCCGCCACAGCGTCGTGGCGTCGCCGGCGTTGGCGAAGACCACGGCATCTGCCGTTGCCAGCTCGGCGCCGGTGATGTCGAACAGGTGCCAGCCGTCGTCGCGGGACTCGAGGCGCGCCACGCCCGCGTTGCCCCACCAGGTGACGTCGGGATTGGCCAGCCACCAGCGCACCAGCGCCTCCGGCGAGATCCAGCCGCCGCCCGGGTAGAACCAGGCCGCGCATGCCGGCCCGCTGGCGGCCTGCACCTGCCCGGCCGTCCACGCGCGCAGGTAGTCGGGGGGCAGGCCGCTCCGGGCCAGCGCGTCGGCCAGCGGCGAAACGTCCGCGTGCTCCGGAGTGAGGCGCACGAGGCCGTCGCCCTGGCCGGGCACGCCGGCGGCCATCGCCCGTGCGTACGCGGATGCGGCTGCGAGCGCGGCCGCGCGGTGCGCCCGCGCGTGCATGCCGTCGTCGGGATGGAACACGCCGTGGAACAGGCCCGCCACGTTGCCCGACGCGCCGCCGGCCGGCCTCGCCTGGCGATCGAACACGGTGCAGCGCAGGCCCTCGCGCGCGAGGGCGTCGGCGCACGCCGCGCCCGCCAGGCCGCCGCCGATGACGGCGACGCGGCGCGTCGACGCGTCGCCGGTGCGCGCCACCGGCTTGCGCGGCGGCGCGCGCGGCGCGAAAGTGGCCTGCGTGATGTGCGGCATGTCGCCGATGTCGTCGGTGGCGCGCCAGTCGAAGCCGGCCTGTTGCAGGCCCTCGCGCACCGCCTGCGCGGCGCTCCAGGTGGCGACGGTCGCGCCGGGCGCGGCCAGCCGCGACAACGCCTTGAAGATGCCCGGCGCCCACATCCGCGGGTTGCGCGTGGGGGCGAAGCCGTCGAGATAGAACGCGTCGACGCTGGCCACCAGTTGGCGCAGCCGCTCGCCGGCGTCTCCCAGCACCAGCAGCAGCTCCACGCGGCCGCTCTCGAACGACAGCAGGTGCAGGTCGGGCGTCAGCGGCGGCCAGGCGGCGCACAGCTGGGCCACCAGGCCGGGCTCGGTGGAGTCGGCCAGCGCGTGTGCCAGGTCGGCGGAGCGCAGCGGGTGCTTCTCGATGGAGACGAAGCGCAGGCGCGTGCTGCGGCGTTCGTCGGCGCGCCACGCGGCCCAGGTGGCCAGGAAGTTGTTGCCCAGTCCGAAGCCCGTCTCCAGCACGGTGAACGCGTCGCGGCCCTGCCAGCGCGCGGGCAGGTCGTTGCCGCCCAGGAACACCTGGGTGGCCTGCGCGAAAGCGCCGTGGGCCGGGTGGTAGCGGTCGTCGTACTGCGGCGATCTCGGCGAGCCGGGATCGGAGAAGTCGACCTCGGCGGGGACGATGGGCTCGGACTGCATCCGACCCATTGTGCGGTCGTCTTCCACTGCCGCGTCCCCGAACCTGATTCGCCCGGCTCATCGCAGGTGGGCGTGCGCCTTGCTCTCGACAGCGCACCACCTCCTGGAGAGTCACATGTTCACCTCGAAATCCCTCGCCATCGTTGCGCTGTTCGCGGCCGCCCCCAGCTTCGCAGCCGGCTGCCTGAGCGGCGCTGCTGTGGGTGGCGTCGGCGGCCACGTTGCCGGACACCACGCAATCGTCGGTGCGGCAGTGGGCTGCGCGGTCGGCCACCACATGAAGGTCAAGCAGGAGCGCAAGGAAAACGCTGCCGCCGCTCAACAGCGCGCCGCGTCGGCGGGCAAACCTGGCGGACAGTGATCCGCGGCGCCGTCCCCGCAGGGAAGCGATGAACGAGAAAAAAGGTTCGTCGCCGATTTGCGGGGGGTGCCGGGTCATGGGGCGTTGCTGGGGCATGGGGCGTCGCTGGTTCACTGCGGGGTGCCGGTCTGCTGGGCGCGCTGGATCAGTCACGACTCACCGGGCAAGTCTCTTTTGTTCGTGTCCCCCGCCGGCCTGCGGCGCGGCTCCTCCTTGACCTCACAAAAGAGACTCGCCCGGTTCGTCGTTCCACGCCCGGCCGGCCCGCTGACAACATTCGCGGGGGAAGAAGTCCCCATATCTTTGAGGTGGTCTAGGCATCGTCGGGCCGTCGAGGCAGCGACGATGCCCGCGGCCAGCCGGCTCGCACGCCGTCGGGACTCACGCGAACTTCGCATCGCGACGCCAGCGCTCATTCTCGTGATCAACGAAGGGGGACATCACCTCGGCAACAGCGTCATGACCGTGCTGACCGCGTCATGACCGTGCCGACCGCGTCATCCTGCGCGCAGTCGCAGGATCCATGCTGGTGGACGACGGTGTCTCAGGTGTGGATCCTGCGACTGCGCGCAGGATGACGGGACGGTGTCGGTCGTCCATCACGACAAGGAGCGCCGGAGCCGCGATCCGCGATTCGCGTCAGGCCCGATGGCGTGTGAGCCGGCCGGCCGCGGGCATCGTCGCGGCCTCGACGGCCCGACGATGCCAGCACCGTGCGCCCAGCATGGGCGCGATCCTGTAGGTGAAAGTCCTGCCGAGAGCTGACCACAGTGATCGAAGGGAAGCGCAACTGCGGAAGGGCGACCGACCGTGGGGAGGAAGCGTGGAACGTAAACCGTGAGCCGATGAAC
>JBBQYL010000265.1:0-6406 GCA_038208735.1 Burkholderiales bacterium
CGTCTGCCGTCTGCCGTCATCCTGCGCGCAGTCGCAGGATCCACACCCGCCGGGCCGCGCGTGTTGCGGTTTGTACGCCAAATGTTGCTGCGCTTTACGCATCATTCTGACAACTGTCCCGAACCTGAATGCGTTGAACCAGTGCCCCCCATCTAACATGGAGCCTGAAATGAAACGCACCCTGATCGCCGCCGCTGCCGTCGTGCTCGCCACCGCCTCCGGGCTGGCTGGCGCCGCATCGTGGTCGGTGATCGTCCAGCCCGGTGTGTACGGCCGCGTCGCCATCGGCGGCTACGCCGAAGCGCCGATGGTCTACGCCCCGCAACCCGTCGTCGCCATCGACAACGGGTACGGCGAGGTGGTGGAGGAATATGTCGATCCGGCGTACGCCACCGAGCAGGCGCCGGTCTACCTGTGGGTGCCCGAATACCAGCGCCTGCACTGGGCCCAGTACTGCCGTGAGTACGGCGCTTACGGCGTGCCGGTGTACTTCGTCGACGACGGCTGGTACCGCGCCAACGTCATGCGCCGCAACTGGACGCCCGAGCAGCGCTCGTGGAGCCAGCAGCAGTGGATCGAGCAGGATCGCGTCGCGCGCGATCACGTCGAACGCCAGCGCTTCGAGCAGCAGCGCTACGAGCAGCAGCAACGCTGGAACGACCAGCGCGCGTGGCGCGACCAGCAGCAGCGCCAGGGCGACGACCCGCGCGGCCAGGGCCAACAGGGCCGGGGCCAAGGCGAGCAGGGCCGGGGCCAGGGTGAACAGGGCCGGGGCCAGGGCGGCTTGAACCACGATCGTGGCGACCCGGACGCCCAGAACCGCATGCGCTGGGGCTCCGCGCACGGCTTCGTGCCGCCGCAGGGGCAGAACAACCCGGTGCCGCGTCCGCAGGCGGGTGGCCAGTGGCAGCAGCAGGGCGGCCAGCAGCCGCAGCCGCCTGCGGCGTCCCAGCCGCGTGGTGGCTCGGGCCAGGACGCCGGCGACCGGCGTGGCGCCGACCGCGGGCAGGATCGCGACGACCGCCGCGGCCAGGGCGACACCCGTGGTGCCTACGAGCACGGGCGCGACGCGCGTCGCGATCGCTGAAGCGCCAGCACGGGCGCGACGCATCTCAATCGCTGAAGCGCGCCAGATCGTCGAGACCGCGCGCGCGGCCAGGCCCGGGAGTCTTCTGTAGCCGACTCGCCGGACCTGGCCGATACTGCGCGCCATGCCTGCTGCATCCACCACCGGCTTGATCCTCACGGGCGGCGGCGCCCGCGCTGCCTACCAGGTGGGCGTGCTGCGCGCCGTGCATCGCATCCGGAAGGACGCCGGCGCGCCCCCCGGCAATCCCTATCCCGTGCTGGCGGGAACGTCCGCCGGCGCGCTCAACGCCGCGGCGTTGGCCACCGATGCCGACGACCCCGACGCCGGCATCGCCAAGCTGGTGCGGGTGTGGGAGAACATGCACGTGGAGCAGGTCTATCGCACCGACTCCTTCGGCGTGATCCGCACGGGTGCCAAGTGGCTCACCATGATGTCCATGGGCTGGGCCATCGCGCGCATGCGCCGCCTGCGTCCGCGCTCGATGCTGGACAACGCGCCGCTGCACCGGTTGCTGGGCGAGATGATCGACCTCGATCGCATCGACCGGCTCATCGCCGACGGCCACCTGAAGGCGCTCGCCGTGAGCACGTCCAGCTACACCTCCGGCAGCCACGTCACGTTCTACCAGTCTGACGTGGTGCACCAGCCGTGGGTCCGCTCCAACCGCATTGCGGTGCAGGCGCCGCTCACGCTGGCGCACCTGCTGGCCTCGGCGGCGATCCCGTTCATGTTTCCCGCGGTGCCGTTGTTCCTGCAAGGCACGCACGAGTGGTTCGGCGACGGCTCGATGCGGCAGACGGCGCCGATCTCGCCGGCCATCCACCTGGGCGCCGACCGCATCCTGGTGATCGGCGCCGGTCGCATGCGCGAGCCCACGGGCCCGCGCACGATGGCGCCAACGGCCTATCCGTCGATCGCGCAGATCGGCGGCCATGCCATGTCCAGCATCTTCCTCGACGCTCTCGCCGTCGACGCCGAGCGCCTGGAGCGCATCAACGCCACGCTGTCGCTGATTCCCGAGGAGCTGCGCACCCAGGCCACGCTGAAGCCGGTGCGCCTGCTGTTGATCTCGCCGTCCGAGCGCCTGGACGACATCGCCGGCCGCCATCTCGACGCGCTGCCTCACTCCATCCGCGTGCTGCTGGGCGGCATCGGCGTGTCCAAGGGCGCGCCGGGCAGCAACGGCGCGGCGCTCGCCAGCTACCTGCTGTTCGAGGCCGACTACACGCGCGAGCTGATGGCGCTGGGCGAGAAGGACACCGAGGCGCGGCGCGCCGAGGTGCTGCAGTTCTTCGACCTGGCGCCGCCCCCGGCCGGGTGAGCCGAGGGGTCTGGCATCTCCTCGCGCCGCGCAGCGGGGCGAGGCAATGCCTGACCCCGAACGTGAGCGATGACTCGGGGATCGGAGCATTGCCTGCGCGTACGCAGGAGATGCCAGACCCCTTCGGTACTATTTCTTCGCGGCCGAGGCGGCGGATGCGGCCTTGTCGGCCTTCGCAGCGGCCTTGTCCGCCTTCTTCTGCGCGGCGGCGGCCTTCTTCAGTTCCTTGGCGCTGCTGGCCGGAGCGGCGGCCGGCGCCGGCGCGGCGACCTTCGCGGGCGCAGCAGCCGGCGCCGTGGTCTTGGCCGGCGCGGCCGGCGCGGCGGGCGCGCCGCTCATCGCCGCACCGTTGACCGTGAGGCCGGCGGCCGACAGCTTGGCGGCGCTCTTGTCGCCGATGCCCTTCACGCGGGTGACCAGGTCCGGCCAATCCTTGTAGTTGCCGTTCTTTCGCTCGTCGATGATCTTGGTGGCGATGGCCGGGCCGATGCCCTTGACCGCTTCCAGGTCGGCCTGCGAGGCGTTGTTGGCGTCCGCCGCGAACACCGAGAAGGCGAGGAAGGCCAGCAGCGCGGCGAGAAGGCGTTTGATCATGTGTGCGTCCTTGGAAGTCAGGCGTGGTGTACGTCGGCGAGTATGCGTGTGACCAGGGTCTCGCACCAGTGTGCATTGGTAAAACGCTGCGCCTCGGGGCGGGCCAGGAACTCGCGGATGCCCTGCTGGTACATGCCGAAGTGGCCGGCGTCGATGCGCGAGATGAATTCCAGCATCTCGTGCGGCGTCTTGAACTGGTCGCCGTCGATGAAGCAGTCCTCGGGAATCGGCGGCTTCGAATGCGTGGCGCCGATATACACGGGCACGCAGCCGCTGGCGAGGCAGTCGAAGATCTTCTCGCTGAGGTGCCCCGGGCTGCCGCGCGAGTCCTCGTAGCAGATGGCGAAGCGCGCGCGGTCGAAGATCTCGTGCTTGCGCGCGATGGCGCCGCGCCAGCTGGCAAACGCGGGCGGGGCGTCCGGGTTCAGCCTGCGCTTCCACTCGTTCAGGCGCTTGACGACGCGGCCCAGGCGGCCGGGCTCGGCGGGGGGGACGTTCCAGCCGTGGCCGTACAGCGCGAAGCGGTCGGGCGCGTGCTCCTCGAAGAAGCGGATGGCCTCCACGCGGCGCTGGCGCAGATCGTGCGGGTGCGGGCCCGGCAACGTGTCGTTGGCGGCGATCAGCACGCAGAACAGGTCGCGCTCCTTGAAGTCGGGCACCGCGCGCGGCGTGAGGTCGTTCGGGCAGGGCAGGTCGATGACGTGCTCGCCGTCGACCAGCTCCTCGGCGTCGGTGAACAGCTTGCGGTAGCGCGCCAGCTCCACCAGGTTGCCGTTGATCGGCCGCGCGATCGGGTCTTCGTGCAGATACGCGTAGCTGAGCGGATGGTCGACGTTGCGCCGCGCGTTCAGGTGCAGCTCGAACTCCACCTCGCGGTCGGCGTTGACGTCGCGCGTGTTGAGCTCCACGCCCTCGCTGGCGAAGCGCTCGCGCAACTGGCGCCAGGGCAGGAGGAAGTCGCCGCCGTCGGGGGCGGCGCCGGGGCGGAACGGCTCGTTGGCGCGAAGCCGGTCGATCACCAGCGTCGCGTAGCGCATGGGCGCCAGGATGGCCGTCTCCGGATCGGTCATGCGGCCGCGCCCTCGCTGGCCTTCAGCAGGCCGCCGTACAGGGAGTTCGGCGCGGGCACCGTCTTCCAGTTGTCGTGCCAATGGATGGCCAGGTGCCGCTCGGTGGCCAGCGCGTGCAGGTCCAGCGCGAGGTTCTCGCGTGGCCTGAAGAATTTGGCGGCGTCGCCGTACAGCAGCGACGTGGCGTCCCACAACGGGTCGAACTGGCGCGCCGGGAGCACGGCCAT
The DNA here is from genome assembly GCA_038208735.1 of Burkholderiales bacterium. Classification (GTDB taxonomy): domain Bacteria; phylum Pseudomonadota; class Gammaproteobacteria; order Burkholderiales; family Burkholderiaceae_C; genus Scleromatobacter. The sequence goes on from JBBQYL010000265.1 coordinate 4,303, forward strand.
GCCGAGTTCGGCGCAATGGCTGTCGCTCAGCAGGATCCACGGCCGGAACGTCTCGATCGCGTTGGCCTTGCGGACCAGCGCGGCGCTCCACGTGGCGTTGGGCACGTAGACGATCGCGTTGTTGGCGAAGCCCAGCTTCTCCCAGCGGTAGACGAAGCCGCTGGACTCGCACAGGCGCGTGAGGTCGGAGGTGAAGCAGATGTCGAGGTCGCAGTACAGGCTCGCGCCCGCGTAGTGGGTCAGCGGCACCAGGAAGCGCGCCATGTCGCCGCGGTAGGCGTGATCGCTCTCGAAACCGGGAAAGAGGCGCGACGAGTGCATGTACGTCAGCCCGAACTGCTCGTGGTCCCAGGCCTTGCGGCGGCTCCAGGACGGCGCGAGCTTGCGATGCACCGCGCAGGCGATGCCGCGCAGCTTCTTCCAGCCGGGATCCTTCGCGGGACGCGGCTCGACGTGCTGGTCCACGAGCGCGTTGAGCGAGAACCTGCGCACGCGGATGCGCGGATGCGTGTTGAGCCACTGCAGCTCGGGCGCCTCGATGCGGCTCCAGGTGTCCTCGTCCAGCCACAGCTCGTAGAACGAATCGGGATGATGGGCCAGGAAGCTGCGGAAGTGCAGCTGCGAGACGGCCGGCAGCCGGCCCGACCAGTAGCCGAAGAACGTGACAGGGTGGAGGCTGGACGCAGGACTCATTCTTTCCAGTGGTCGGAGATCCAGGGCGAGGCTTTCGCGTGGCGCCAGTTGCCGTTGCTGCGGCCCGCAAGCGCGTCGGGCGGGTTCATCACGCCGTGGAAGACCACGATGCGCGCCCCCTTGGGAATCGACGGTGCGCGGAAATAGTTGAGCGGAAAACGCGCGATGCTGTGGTACTTGAAGCTGGCGCACCAGTCGGCGGGCCAGTATTCGAGCTTGCCCTGCTCGTGCAGCTCGCCGGAGAGGTAGGCCTGCTCGTTGCGGTACTTGGCGCGCATCGCCTCCGACCGGGTGCGGAACTTCGCCAGGATGTCGGCGTGCGCGCCCAGCTGGAACCGGTAGACCGACGAGTTGCCGGTGACGCGCCAAGGCCGTTTCCAGTCGTGGATGATCAGGAACTCGCCGGGCATCTCGAAGAACGGCGTGATGTCGTCGACGATCACGATGTCGATGTCCAGGAACAGCGCGACGCCCTTCAGGCCGTGCAGGTCGGCCTCGAAAGTGGTGAGCTTCTTCCATCCGCGCTCGGGCAGCCCGTCGGGCAGCGCCAGGTCGGGGATCGGCAGGCAGCGCACCTCCTTGCGGATGCCCTCGTCGGAGTCGGTCAGGCAGATGAACTGGAAGTCGCCGCGCAGGTGGCGGTGTACCATTGCATAGAGGCGGTTGACGTACTCCGGACCGTACTTGGATCCCCACTTCATGCAGAGCACCAGGCGGGGATTGTGGGGTGCGGGTCTGTTGTTTTCCATGTGCAACGCGTCGTCGTCCTGAGTGTGCTCCGGCAGCGCACCGGCCAGATATTGTGCGGCCTGGCGGCGAGCTGGTTGCAGCCGGCCTCGCGTGTTGCCAGACTGTAAATGACATTGAAGTGATTGCGGACCATGACTTCCCTTTTCCTCGACAACCTGGCTGAACACCAGGAGATGACCACCCGCCTCGCCGCTCTGGACGGCGTCGTCCAGTCGGCCGGCGAGCTGCTGGCTCGCGTGCTCGCCGCCGGCGGCAAGCTCCTGTTCTGCGGCAACGGCGGCTCCGCGGCCGATTCCCAGCACCTGGCCTCCGAGCTCACCGGTCGCTTCATCAAGGATCGTCGGCCGCTGGCCGGCATCGCGCTCAGCACCGACAGCTCGGCGCTCACCTGCATCGGAAACGACTACGCGTTCGAGGAAGTGTTCGCGCGGCAGCTCACGGCGCTGGCTCGCAGCGGCGACGGCCTGGTGGCCATCTCCACGTCCGGCAACTCGGCCAACGTGATCCGCGCGGTCGAGGCGGCGCGCGCCGCCGGCGTGTTCGTGGTGGGCATGCTGGGCCGCGACGGCGGCAAGCTGGCCGCGCTGTGCGACGTGGCCATCGTCGTGCCGCACACCATCACCGCACGCATCCAGGAGGCGCACATCCTGGTCGGTCATAC
>JBBQYL010000266.1:0-6400 GCA_038208735.1 Burkholderiales bacterium
TCGACGTCGAATGGGCCGCGCCCATCGTGCCGCAGTCCGAGGCCACCCTGGTGATCCACCGCGCCGACGGCAAGAGCCAGCGCGTGCCGCTGATCCTGCGCATCGACACGCCCATCGAGGTGGACTACTACGCGCACGGCGGCATCCTGCCGTATGTGCTTCGGCAGTTGCTGGCGTGAACCAGGGGTCTGGCCCCGGACGGGGCCAGACCCCTTCGTTCAAAAGTCCGTCGCCAGGCCCAACTCGCGCCACTTGTCCAGCTCGGCGTGCAACGTGGCGAGCTTGGCATCCCACAGCGTCACCGCCATCCCTCCCGCCGCGAAGCGCATCGGCGGCGCCGGATCGTCGGCCAGCCTCACCATCGCCTCGGCCAGCTTCACCGGGTCGCCCGGCTGCTTGCCGTTGCGTTGCTCGAAAGTGTCACGCTGGGCGGTGCGACGCTCCTCGTAGTCGGGGATGGCCCTGGCGCCGAAGCGGATCGACTCGGGCGTGAGGAAGTCGGTGCGGAACGGCCCCGGCTCGATGATCGTCACCTGGATGCCGAACGGCGCGAGCTCCAGCGCCAGCGCTTCCGAGAAGCCCTCGACGGCCCACTTGGTGGCGCAATACAGCGAGCCCATCTCGGAGCCGCGCATCCCCGCCACCGACGACAGGTTGAAGATGCGCCCGCCGCGCGCGGCGCGCATCACGGGCAGGGCGGCGCGCGTGACGGCCATCAGGCCGAACACGTTGGTGCCGAACTGCGCCTCGATGTCATCGGACGTCGTTTCCTCGAAGAAGCCGAGGTGGCCGTAGCCCGCGTTGTTGACCAGCACGTCGATGCCGCCGAAGCGTGTCACGGCCTCGGCCACCGCGCCCTGCGCCTGGCCGGCGTCGGTGACGTCGAGCGCCAGCGACATCAGCCGGTCGGTGTCGGCACCCAGGCTGTCGGCCACCTGCGAGCGCTGCCGGCCGGTGGCGACGACGCGATCGCCCGCCGCCAGCGCGGCCTTCGCGATGTCGACGCCGAGGCCGCGGCTGGCGCCGGTGATGAACCAGGTCTTGCTCATGATGATTCCTTTCGTTGACAGGCATCCATGGTGCGCCGCGAGGGCCTGGAATCCGTAGCCACATGCTGTCGATTGATTGCACGATCCTGCCAATCGCAGCGATTCCAGGCAGCCGCCCATTGCCACCGCGACGGCGCTCGGATTCAATGGACGCATGTCTTCCCTCGCCGAACTCCAGGCCCTGATCGCGCGTCACGCGCGCGCCGGGCAGCCCGACACCCCGCTCGCCGGCGTGCGCGCCACGATCTCCACCCAGCCCACCCAGCCGGTACACCACGTCACCCGGCCCGGCTTCGCGATCGTCGCGCAGGGCGCCAAGGAGACGATCGTGGGCGACCGCCTGTTCGAGTACGGCGAAGGCGACTTCATCGTCACGTCGGTCGACCTGCCCATCTGCGCCCGCATCGTGGGCGCCAGCGAGCGGCGGCCCTACCTGGCCTGCGGGCTGACGCTGGATCCGGCCGCCATCGCCGCGCTGCTGCTGGAAACCGCCGGCAGCGACGACGGCGCGCCCGCGCCCTGCGGCTACGGCGTGCGGCGGGCACCGATCGAGCTGGTCGATTGCGCCGTCCGGCTGCTGCGTCTTCTCGATCAACCGCGCGACGCCCCGGTGCTGCGCCCGCTGATCGAACGCGAGATCCTGTGGCGGCTGCTGGGCGGCGAGCAGGGCGGCCGCGTGCGCCAGATCGGCCTGGCCGACAGCCGCCTCGCGCAGGTGAGCCACGCCATCCGCCACCTGCGCGACCGCTTCGCGCAGCCGGTGAGCGTCGACGAGCTGGCGGGCGTGGCGTCGATGAGCGTGTCGTCGTTCCACCGCCACTTCCGCGTGGTCACGGCGATGACGCCGATCCAGTTCCAGAAGCAGATCCGTCTGCAGGAAGCCCGCGCCCGCCTGCTGGCCGACGCCGACGACGTGGCCGCGGTCGGCTTCGCCGTGGGCTACGAGAGCGCGTCGCAGTTCAGCCGCGAGTACAGCCGCATGTTCGGCGCGCCGCCGGGGCGCGACGTGGCGCGGTTGCGGCAGGTGGCGCCGCTGGAGCGGACGGCGGCTTGAGATTCGGGGGCGCGGTGGTCATGGCCGTTCTGCGGGGCCTGACGGTCTTGCGGGGCGCGTGGGGTCAGTCGTCCCAGACCCGGCGCGCCCCGCACACCAGCGCGCCAGCAAACCGCCACGCAGATCAGATCAGGACGCAACCGCCTCGAGCGCCCGCGAGAAATCGTCGATCAGGTCGGCGATGTCCTCGATGCCCACGGACAGGCGGATCAACCCTTCGGAGATGCCCATCTCGGCGCGGCGTTCCGGGCCCATCTCGAAGAAGATGGTCTGGGCCACGGGGATGGCCAGCGTGCGGTTGTCGGCCAGGTGGCTGGACACGATCACCAGCTGCAGCGCGTCGAGGAAGGCGAAGCAGTCGATGCCCTCGCGCAGCTCGAAGCTCATCAGCGGGCCGAAGCCGCCCTGGAACAGCGCCGCGGCGCGCTCGTGCTGCGCGTGGCTCGCGAGACCGGGGTAATGCACGCGGGCGACGGCCGGCTGCTGCTCGAGCCAGCGCGCCATGGCCAGCGCGTTGTCGCAGGCGCGCGGGATGCGCAGCGCCATGGTTTCGGCGCCGACGGCCAGGCGGTGCGCGTCTTCCGCGCGCAGCGTGGCGCCCAGGTCGCGCAGGCCCTTCTTGCGGATCTGCAGCAGGCCCCAGCTGGCCGGCGGGCCCTTGCGGTACGCCGGAAGGATGTTGTCGAAGGTCGACCAGTCGAACAGGCCGGTGTCGACCACCGCGCCGCCCATCGCGTTGCCGTGGCCGCCGAAGCCCTTGGTGAGCGCGTGCACCACGAGGCCCGCATCGACGCTGCGCGCCTTGATCAGCACCGGCGTGGTCATCGTGCCGTCCACCACGTACAACAGGCCGCGCTCGCGGCCCAGGCGGCCGATGCCCTCGAGGTCTGACACCTGGGTGACCGGGTTGGCGATGGTCTCGACGAATACGAGTCGCGTGGCCGGCGTGATGGCGGCGCGCACCGCGTCGGCGTCGGTGGCGTCGACGAAGGACACCGAGATGCCCAGGCCCAGCAGCGTCTGCATGAGGCTGTTGGTGTTGCCGAACAGGAAGCGGCTGCTGACCACGTGGTCGCCCGAGCGCAGCAGCGACAGGAACACGGCCGAGATCGCCGCCATGCCCGTGGAAAAGCACGCGGTGCCCTTGCCGTCTTCCAGCAGCGTGACCTTGGCCTCGAGCGCGGCGCCCGTCGGATTGCCCTGGCGGGCATAGACGGGGCCGGACTGGATGCCCTGGAACACCTCCGCGAGGTCGCGGGCAGTGGGGTAGCTGAACGCCGCGCTCAGGTGCAGCGGCTTGTGCGAACCGCCGGCCTCCACGCCGCCGAGGCGGTCGGAGTGGAGCAGGCGGGTGGTGGCGCCGTAGGCGCGTCGGGTGGGGGCGGTCATTCGATGCGTTCGGTGGGTTCGACCACCATTCTCATGCAGACCGCCCCGTCACGTCTTCTCGCTGCGTGAACTCAAGGCTTGAGGTCGAACACCAGCACCTCGGCCTGGTCGCCGCCTTCGAGCACCAGCGTGGCCTCGTCGCGGATCTTCAGCGCGTCGCCGGCACCCAGCTGCTGGCCGTTGACGCGCAGGCTGCCCCGCGCCACGTGCACGTAGGTGAGGCGGCCGGCGGGCAGCGGCAGCTCCTGGCGCTCGGCGCCGTCGAACAGCCCCGCGAAGATGCGCGCGTCGGCGTTGAGCGTCACCGCGCCGGGCGCCTTGTCGGGCGAGCCCACCAGCGCGAGCTTGCCGCGCTTGTCGGTGTCGGGCACGTTGACCTGCTCGTAGCCCGGCGCGAGGCCGGCGCGTTCCGGCAGCAGCCAGATCTGCAGGAAGTGCGTGGCCGAATCCTTCGAATGGTTGAACTCACTGTGGCGCACGCCGGTGCCGGCGGTCATGCGTTGCACGTCGCCCGGCACGATCACGCCGGCGTTGGCGCCGCCGGGGGTGCCGTTGCCCATGCTGTCCTGGTGCGCGAGGGCGCCGTCCAGCACGTAGCTGATGATCTCCATGTCGCGATGGCCGTGCGTGCCGAAGCCCTGGCCGGCATGCACGGTGTCGTCGTTGAGCACGCGCAGGTTGCCGAAGCCCATGTGCGCCGGGTCGTGGTAGTCGGCAAACGAGAAGCTGTGGTGGCTGTTGAGCCAGCCGTGGTTGGCATGGCCGCGGTCTTGAGCTTTGCGAAGCGTGAGCATTTGTTCTCTCCTGTCGTTGTCAGCGATGCCGCTGATGGCGTGAGGGAAGTGTCTGCCCACGGCGCCACTCGATGATCCAAAGGATTCGAATGCAGCGTTGAGTGATGGATGCTTGATCGGCGCGCCACCCCTGCCATGGCGCCTCACTGCCAGGTTCGCGGATCGACCCGGTAGTAGTCACGCAGCAGCGCGAACAGCGCCGGGTGGCGGTCGGCCAGCGCGCCGGACTGCTCGAAGAACACCTCGGTGACGACGGCGAAGAACTCGGCCTCGTTGGTGGCGCCGTAGTCGCTGATCAGGTCGGCGGGCGGCGGCGTCGGCGTGTCGACCGGGGACGTGCCGAACCACGACCAACCAGCCTGCGCGCGCGCCGCCGCGGCCTCGCGCGCGCGGATCCGCGCCTGCAAGGCCGCGAACTCGTCGGCCATCACGCGCGCCCAGCGGGCGTGCGCGGCGCGCGAGCCCAGGCGCGGGGCGCCGTTGGCGCTGCCCGTCTCCTGATCCAGCTGGTGCGCGAACTCGTGCAGCACCACGTTGTGGCCGTCGTCCACCACGCGGGCGCCATCCAGCACGTCCTGCCACGACAGGATCACCTGGCCCTGCGACCACGACTCGCCGGCCAGCGCGCGGCGCTCCTCGCGCAGCACGCCGCCGGGCGACGCGTGCACCCGGTCGACGAGGAACGCGCCGGGATAGACGAGGATCTGCTTGAGCTCGGGAAACAGCGCGCCGCCTTGATTGAGACGTAACAGGGCGGCCTGGGCGGCGATGGTCACGCGCATCTCGTCCGTGACCACGAGCCCGGCGCAACCCAGGAACGGCTTCTCGGCCAGGAACACGAGGATGCGCCGGCGCAACTGCTGCTGCAGATCGGCGGGCAACTGCCGATACAGGGGAACGCGACGCCGCAGGATGCCGCGCCACGCGGCCGGGAACGGCCGCCTGGCCCAGGCCTGGCGGCGCCACGCACGCCAGCGCGGCGCGCCCGCGATGGCGGCGACGAGCAACAGGGCGGCGACGAGGACGAAGGCAAGAGACATGGCGCTGCGTTTCAGGACGCCACGTGGCGATCGCTTGCATATGGTCGCTCGACGGCGGGATTCAAGCGGGCCGCCGTACGATGGCGGGGCGGCGCGCAAGGCCTTTACACAGAGCGGGACATCTCCCTTGGCATCCTCGGCAACGCCTTCCCCCGACGACGCGCCGGCCACCCCGCCGGCGGCGGAGCGTCGCGCGGCGACGGGTGCGCTGGACGAGGCGTTGGCCGCCTGCGCCGCGCTCGCGCCTCAACTGGCCGCCGTGCAGCCGTCGACGGATCCCGCCGCGAAGCGCCGGGCGTTGCTGGCGCTGTCGCCGGCGCTGCAGGCCGCCAGACTCGCCGTGGCGCGCCTGGAAGCCGCGGTCGACGAGCCGGCCCGCGCCGAAGGCGGCGGCGACGCGCTCACCGGCCTGGCCGACCGTGCCGAGTTCGTCGTTGCCGGCGCCGCCCTGGCCCGCCAATATCCCGACACGCCGCTGATGGTGCTGGCCGCCGACGTGGACCACCTGCGCCACGTCAACGACGCCTGGTCGCACGCCATCGGCGACGCGGTGCTGCAGGCCGTGGCCGGCGTCCTGCGCGCGCAGTCGCGCCCGCAGGACGTGCTCGCGCGCGCCGATGGCAACCTGTTCGTGGTGGCCCTCGGCGGGCCGGTGTCCACCACGCGGGCGCTGCTGGTGGCCGAGCGGCTGCGCGCCGCCATCGAGGCGCATGCCTGGGACGGCGTGGGCACGGGCCTGCGCGTGACCGCCAGCATCGGCGTGGCCGCACGGGCCCCCGGCGAGTCGCTGGACGACGTGCTCGCCCGGGCCGGCACGGCGCTGCAGGAGTGCAAGCGCGGCGGACGCAACCAGGTGCGCGCGCGGGGCTGATTCCGGGGTTCGGGCCGGGGCCGTTAAAATGATGGGTTGGTCGAACATTGCCGGGCTTGAATCACCCGGCCGTGGCTCCACCTCGACCGCACGCTTTCCGGCGCCGCGACCCTGGTTTGTCGCTCGCCCCCACGTTTTCCCTGAGGATCTTCCGCCGTGTTCCTGATCTCCACCGCCTTCGCCCAGACCGCGGCGCCTGCCGC
>JBBQYL010000267.1:0-6394 GCA_038208735.1 Burkholderiales bacterium
CGCGGCGCTGTCGGCCACCTGCCTGATGCTGTCGCACCACCAGCGGCATGCGTTGGGCGGCGGCGTGCTGCTGGCGTTCGTCAGCTGGCTCGCGTTGGCCACGTACTCCTGGCACGTCCGCACCGACAACGTGCTGGCCGCCGGCTTCTCGCTGTGGCGCGACGCCATCATCATCCTGCTGGTGAGCGCTGCCGCGGTGTGGATCGTCATCGACGACATGCAGGCCGCGCTGCGTCGCCTGCGCGAGCAGATCGCCAAGTTCGACGAGTCGCAGGCGCACCTGGCCTACCTGGCCAAGCACGACGTGCTCACCGGCCTGCCCAATCGCGCGCTGGGCCGCGACCGCATCGAGCAGGCGCTGGGCCAGGCCACGCGACGCAAGAACCTGCTGGCGGTGCTGTTCGTCGACCTGGACGGCTTCAAGTCGGTCAACGACATGCTGGGCCACAACTGCGGCGACGACTTCCTCAAGGAGGTGGCGCTGCGGCTGACGCAGGCGGTGCGCAAGTCGGACGTGGTCTCGCGCCACGGAGGCGACGAATTCGTCATCGGCCTGGTGGACATCGCCTCGGCCGACGACGCCTCCACCGTGGCCCAGGCCATCCTCGCGAGCCTGGCGCGGCCGTTCGTGGTGAAGGACACCGAGCTCTCGTGCACCGCGTCCATCGGCATCGCGCTGCACCCGCAGGACGGCGTCGACCACGACACGCTGCTGCGCCAGGCCGACATCGCCATGTACGCCGCCAAGGAGGCGGGCCGCAACGACTGGCGCTTCTTCGACACCGCCATGCAGGCCAACCTGCAGCAGGGCATCCTGCTGGTGTCTGCGCTGCGTGGCGCGCTGGCCCGGCGCGAGTTCGAGCTGCACTACCAGCCGGTCATCGACCTGGTCAGCGGACGGCTGCTGGGCGCCGAGGCGCTGATCCGCTGGCGCCGGCCCGACTCCGGGCTGGTGCTGCCGGGCCTGTTCATCGACGCGGCCGAGCGCTCGGGCCTGATCGTGGAGATCGGCGAGTGGGTGCTGGACGAGGCCTGCCGCCAGCTCGTCGAATGGCAGGCCGCGGGATGCGGCGAGTTCACGATGGCCGTCAACCTGTCGGTGGTGCAGTTCCGCCGCGGCAACGTCGACCAGGTGGTGCAGCGCGTGTTGCAACGCAGCGGGCTGCGCGCCGGCTGCCTGGAGCTGGAACTCACCGAGTCGACGCTGGTGGACGACGCCGACACCTTCATCCTGGCGCTGCAGCGTCTGAAGGCGCTGGGCGTGCGGCTGTCCATCGACGACTTCGGCACCGGCTACTCCAACCTGTCGTACCTGCAGCGCTTCGCCGTCGACAAGCTCAAGGTCGACCGCTCGTTCATCGTGCGGCTGAACAACTCCGGCCACGATCGCGCGATCGTCGACGCGATCGTGCAGATCGCGCGCAGCCTCGACCTGGTGGTCACCGCCGAAGGCATCGAGGATCCGTCGGTGGTGCAGGCGTTGATCGACATGGGCTGCGCGCAGGGGCAGGGCTATCTCTTCGGCAAGCCACAGCCGGCCGCGGAGTTCCGGCAGTTGCTGCAGCTGCCGGCACGAGACATGGCACCATTCGCCTGGGCCAGGTCGGTGTGACGGACGCCCGTCGAGTGAACTTCGCAGGGATGGAGTGAGATTGAAAAAGACGCTGATCTGGTTCGTGCTGGCGCTGACGGCTGCAATGCAGGTTGCTGCGGCGGATTCGCAGGTTGCCTTTCCGCCGCCGCTGAAGCCCGAGGCGCAGGAGGCCAAGGCGGCCCATCTGGCTGCGGAAGTGCTGTCGCGCTACCACTACAAGGCCATCCCGCTCGACGATGCGTTGTCGGCCAAGACGTTCGATCAGTATTTGAAGGCGCTCGACCCCGAGAGGCTCTACTTCCTGCAGTCCGACATCGATCGGCTGGCCGTCGACCGCACCCTGCTGGACGATGCGATCCTCACCGAGGACTTGCGCGCGCCGTTCGAGATATTCAATCTCTACGAGCATCGCGCGATCGAGAGGCTCGCCTATTCCCGCGGCTTGCTGCACAAGGGATTCGATTTCGAGCGCGACGAATCGTTGACGATCGACCGCAAGGGCCAGCCCTGGCCCGCGACCGAGGCGGATTCGCTCGACCTCTGGCGCAAGCGCGTCAAGAACGATTGGTTGCGGCTCAAGCTTGCAGGCCAGGACGACCGGACGATCGCGAAGATCCTCGACAAGCGCTACGACAGCGCCTCGAAGAGCCTGGGCAAGATCACCAGCGCCGACGCGTTCCAGTCGTTCATGAACGCGTACACGATGGCGATCGAACCCCACACCAACTACCTGGGTCCGCGTGCCGCGGAAAACTTCGACATCTCGATGCGGCTGTCGCTGGTGGGCATTGGCGCGGTGCTGACCGAGATCGATGGCTACACCACCATCCGCGAACTGGTGCCGGGCGGGCCCGCGAGCCTGTCGGGGCAATTGAAGGTGGGCGACCGCATCGTGGGCGTCGCGCAGGGCTCGGCCGGCCCCATGGAAGATGTCGTCGGCTGGCGCCTGGACGACACGGTGGCGCTGATTCGCGGCAAGATGGGTTCGGCGGTGCGCCTGGACATCCTGCCGGCCGAGAACGGCCCGGATGCGACGAACAGGAGCGTGGCGCTGATCCGCAACACCATCACGGTGCAGGACAGCGTGGCCAAGGCCAAGGTTCATTCCGTGACGACGGGCGAGGGCAAACGCCTGATCGGCGTGATCACCTTGCCTTCGTTCTACGAGGATGTCGACGCGCTGAAAAAGGGCGACAAGGACTACCGCAGCGCCGCGCGTGACGTGGCCAGGCTGCTGGTCGACCTGAAGGCCCAAAAGGTGGATGGCGTGTTGATCGACCTGCGCAACAACGGCGGTGGCTCGCTGCACGAAGCGGTGAACCTGACGGGCCTGTTCGTCGGCAAGGTGCCGGTGGTCCAGACCCGCAATGCCAAAGGCGACATCACCGTCGAGAAGGATGCCGATGTCAGCGTGGCTTGGGACGGACCGCTGGGCGTGCTGATCAACAGGGGCTCGGCTTCGGCGTCGGAGATCTTTGCCGCCGCGATCCAGGACTACGGTCGAGGCGTGATCATCGGCGAAGGCAGCTTCGGCAAGGGCACGGTCCAGACCCTGGCCAGCCTCGACCAGATCGCCAAGAACGCCACGCCGGTGTTCGGCGAACTGAAGATGACCATCGCGCAGTTTTTCCGGGTGAACGGCGGCACCACCCAACTGCGTGGCGTGACGCCGGACATCCTCTATCCGAAAACCAGCGACGACACGCAGTTCGGCGAGTCCAGCTACGACAACGCCTTGCCTTGGACCCATGTCAAGGCGGCCGACTACGCGCCCGTGGGCGACGTGGCGAACCAGTTGCCCCGCCTGTCGGCGTGGCATGCGACCCGCATCCAGCACGACCGCGACTTCCAGAACCTGCTGCAGGACGTGGCCAAGGGTCGGGAGCTGCGCGACAAGAATGTGATATCACTCAACGAAGGCGTTCGACGCAAGGAACGCGCCGCCTCCGACAAGCGCCTGGCTGCCATGCTGGGCGACGCCGGAACGGGCGCGGGCAACGCGCTGACCGACGATGGCTTGCAGTTCAACGAACGCAAGCTCGACAAGGATCTCGCCGTGGAAAAGACCCGGAAGACCATCAACGATCCCCTTCTCGACGAGGCTGTCAGGATTCTTTCCGACAGCGCCACATTGAAGGAAGGCAAGTCCGGAATGGCGGCGAGCGCTTTGCCGAGCCGGCCCGAGGTGATCTCGACCTTGCCGAAGGGGTCATCGGAGAAATAGGCTACTTCAGCTTGACGCCATCCGCCGCCATGGCCCGCTCCTGCTTGGCGTGATTGGCCAGGTACTCGACGTGCTGCGCCGCGGTGCGATGGCCGCCGAGCGTCGCGAACTGCTCGCGCAGCTTGTCGGCAGGCAGGTCGGCGCCGTAGCAGGGTGTTCCGGGCTGCTGCCGCCACGACTCGTGCAGGCTGCCGTCGTCCACGGCGTCGAAGCCCAGTTCCTCGACCAGGTCCATCACTTTTTGCTTGGCCGCCGCGTCGTCGCCGGCCACGGGCAGGGCGATGCGGCCGGGCGTGCCGGCCGGCAGGCCCTTGTTCTGCAGATGATCGGCGTAGATGTTGTTGAACACCTTCACCACGGGGCGACCCAGGTGCTGCTGCACCCATTCGCTCTCGGTCAGGTCGCCGGTTTCAAGCTCCGCTATGTGGCCGTCGCGCAGCAAGGGGTAGTAGTTGCTCGTGTCGATGACGGGGACGTCGGTGGCCACGCCCGAGAACAGCTCCTTCGGCAGGTCGGGAATGTTCTTCAGCGGGATGGTCACCACGACGATGTCGCCATGGCGAGCCGCCTCCTGGGCGGTCACCGCCCTGGCGCCGGTCTTTTGAGCCACGTCCTTCAACGTTTCGGGGCCGCGGGAGTTGTCGTTGCAGACCGATTGGCCGAGGCTGTTGAGCCGCTCGGCGAGCGCGCTGCCGATGTGGCCGGCGCAGATGTTTCCGATGTTCATGGTGTGTGGACCTGGTTAGGTGACATGGCGACGGGATGGTCGACATGGGAAGCTGGACAGCTGCGAGCAGCCGCAAGAAGTTCCTTGCCAGTACACGGCAAGAGCGTGTCCCGCGCAAGGACCCGCCGGTGTCATCGGGTCTCCTCCTTGCCCGCCAGCGGGCCTTCGCTCACTTGGCACAATGCAACGATGAACCAGGCCCTTCGTTTGACCGTTCCCGTCGCCGTCCTGGCCTTTGCGGCCCTGCTGGCCGGGCCGGCCCGTGCCTCCGACGCCGCCGACGAGGCGTTCTACCAGCGCGCGTCCACCTGCGCTGCCGCCATGCAGGTCGATCAGTACGCCCTCGTGGCGCGCGCGCGCCAGGGCGACAAGAGCGTGCGCCCGCAACTGGTCGAGATCACCCGGCTGGGATTCGCCTACGTGGGCGAGGCGTACCTGAAGGGCCTGCGCGATCCGCGCGGCGGCCTGATGCTGAAGGCGGCCACCGCCGAGCAGAAGGACTGGCCCGAGGCCAGGCACAAGGCGCTGGTGGCCCAATGCCGCGTCGAAGCACAGAAGGTGTACGACGACGCCGGCTTCTGGCAGTGGGCGGTCGACAACAAGGCGAACAAGCGCGTCGATCGGTTCATGTCGATGGGGCCGCTGCCGGCCTCGGCGGCCAGCCAGTGACGGCCGCGGCCGTCATCCGCTGACGACACCAGGCGGCTCAGGGCTTCACGAACTTCAACACGAACTCGTCCTTCGGCTGCGGCGGATTGGGCGTGTTCAGGTTGCGCGGATCGCTCGGGTTGCGCAGGAAGTCGCCTTCGGCCAGCAGCTTGAAGCCGGCGGCCTCCACCTCGGCGCGCAGGAACGATTCCTCGATGCGGTGCAACGTGCCCGACTCCGAGATGCCGGTGCCGGGGCGTCCGGCGTGGTCGGCGATCACGTAGAGGCCGCCCGGCTTCAGCGCCTTGAAGACGGCGGCGTTGGTCTGGGCGCGGCTCACGTTCATGAAGCCGAAGTCGTGATAGTTGAACATCAGCGTGACGAGATCCAGCTGGCCGTTGGCCACTTCGGGCGGCACCGGATCGTCGTACGACCGCGCCACGTAGGCGATGGGCGAGGCGGCGACGCCGGCCGCCTTCATCGAGGCCGAGCGCGCGGCCAGCATGTCGGCGGCGGTGCGTTGCGCGGCGGGCATCGCCGCGGCGCCGCCCTCGGGCGCGGCCGGCTTGGGCGACGCCGACGACGGGCCGCGGCTCTGCGCCCAAACCATGCCGGTGGGGCCGATGGCGCGCGCCAGCAGCTCGGTGGTGTAGCCGCCGCCGGTGCTCACGTCGAGTGCCGTCCAGCCGGGCTTCACGCCGATGAACATCAGCAGGTCCTCGGGATGGCGGCGCTGGTCGTTGGTGCGGTCGGCCGCGCTGCGGTCGGGGCTGGCGACGACGGCGTCGATCTGCGCGCGCGACAGCGGCGCCACCGTGGTCACGGTGGACGTGGCCGTGGAGCTGCTGGTGGACGTCACCGCCACCATGGGCGGCTCGGGCTTCGAGGCACAGCCGAACAGGCCCGCCACGAGCAGCGCGACAGGAGCGAGGCGAACGAAGAAGGGCGTCATGAGGTGTCTCGTCGAGTTGGTTTGGCCACGATCCTGCCAGAGCCCGACCGTGGGACGCGTCGGACATCGCCCCACTGGCGTGTAAGAGACCGCCTGCCCGCAAGGCTTGAGAATGGGCCTCCGGACACCATCTGATCCGGTCACCCATGGCCCTGCAAGACTTCCATCCCGCCGTCGCGCGCTGGTTCGAGCGCCGTTTCGGCACGCCCACGCCCGCCCAGGTGGCGGCGTGGCCGCACATCCGCGCCG
>JBBQYL010000268.1:0-6343 GCA_038208735.1 Burkholderiales bacterium
GGGCAGGCGCTGCTGGGCGGGCGCAACCTGTTCGAGCTGTCGGGCCAGGCGCTCACCCACGCGCGGCGCGACATCCAGATCATCTTCCAGGATCCGTTCGCCTCGCTCAACCCGCGCATGCGCGTGCTCGACATCCTCGACGAGGGAATGATCTCGCTGCTGCCCGAGGTGGACGCCGGGGCGCGCCGCAAGCGCATCGAGGGGCTGGTGGACCAGGTGGGACTGCGCCGCGACGCGCTCGACCGATACCCGCATGAGTTCTCCGGCGGACAGCGCCAGCGCATCGCGATCGCGCGCGCATTGGCCGTGCAGCCCAAGCTGATCGTGTGCGACGAGCCCACCTCGGCGCTCGACGTGTCGGTGCAGGCGCAGATCCTCAACCTGCTGGCCGAGTTGCAGCGCGAGCTGGGCGTGTCGTACCTGTTCATCACCCACAACATCGGCGTGGTCGAGTACATCGCCGACCGCGTGGCGGTGATGCGCGCGGGGGTCATCGTGGAGCAGGGCGACAGCGTGTCGGTGCTCGAGCACCCACAGCAGCGCTACACGCGCGACCTGATCGACGCGGTTCCGCGCCTGGACCTGCCGGTCTGATCGGTCCTGTCTAGTCAAGCCGCGGCGCCCGGGACGGGCGCTTGCGGCGAATGTGCATTTCCCCACGTGAAACGCGGCAATCTGCGCACCGCCCGCCTTCGCGCAAGTTGGGCGCCGCCGCGTGTGTTACCGCAGCTTGCCGAGTCGTGTCGGCGCGGACGCAACGTTGCCCTCACAAATCGGGTTCGGTGCATTCTCGCAACAGTTTGGGTAGGGAAAACGTTCGAAACACGTATCAGATGGTGGCCCGACCGCATCGTTCATGGACAATATTTTGACAAGCTTTATTGGCCTGTTCATGCGCTGTTCACAAACCGGCTCGTGACTTGCTTTTGTGGCTGGGTCTATCGATCAACCTTTCCACCCCCTCAGGAGGGAACCCAATGTTCCAACGTACGAAGATCTGTTCCGGTCTTCTCATCGCCATGGCGAGCGGCAGCTTCGCCGTGTCCGGTTCGGCGTTCGCGCAAGACGCGCCTGCCATGCAGCGCGTCGAAATCATCGGTTCTTCGATCAAGCGCGTCGACGCTGAATCGGATGCCCCGATCACCACGCTGTCGCGCGAAGAGATCGCGAAGACCGGCGCGACCACCGTCGAAGAACTCCTGCGTCACGTCACGGCTGCCAACTCCAGCGGCTCCACCGCGGCGGCGTCGTCGTCCGGCGCGACCACGGGTGGCATCTCCACCATCTCGCTGCGCGGCCTGGGCCCCGCACGCACGCTGATCCTGGTCAACGGCCAGCGCAGCGCGCCCTACGGCAGTCCGGCGGACAGCGTCGCCGTCGACGTCGATTCGATCCCCGTGGCCGCCATCGAGCGCGTGGAAGTCCTGAAGGAAGGCGCCGGCGCCATCTACGGTTCCGACGCCGTCGCCGGCGTCGTCAACTTCGTGCTGCGCAAGAACTACTCGGGCACGGAGCTGAATGTCTACGCCGGCACCAGCTACGACCGCAAGGGCTCCATCTACAAGGGCTCGATGGTTCAGGGCCTGAACACCGACAAGGGCAACGCGACCTTCATCCTGACGATGGAGCACGACCTGCCGCTGTACGGCCGCGATCGCTCGTTCGCCAACACGGACATCCACCCCGACCACAACAACTTCTCGGCGTCGTCGGGTTCCGTCCCCGCCAACATCATCATCCCCGGCGTGGGCGGCCGTTTCAATCCGGCGGTTCCGGTCACCTACAACCCTGCGGCCAACGACGGCGCCGGCGCGTTCCAGAGTTCGGGCACGCCGGCCTGCGGACCGCAAAGCACGTTCAACGCGCAGTTCGCGAAGACGAGTTGCCTCTTCGACCCGGCCCAGTTCGTCAGCCTGACGCCCGACGTCAAGCGCATCGGTGGCATGTTCACCGGTTCGTACGAAGTCAACGACAGCCTGCACCTGCACCTCGACGCGTCGCTGACCAACAAGAAGGCGTTCACCAGCATCCAGCCGGCGCCCATCGGCTCGTACGTGGGCATCCCGTTCGCGGTCACCACGGCCAACCCGTACTACCCGACGGCCTTCGTCCAGGACGTGATCGCGCAAGCGACCGCCGCGGGCAAGTTCACCGGCACCAGCAATACCCCCAGCCTGGATCTGCGCTATCGCCCGTTCATCACCGGCTCGCGCGACCTGACCGACACCGCCACGAACACGCGCGTGTCGTTCGGCGCCGAGGGCACCGTCGGCGGCTGGGACTACTCGGCCAACGTGTTGTACTCCGGCTCCACGACCACCGAAAAGCTGACCAGCGGCTACTTCAGCATCTCGGGCATCGAGAAGCTGCTGAACGGGCAGGACACGGACGCCAATGGCAACACGCTGTGGGTCAATCCGTTCGGCGCCAACTCCGCGACGGTCGCGGCTGCGGCGCATGCCACCGACTTCGTCGGCACGGCCTTCAAGACCACGACCAGCCTGTACGACGGCCAGTTGAAGTTCTCCAACGACTCCCTGTTCAAGCTGCCTTCCGGCAACGTCGGCGCGGCCCTGGGCCTGGAAGTCCGCAAGGACGCCTTCAAGCTGGAATCGGATCCGGCTCTCGGCGCGGGTGACATCTCCGGCTACGGCGGCAGCTTCGCGCCGTTCAACCGCTCGCGCAACGTGATGAGCGCGTTCGGCGAACTGCTGGTGCCGGTCATCAAGGGCTTCAACCTCGACGGCGCGGTCCGTTACGACCGCTACGGCAAGAGCTCGAACCCGAACAGCCTCGCTGCCGGCACCGCCACGCTGAACACGATCCAGATCGCCGACACCAATGGCAACCAGATTGGCCTGCCGCCGGCGCTCGTCAATGAAGTGGCGACGCAAGGCACGCAGAACGCCGACTCCTTCAGCCAGGCCACCGGCAAGCTCGGCGCCCGGTTCGAAGTGACCAAGTCGTTCCTGCTGCGCAGCACCTTCAGCACCGGCTTCCGCGCGCCATCGCTGCTCGAACTCTACCAACCGGTCCAAAGCGGCATCAGCGCGTACGTAAACGACCCGAAGCGTTGCAGCGACCCCAACGACGGCGGCAACGACTGCGCGACCCAGTTCAACGAGTACACCGGCGGCCGTGGCGGGTTGAAGCCCGAGCGTTCGGCCACCTGGACGCTGGGTTCCGTGTTCGAGCCCGTCAAGGGCACCTCGTTCGCGGTGGACTACTTCCACACGAAGCTCAAGAACGAAATCACGTTGCTGGGCGTGGACTACCTCCTGTCCCACGAGTCGATCTACGCCAGCCGTATCAGCCGCGCCCCGTCCGACGGCATCGGAACGGCCGGCCCGATCATCGGCATCGACCAGCGCACGGAGAACGTCACCGAGGCGCTCGTCGCCGGCGTCGACTTCGACTTCACCACGTCCATGTCCAACTCGACCGGCCGCTACGGCCTGGCGATTGGCGGCACGTGGCAGACGAAGTGGGACACGGTCAATCCGGACGGCTCGAAGGACAGCAGCATCGGCAAGACTTCTGGCACCGCCAACGGTTTCGTGCCGCGCATGAAGCTGTCCACCGAACTGTCGTACGCCCTACCCAGCAACGTGTTGGCCGCCTCGGTCATCTACAACTGGCAATCGCACGCGACCGACATCTGCGGCACGCTGGACCAGGACCATCTGGGCAACTGCGCCGCCGGCATCACGGCTCCGCGTGTCCGCTCGTACGGCACGTTCGACCTGCAAGCCGTCTGGAACCCGACCAAGATGTTCACCGGCACCTTCGGTGTCAAGAACCTGACCAACGGCAAGCCGCCGTACGTCAACGGCGCTGGCGGTGCATTCCAGGCCGGCTACGATCCGACGTACGTCGATCCGCACGGTCGCTTCTGGTACGCCAGCACGACGGTCCGCTTCTGATCGTCCCCGCGATGCGCCTGGTCGCATCGCCCATGAAGAAACCGGCCTCGCGCCGGTTTTTTTTCGTCCGCGGCCAGGCGCATCGGCGACGGTCTCGCGCCACCTGGACGGTGGCGCGAAACGAACGGCTCAGCGCGGCGCCAGGCGGATCGCACCGTCCAGGCGGATCACCTCGCCATTGAGCATCTCGTTGGTGACGACCTGGTGCACCAGCTTCGCGTAGTCGGCCGGGGTGCCCAGGCGGCTGGGGAAGGGCACGCTGGCGGCCAGCGCGTCCTGCACTTCCTGGGGCATGCCGAACAGCATCGGCGTGCCGAAGATGCCGGGGGCGATGGTCATGTTGCGGATGCCCGTCTTGGCCAGGTCGCGCGCGATCGGCAGGGTCATGCCCACCACGCCGCCCTTGCTTGCGGCGTAGGCCGCCTGGCCGATCTGGCCGTCGTAGGCGGCCACGCTGGCGGTGCTGATCAGCACGCCGCGTTCGCCGGTGCTCTCGGGCTCGTTGGCGCTCATCGCCTCGGCCGCCAGGCGGATCATGTTGAAGCTGCCGATCAGGTTGATCGTGACGACCTTCGAGAACAGGTCGAGCGCGTGCGCGCCCGTCTTGCCCACGGTGCGAGAGGCCGGCGCGATGCCCGCGCAGTTGACCAGGCCCATCAGCTTGCCCAGGCCCTGGGCGGCCTCGACCACGCGGCGGCCGTCGGCGTCCTGCGTGACGTCGCAGCGCACGAACACCTGGCCCAGCTCGGTGGCGATGGCCTGTCCGCGTTCCTCCTGCAGGTCGGCCAGCACCACCTTGGCGCCGTTGGCCACCAGCATGCGCGCCGTGCCTTCACCCAGGCCCGAGGCGGCGCCGGTGACGATGAATACCTTGCCCGCGATTTCCATGCTCACTCCATTGACGTTGACGTAAACGTCAATTGTCGCCGGAATGGGGACGAAGAAAAGCGCGCGACGTATCCGGCGCGGGCTTGCAGGGAAAGCGGAGTCTGGGCGAGCGGGATCTGGTCCTGGGCAAGCGGGGTCGGCAAGCGGGGTCGGCGAGCGGATCTGGCCATGAAGCGACCAGACCCCGTGAATCAGGATTCCAGGGCGGTGAGGGCGCGTTGCGTGATGTCGTCGACGCTGCCTGTGCCGCTGATCTTGCGGCAGCGCGGCGCCTGGGCGTCGCCGGTGGCGGCCCATTGGGCGTAGTAGGCGACCAGCGGTTCGGTCTGCTCGTGGTACGTGGACAGGCGCTTGCGCACGATCTCTTCCGCGTCGTCGGGGCGCTGCGTGAGCGGCTCGCCGGTGACGTCGTCCTGGCCCTCAACCTTGGGCGGATGGTTGTGGATGTGGTACGTGCGGCCCGAGGTCGCGTGCACGCGGCGGCCGCTCATGCGGTCGATGATGGCGGCGTCGGGCACGTCGATCTCGAGCACCAGGTCCAGCTTCACGCCGGCGGCCTTCATCGCGTCGGCCTGGGGAATGGTGCGAGGGAAGCCATCGAACAGGAAGCCGTTGGCGCAATCGGGCTGCGCGATGCGTTCCTTGACCAGCGCGATGATGAGGTCGTCGCTCACCAGGCCGCCGGCGTCCATCACCTGCTTGGCGGACACGCCCAGCGGCGTGCCGGCCTTCACCGCGGCGCGCAGCATGTCGCCGGTGGAGATCTGCGGAATGCCGTATTTCTGGCAGATGAACGTCGCCTGCGTTCCTTTGCCGGCGCCGGGGGCGCCCAGAAGAATCAATCTCATCGCTGCTAGCCTCTAAAGGTCGTGGATTCTGTGGTGCGACAGGCGTGCCGTCGGGTCGGGGCGTTGCCACGACGCAGGGCCTGCCCACTGGAGCCGGTTTGCCAAGCAGAATATCATGCGCACCCTTGCAGGTCCTTACTGCACCAGCTTGGATCCGTCCGGGTAAACCGCCTCTTTTTGCGGCGCGCGGAGCGCGCCAGTCAATTTGCGGCGGCGGCCACCAGCGCGCGCACGCGCGCCAGATCTTCGGCGGTGTCCACCCCGCCGGGCGGCGCGTGCGGGGCCACGTGCACCACGATCCGCTCGCCGTGCCACAGCACCCGCAATTGCTCCAGCGACTCGAGCTTTTCCAGCGGCGCCATGGCCAGCGTGGGGAACCTGCGCAGGAAGCCGGCGCGGTAGGCGTACAGCCCGATGTGGCGCAGCGCGCCGATGTCCTGCGCGCCGGCCACGGGCAAGGCCGGATGGCCCATCGACGAAGCGTCGCGCCACCACGGCAGCGGCGCGCGGCTGAAGTACAGCGCGCGCGACTTCGCGTCGAGCACCACCTTGACCACGTTGGGGTTGGCGAAGTCAGCCAGGTCGTCGATGGCGTGCGCGGCGGTGGCCACCACCGAGCCCGCATCGGCCTGCAGCAGTTCGGCGCACTGGCGGATCAGCGCGGGATCGATCAGCGGCTCGTCG
>JBBQYL010000269.1:0-6321 GCA_038208735.1 Burkholderiales bacterium
CATCGTCGTCCGAGGCGGCCGTCCGCTGCACCCCTAGAAGCTGTCCTTGAGCGGCGGTCGGCAGGGCCGGCGTTCACAGACCTGTTGCGAAGGTCTCCCAGCGACGGCTTCTACTGGCGGCGAACTGCGCCTACCGACCCAAAGCGGGCTTCGAGGTCTCCAAGCCATCTCCCCGGAAGCGGACTTCAACGGCGAGCTCGACCACTTCGTTCCATAGGGTTGAAATAAGGGAGTGCGGGGACACAGTACTCTGAGTGGGAAGCAACGATCGTCCACAACGGAACCACCGGTCACGCAGCAGTGCCGGGGTGGTTGATCCGCACTTCGCCTGCGGGTAAGGTGGGCACCGCACGTTCATGGTGTTGGAGAAAGCATGCAAACGACCAGGTATTCGACGCTCGATGTCGTGGGCAACGAATCGTTCGCCTATTGGCGCGAGCTGATCTGCGACGTCTTCATCAACCTCGATTGCACTAAGGCACAAGAGCAGGCGTTTGCGGGCACCATTCAGACCCAGGCAATGGCCGACGTGGAGCTCTCAACCATGGAGGCCAGCGGCATGCGCCTGGCGCGCACATCGCGCCACATCGCGCGCGCTACCGACGACCATTTTCTTATCGTGCTGCAAGACGGTGGAACCATGCAGGTAGACCACGGTGGGCACTCGGCCACCCTGCGGCCCGGCGATTGCGCGCTGTTCGACAGCGCGCGGCCGTACGTGGCCTGCTTCGACGGGAGCTTCAGACACACGGTACTCAAGGTGCCGCGCCGGCCAATGCGCAGCCGCTACGGGCCGGTCGAGGCCTTCAGCGGCATGCGCATTCCGGGCGACCGGGGCATGGGACGCGTGGCCTCCAGATTTCTGCAGTCGCTGCCTGAGGCGTTGCCGAGCCTCGATAGCGCCTCGGCCTCCCGTTTGGCATCGATCAGCCTCGATCTCGTGTCGGCCGCGATCGCCGAGTTTCAGACCACTAGCGGTGCCTGTGACACGACCACGCGGGTCGCACGCCGGATCCAGATCAAGGACTACATCGAATCGCACCTCGGGGATTGCGAACTTTCGCTTGCCACCATTTCTTCGGCACTGCACGTTTCTACACGCTACCTGAACGATCTGTTCGAGCAAGAGAACACATCAGTCGCGCGTCATATCTGGAGTCGCCGCCTGGAGCGCGGCCATGCGGCGCTGCAAGACCCGGCACAAGCGCGCCGCGGAATCGGCAGCGTGGCATTCGGCCTTGGCTTCAACAGCGTGTCGCACTTCGGCCGTGCGTTCAAGAGCCGGTACGGTGTGTCGCCGAGCGAGTTTCGGGCAGTCGCGCTGACAGCCGCACCCACCTGACACGCAACGCGGTTCCGTCGCAGTCGAACTTTCCCGCTTTCGCAAGAGAAACTCCGAAGACCCGACTTCCTACGATCCTCAGCATGCCGCCCGCTCGTTGTAGAGCACATGCGGTCAACGACTGAAGGAGAGTGCGATGCGAGTCGAAGCCGGCGGCCCCACGAGGCGTGCGATACACCGTTTTGGTGACCGCGAAGCGGTATCAGGGCCCGGAGGAAGCCTGAGTTTCCGCGAACTCGGGCGTCAGGCCAATGCGGTGGGCGCCGCGCTGCTCGCGCTGGGCGTGACAACGGGTGAGCGGGTCGCGGTGCTGTCGCACAACCGCCTTGAAGTCGTGCCGTTGTGGCTCGGCCTTGAAAGCAGAAGCCTCGTGCGCGTGGTGCTGCACAGCCACTTCGATATGGCAGTGCATGTCTTGACGCTTGAGCAGGTACAGGCGACGGTGCTGGTGTTCGATACGCGCTTCGCCGAACCGGTTAACACGCATCGTGCGCAAATGAAGGGCGTCAAACACTTCATCGCGCTGGGCGACAACGCGCCAGCCTGGGCCACGCCGTATGCATCGCTGACCCGGGGGGATCCCATCGAGCCCCTGCTCGATGTGGACGAGAACGCGCCTTGCTTCATTCAGCTGACCACGGGCACCACCGGCAACCCCAAGCCGTGGACGGCGACACATCGCTCGTGGCGCGCGGTGATCGCCAACAACCTCGATCACCTCGACTCGATGCACCCGGGTATGCCGGCGGTGGGGCCCGGTGACGTGAACTTGCACTTCCACGCGCTGCAGTGGGCCAGTGGATTTCAGACGCTCTACCCCTACCTGCTTCGGGGCGCAAAGACCGTCTTGCTCGACGACTCCAGCTTCGACCCGGCAGTCGCGGTCGACGCAATCGTTCGCGAGCGCGTGACCGGCGTCCTCGTGCCGGGACCGATGTTGGGCCCGATGCTCGACGTGATCGAGCAACGCGGCGGTATCGATCACCACCTGCGACGGATGGTGATCTTCTTCGCCACGCCCGATTTGCTGAGGCGAGTGACTAAGGCGCTGGGGCCGGTGTGGTGCCACGGCTTCGGCTCGACCGAGCAGGGCGCGCCTACGACACGGCTCACGGTGGGCGACGTGGCTGCCGACGAGCGCCGCATCGACAGCGTCGGGCGTGCCGCATCGGTGTTCTTCGAACTGGCCGTGGTCAATGGCGACGGGCGCCCGCAGTCGGCCCGGGAGTCTGGCGAAATCGTCGTGCGCAGCGCCATGTCGACCAGCCAGTACTGGCAGATGCCCGACAAGACGAAGAGCTCATTCTTTGCGGGTGACTGGTTCCGAACCGGTGACGTGGGCTACGTAGATGAGGACGGGTTCCTCTTCTACCTCGACCGCGACAAGGACAAAATCGTCACTGCCGGCGGCACCGTGTACCCGCACGTGATCGAGACGGCGCTGTTGCAGCACGCGGCAGTGGCCAACTGCGGCGTGGTCGGCATCGGCGAGGCGGGTCGCCAAGTGGTGATTGCGGGCGTGTTACTCAAGCCCGGAACAATGGCCTCGGCTTCGCTGGGTGACGCGATTTTGTCGGCCGCGGCCGACAACTTGAAACCGCACGAGCAGCCAGCTCGCGTGGTGTTTGTCGACGAGTTGCCCACCGTGCTCGGCGGCGCCAAAGTGCAGCGCGAAGTCCTGCAGCGACGCATCGCCGCTCTGCCTTCCGTACGATGAGCCACACGACCCCACGCGCCGTCCGCGAGACGCTGCTCGCGGCCGGCGATCGGGTGCTGATGTCCGATCGCCAGGGCCGCGCGCGCAGCGGCGCCGAAATTGTGCAGCGCGCCGAATGTGTCGTCGGCGCGCTGGCCGAGTCGTGCCGACCGCGGCCGAAGGTCGGTCTGTGGTATCGCAACAGTCTCTCCGCGGTCGAGGCGTTTCTCGGTGTGGAATGGGCCGGAGGGACGCGCATTCCTGTGGACCCGGGCGCCTCGGCGGCGGAGGCTGAGGGCATCTTTGCGGCCGCCGGCGTCGACGTCGTCGTCACCGATGCCGAGCGTGGCGGCAAGCTGCAACGCCAATGCTTGGTACACGATGATCAGCGCGCGATCGCGGCGCCCCCGCGCCCGGGTACCGCCGAGTACGCGGCCGATGCCGCGTTCATGGTCTATCCGCGCTCAGTCATTGGCGGCAAGCTGTTTGGGATCCCGATGTCGTACCGCAACTGGTACGCCACGATCGACACAAACATCGCGTTGTATCGCTCTGGCCGATACGGCCGATGGGACGAAGCATCGGAGGTCTATCTCACCGCGCAGCAGCTGATGCACGGCACGGGATTTCTCGGGACGTTCCCCTTCTTGGCAATGGGCTTGCCACAGATCATCGTCGACACATTCGAAACCGGTGCGGTGCTGGATGCATTTGAGCGGCACCGTGTCACCGCGACGATGTGCGTGCCGGCAATGTTGAATGACCTGGTCGATGGCTTGGCAACCCGGCCCGGTGCCGCCGCGTCGCTGCGCCACGTGCTCTACGGTGGCGGGCCGGTTTCGGGCGCTCGGCTGCGTACCGCCGTAACTCGCGTCGGCCCATCATTGACGCAGGTGTATGGCCGAGTCGAAGGCGGCTGGCCGATCGCCACGTTGACCATCGCGGACCACGCCGCACTGATGGAAGAGCGACCCGAGCTCGAACGCAGCTGCGGCCGGCCGATCGCCGAGGTCGAGGTCGCGTTGCGGCCGCTGCCGGACCAGCCCAGCGGCTGTGGCGAGCTGCGCGTGCGGAGCGACATGACCAGCCGCGATTACATCGACGCTGATGGCTGGTGCTCACTCGGCGACGTGATGCGCGTCGACCGCGATGGGTATCTGTACTTCGAAAAGCGCGTGGATCGGATGATCAATACGGGCTATCACGTGTACCCGGACGAGGTTGAAGCCGTGATCTCGAGCGTCGCTTGCGTAGGCAGCGTGCTCGTGCGCGGCGAGTCACACCCAAGGTGGGGTCAGATGGTCGTGGCGTACGTGGTGGCGAACCAGGCCGTCACACACACCGCGCTCGTCAGCAGCGTGCAGGCCGCTCTGCTGCATCGATTGGCCAAGTACAAGATTCCACGTGAGATCAGAGTCGTCGAAGCTCTGCCATTGGCCTGACGAAGCCAGTTCTCTATCTGTTCTTGCACTCTTAACAATTCCAGGAGACAAAGATGAACCCATTGCTAGCCCTTGCCTTCAGCGCCTCTTTGCTGGTTGGGCTGTTCATGTTCGTAAGCGTCGGCGTGCCGGCGCTGGGCTTGGTCGCGTGGATCAGTCTGATTTCCGCTGGCGCCTATTTCACGGCCGGAGGTGGCGTGTCGGGCCTCCTCAAACCGATGGGGGCA
This sequence comes from Burkholderiales bacterium, assembly GCA_038208735.1. Taxonomy (GTDB): domain Bacteria; phylum Pseudomonadota; class Gammaproteobacteria; order Burkholderiales; family Burkholderiaceae_C; genus Scleromatobacter. The sequence goes on from JBBQYL010000269.1 coordinate 4,708, forward strand.
GGCGCGTTGGGCATCGCGCTGACGGTAGCGGCTTTGTGGAGCGTCGGCATGCTGGGTGGTGGTACGACGGCCTTGGTGTTGATCGTCGCGCTGTTGGCGTTTTCGATCGTGTTGGCATCTGGAATACCATGGTTCTCATATGTGCCTGCTTCGTTCATGGCCGCATCAGCGTATGTGGGCGCTGGTGGAAAGCCTGAGGTCGCGGGATATGTGGTGTTGTCCTGGGCCGCTGGGCTGCTGCTTGCATGGGGAATTGACAATCTCTCGAAGATCTTGACTCCTGTGGTGGCCCCGGATTTATGAAACTGCAAGTCGTCTCTGACCTGCACATCAGCGTGGAGGGGTTCGATTTGCCCGAGAGTACGGCCGACCTGGTCGTTCTCGCAGGCGACATATCGCGCCCGGCCGAGGCGTGCAGCTGGGCACGGCGCCTTGGCAAGCCGGTGATCTATGTGGCCGGCAACCACGAGTTCTACGGCGGCAGCATCGACGGCACACTTGCGGCGCTCAGACAGCACAGCGCGGGCACAAACGTTCACGTGCTGGAGTCAGACGAGTGGATCGTGAGCGGGGTGCGATTCTTGGGCACTACGTTGTGGACCGATTTTGCGATCTTCGACGCTGGCGGGCAGCGTGCGCAGGTTGAGGAGCAAGCGCTGGCGCTGATTCGCGACTTCAGCAGAATCCGCGCCAAGGCGGCGTCGGACCGCTTGTTCTCGCCCGCGGACTCCGCCGTTCAGTTCCAGCAATCCACGCGCTGGCTGAAACGCAAGCTCGATGAACCGTTCGATGGCAAAACGGTAGTGATTACGCACCATGCGCCCTCGATGAAGAGCATCCATCCACGGTTCTCCGGTTCATTGTTAAACGCCTGTTTCGTATCCGATGCCGAATACCTCCTTGGCGGGGATCGCGTCAGCCTGTGGATTCATGGGCACACGCACGACAGCTTTGACTATTCGGTGGCCGGCACGCGGGTCGTCTGCAACCCGCGCGGCTACGCGAAGAATGGTGTCAATGAGAACGCGACATTCGATGCCGCGTTTGTCGCGGAGGTATAACCCGATCGTCAGGGCCCGTCTCAATGGGCGGAGGCACGCAGGTACGTCGAGCGCGCGCCAATCGTTCGCCGCGACGGTGGCTCAGATGGACCCAGACTTCGAATCCCGGAACGCCGAGCTGCAAAGCCGAAGTTCGTGACAGTCAGCTTGTGGCCGGGTACGGACCGGCTTCACCCACACGGATAGCCGTCGCTCAGGATTCGTGTGGCGGTTGCTGGCGGCGGTTTTCAAGCCACGCCGAGAATTTGCGCTCCCGGCCATTAACGGTCGGCCACGACGGGCTGCTTTCCAGCCGCGATGCGGGGGAATTCTCCCGCTTGCGCGGGCCGCAGGTACGGGATACCTTGCGGGTGGCACAGCGCTCGACGTGGGTGGCGCGCAAAAAGGATGGCCGATGAAGACCGTTTCGCTAACCTTCGGCGTTCTCGCCCTCGGCATCTCGACCCTGGCCACGCCGATGGCGACGGCTCAGACCACCGAGATCAGTGCCCCCGCCGACTACAAGCGCCTCAAGCTCGGCCTCTGGGAGGAGACGCGGCGCTCCGAAGCAGCC
>JBBQYL010000270.1:0-6304 GCA_038208735.1 Burkholderiales bacterium
CGCGGCCACGAAGTGCACGCCGATGTACAGGCCCAGCGTGCGCGCGAGCTCGCCGGCGCCGCGCCACGCAGGACCGAACAGCGCCTCGAACGCCCACGGCGAGAAGGCCCACAGCAGCAGCACCAGCGGCGCGGCGATGGCGGCCAGGCCGGCCATCACGCGGCGCACGGCCGCGCGGCCCTCGCGCGTGACGCGCAGCGGCGCGTGCGCGTCGGCGTCGTGGTCGACGGCCGCGCCGTGCGCCGCCAGTTGCGGATAGAGCGCCTGCGACACGGCGCCGCCCACCAGCGTGGCCGGCGCCTTCAGGTAGCGCAGCGACAGGCCCCAGAAGCCGGCCGCCACGGGGCCCTGCCACGCGGCGATCATCGCGATGGAGACCGTGTCCTGCAGCGCGCCCATGAAGGCGTGTGGCGTGTTGAGCAGCGGGAAGTCGCGAAAGCGTCGCGCGAGCGTGCGCCAGCGGGGTGGATCCTGCGACTTCGCGCAGGATGACAAGCCGTTGTCAGGATCCACGTCCCGCAACGGCAGCCGCAGCACCGCGGCAGCGGCCGCCGCGGCGGCGAGGGGCGCCACGATCAGGCCCTGCACGCCGGCGCCCAGCAGCGCCGCGCCGGCCTGCGCCAGCGCCGCGCCGCCGTACTGCACCACGCGCGCGACGGCCAGCGCGCGATACGCCTGCGCCCGCGTGGCCCACAGCGTGGCCAGCGACAACCAGCCGAGCACGGCCACCGCCACCGGCAGCCAGCCCGTCCAGCCGTTGGCCGACAGCGCGAACCACGCGGCGGCCGCGAGCGCGCTCGCGAGCGTGACGCCCGCCAGCACGCGCAGGCACAGCGCGCGCAGGACGGCGGCGTCCAGCGCGTCGCCCACCAGCGGCAGCGCGAACTCGTAGCGCGCGCAGGCCACCACGGCCAGGTTGGCCGACACGGCCGCGAACAGGTGGTACACGCCGAACTGCTGCGGCGTGTACAGGCGCGTGAGCCACGGCCCCAGCAGCAGCGGCAACGCCTGCGCGATGGCGCCGCCCGCGACGAGCGTCAGCACGGCGCGCAGCAGTCCGCGTGCGGGTGCCGGGGCGGCCGGGGTCACGGCAGGGTCACTGCGCGCGCAGGCCGACGGCCGCCGTGAGCGCGGCCACCACGCGGTCGAGGTCGGCGTCGGACAGGTCGGCGCTCATCGGCAGGCTCATCACCTGATCGGCGGCGGCCAGGGACAGCGGGCAGCTGTCGGGGTCGCCGAACTTCTCGTAGGCCGGCTGGCGATGCAGCGGCTTCGGATAGTGCACCGCGGTGGGCACGCCGGCCTCGGCGAGGACGGCCTGCACGTGGGCGCGGTTGGCCACGCGCACCGTGTACTGGCCCCACACGCAGTCGCGATCCGGGCGCACGGTGAGCGTGGTGAGGTTCAGCGGGGCAAGCCTGCGGTGGTATTCGGCGCCGATCTCGTGGCGGCGCTGCAGCTCCCAGTCGAGGCGGCCCAGCTTGGCCAGCACGATGGCGCATTGCAGCGTGTCCATGCGGCCGCCCACGCCCACGCGCGTGTGGGTGTAGCGCGCGCTCTGGCCGTGCACGCGGATCTCGCGCGCGGCCTGCGCCAGCGCGTCGTCGTCGGTGAAGAGGGCCCCGCCGTCGCCGTAGCAGCCCAGCGGCTTGCTGGGAAAGAAGCTGGTGCAGCCCATCGTGGACAGTGCGTTGCTGCGCCTGCCCTTGTACGTGGCGCCATAGCTCTGGGCCGCGTCCTCGATCACCGGCAGGCCGTGGCGCGCGGCGATCGCGTTGATCTCGTCCATGTCGGCGCACTGGCCGTACAGGCTCACCGGCACGATGGCCTTGGTGCGCGGCGTGATGGCCGCCTCGATCTTGGAGGCGTCGATGTTGCAGGTGTCGGGCTCGATGTCCACCCACACGGGCACGCCGCCCAGCAGCACGATGGTCTCGGCGGTGGCCGCGAAGGTGAACGGCGTGGTGATGACCTCGTCGCCCGGCTTCAGGTCGAGCGCCATCATCGCGATCAGCAGCGCCTCGGTGCCGCTGGACACGGTGACGCAGTGCTTCGCGCCCGTGTGCGCGGCCAACGCCGTCTCGAGCTCCTTGACCTCGGGGCCCATGATGTACTGGCCGTGATCCAGCACCTTCTGCATGCGGACGGCGATCTCGTCCTTCAGCGCGGCGTACTGCGCCTTCAGGTCGATGAACTCGATCTTCTTCTGCGGCGGGAGGGGAGCGTTCATGTCGTTCTCACATCAGCGACAGCACGCGGCCGTCGAGTCGATAGCGGTCGTCGCTGTTGGGACAGGCGATCTCGGCGGGGTTGCCAGGAGTCGCTTCCAGCGGCAGCTCGAGGCGCTCGCCAAACCGGCTCATCCAGCCGATCTGGCGCGCGGGCACGCCCACCACCAGCGCGAAGTCGGGCACGTCCTTGTGCACCACCGCGCCGGCGCCGACGAACGCGTGGCGGCCCACGGTGATGCCGCACACCAGCGTGGCGTTGGCGCCCAGCGTGGCGCCGCGGCGCACCAGCGTGCGCCGGTATTCGTCTTTTCGGACGATCGCGGCGCGCGGGTTGTACACGTTGGTGAACACCATGCTGGGGCCGCAGAACACGTCGTCCTCCAGCGTGACCGCGTCGTACACCGACACGTTGTTCTGGATCTTGACGTTGTTGCCGATGGCCACGTCGTTGCCCACGTACACGTTCTGCCCGAACGAGCAGCCCGCCCCGATGCGCGCGCCGGCGCTGATGTGCACCCAGTGCCACACGCGGCAGTTCTCGCCGAGGACGGCGCCGTCGTCGACGATGGCGGTGGGGTGGATCGTCGTTCCCATGGGGTCACGCCCCTTCCGCGCCGGCGCCGCCGCCCGAATGCGCCAAGAGAGATTCGAGGGAGCGCCGGAACCGGCTTCGCCGGGCCGGTCGCGGAGCGCCCCCTCGGGGGGCAGCGAGCGCGAGCGAGCGTGGGGGCATCAATACTCCAGGGGCAGGTTCACGCGCTTGCCGTCGCGCGACGACAGGTACATGGCGATCAGCAGCTCCAGCGACTTCAGGCCCTCGCGGCCGTCGGTCTCGGGCTGGGCCAGGCCGCACAGCGTGTCGATGACGTTGTCGTAGTACAGCGGGTGGCCGAAGCCGTAGACCGAGGTCGTCTGGTAGCTGGCGTCGTGGCGCTCGGCGTCCATCTCGTGCGGCTCGGCGAAGGTCCACTGCTGGATCTCGTTGACGGCCACGCCGCCGATGCGGGCGGTGCCCTTCTCGCCGAGGATGGTGATCGAGCCCTCGAGGTTCTTGGGGTACGTGAGCATGGTGACGTTGACCGTGCCCATGGCGCCGTTGCGCCACTTGAGGGCGGCCACGCCGGTGTCTTCCACCTCGATGTTGCGCGCCAGCGTGCCGGTGTAGGCCATCACGCTCTCCACCGGGCCGCCGATCCATTCGAGCAGGTCGACGTAGTGGCTGGCCTGGTTCATGAAGGCGCCGCCGTCGAACTCCCACGTGCCGCGCCAGGCCGCGGAGTCGTAGTACGCCTGCGGCCGCGTCCAGAACACGTTGACGTTGACCATGTAGATGCGGCCGAAGCGGCCGAGATCCATGGCCTTCTTCAGCAACTGCAGCGTCTTGTTGCGGCGGTTCTGCTTGACGACGAACAGGCGCACGCCGGCCTCGTCGCAGGCGCGCACCATGGCCAGGCCGTCCTGCCAGCGCGTGGCCATGGGCTTCTCGGTCATCACGTTGAAGCCGGCGCGCGCCACCTGGATCACCTGCTGCGAGTGCAGGCCGCTGGGCGTGGTGATGATCACGCAGTCGGGCGTCTCGGCCGCCAGCATCGCCTCGAGGCTGGGATAGCCGCGCGCCCCGGTGCGCTCCACGGCGGCCTCGAGCTTGGCCGGGTCGGTGTCGCACACCGCGATCAGTTCGGCCCGCTCCGCATGCGCCTTGATCGACTCCAGGTGGTTCGCGGCGATTCGTCCGGCGCCGGCCAGCGCGAAGCGCACCTTGCGGCCGGTGACTGGGGCGTGGGTCTGGGGACGAAGGCTGTGAGCGGACATGGACGGCCAAAAGGAGCGAATCCACGATTTTAGGTCACGCGACCGTGCACCGACGCGGTGCCCCGCCAGCAAAACCGCACGCTGCCGCCAGAACGGCCGGGCCCTGGCCGGCAGTTTCCGCTTTACCCGACAGCAAACGTGCCGAAAAACCGTACGTCACCGCTTACTGCGAGCCATGCCGTGCTGCCGATTCTTGCTCTCCTCGCCGCCCTGGCGCTTGCAGGCCTGGTCTTCTTCCTGAAGAAGTCCCGGCCGGCCGTGGCGGCCCTGCCGTCCGCCCCGTCGTCCGCCCCGTCATCCGCGCCTTTGCCCGGCCGTCCCGCGCAGGAGGCACCGGCGTCCGTGGCCACGCCCCCCGCCTTGCTGGCCGAACTCGATGTCCTCGCCTGGATCGACGCCGAGACGCTGCCGGCGCCGCGACGCCAGGCGGCGGCCGACGTGTTCAAGCACGTGCCGCGCCCGCCGCGGCTGCTGCAGCAACTGCTGTCGCCCGAGTTCATCAACAACGCCGGGATGGAGGAGCTCGCCGAGCTCATCGGCAGCGAGCCGCTGGTGGCCACGCGGGTGCTGGCCAGCGCCAACTCGTCGCTGTTCGGGCTGGCCACGCCGGTGAAAAACATGCGCCAGGCCATCTCCACGCTGGGCCTGATCACCCTGCGCATCCTGTGCCTGCAGTACCTGATGATCCGCTCGTTCAAGGCCGACAGCCCGGAGCGCCAGACGCTGCTGACCAACCTGTGGAACGCGAGCACGCTGGCCAGCGAGCTGAGCCAGAGGCTGGCGCGCGCCATCGGCCGTCCGGATCCGAGCCGTCTCGGCACGCTGGTGGTGCTGTCGTTTCTGGGGCGTCTCGCCGCCAACGCCGCCATGCCGCGCGGCCTGCTGGCCACCCTCCCCGTGGGAAGCTTCCTGGAGCGCACCCGCAACGAGCAGACGACGCTGGGCCTGAGCGCCGCGGAGATCGGCGGCCTGCTGATGCAGACCTGGGATCTGCCGGCCAGCCTGGTGGACGACGTCCGCCGCGTCGACCCATGCCTCGTGGAGCGCGCGCCCGACCTCGACCTGGCGCTCTGCTACGTGTGCGCCCGCTTGGGCGAGAGGCTGGCCAGCGGAGACCTTCGCCGCCTCGCCGACTTCGACCTGGCTCTCGACGACACCGCCGACTTCCATCGCATCCAGTCGCGCCTTTCGCGCCCGAACTGGGCCGCGCTGGCCACGGCGCTGCGCGATCCGGCGCTGGGCGAGGCGATGGAAGCGATGGTGCGGGCGCTGCGCGAGGACGCGGTCGTGCCGGCCTGAAGAGCCTCTCGATCGGGAGGGACGGCAGCGGCATCACGCGGCTGCCCTGGGTCTTGTCGGCGCCAACGTAAAATGACGGGTTTTCCCCGCCCACCGACAAAGCACCGACCATGGACATCACGACGCCCACCCCGCCGCTCGACGAGAACAAGCTGATTGCGGAGCGTCGCGAGAAACTGGCCGCCATCCGCGCCAAGGGCGGCGTCGCGTTCCCCAACGACTTCAAGCCGACGCACCGCGCGGCGGAGCTGGCCGACAAGTACGGCAAGCTTACCAACGAGGAGCTCGAAGCGCAGAACGTGCAGGTGAGCGTGGGCGGTCGCATGATGCTCAAGCGCGTGCAAGGCAAGGGCGGCTTCTGCAACCTGCAGGACGCCACCGGCCGCATCCAGCTGCACGTCAAGATCGACCTCGTCGGCGAAGCGACCTACGACCAGTTCAAGCACTGGGACCTGGGCGACATCCTGGCCGCCGAGGGCACGCTGTTCGTCACGCGCGCCGGCGAGCTCACGATCCGCGTCACCACGCTGCGCCTGCTCACCAAGTCGCTGCGCCCGTTGCCCGACAAGTTCCGCGGCATGAGCGACCAGGAGGTCAAGTACCGCCAGCGCTACGTCGACCTGATCACCGACGAGGCCGCCCGCAAGCGCTTCCGCGCCCGCAGCGAGGCGCTGGGCTCGATCCGTGCCTTCATGATCGCCAACGGCTTCATGGAAGTCGAGACGCCCATGCTGCACCCGATCCCGGGGGGTGCCAACGCGCGGCCGTTCAAGACCCACCACAACGCGCTCGACCAGGCCATGTACCTGCGCATCGCGCCCGAGCTCTACCTGAAGCGCCTGATCGTGGGCGGCTTCGAGCGCGTGTTCGAGATCAACCGCAGCTTCCGCAACGAAGGCATCTCGGTTCGGCACAACCCCGAATTCACGATGATGGAGTTCTACGCGGCGTACTGGAACCAC
>JBBQYL010000271.1:0-6217 GCA_038208735.1 Burkholderiales bacterium
CGGGCGTGCTGGCGCGCAGCGCCGCGGCTTGTGGCGCGTGGCTGGTGCACTACAGCACCGACTACGTGTTCGACGGCGGCGGCGACCAGCCGCGCGCCGAGGACGCGGCCACCGGCCCGCTGTCCGTCTACGGCCGCACCAAGCTCGATGGCGAACGCCAGATCCGCGACAGCGGCTGCCATCACCTGATCCTGCGCACCAGCTGGGTCTACGCGGCGCGTGGCGGCAACTTCGCCAAGACGATGCTGCGCCTGGCGGCCAGCAAGACCGAGATGAACGTGATCGACGACCAGGTCGGCGCGCCTACCGGCGCCGACCTGCTGGCCGACCTTACCGCGCTGATGGCGCGCGCCGCGCGGGTCCAGCCCGATCTGGCGGGCACGTATCACGCCGTGGCCGCGGGCGCCACGAGCTGGCACGGCTACGCGCGCCTGGTGATCGAGACGGCGCGGGCCCGGGGCGTCGCGCTGGCCTTGCCGCCCGACGCGTTGCGGCCCATCCCCACCAGCGCGTATCCCACGCCCGCGCCGCGTCCGCTCAACTCGCGGCTGGACACGCGCAAGCTGCGCGAGCGCTTCGGCGTGCACCTGCCGGAGTGGGAAGCCGGCGTGCGGCGCATGCTCGACGAGATCCTCCCCGCCTGACGGCGCGCCACCGAAGGAATTGCAAGTGAACCGCAAAGGCATCATCCTCGCCGGAGGCTCCGGCACCCGGCTGCATCCGGCCACGCTGGCCATCAGCAAGCAGCTGATCCCGGTGTACGACAAGCCGATGATCTACTACCCGCTCAGCGTTCTGCTGCTGGCGGGCATCCGCGAGATCCTGATCATCAGCACGCCGCAGGACACGCCGCGCTTCGAGCAGTTGCTGGGCGACGGCAAGCGCTGGGGCATCGACCTGAAGTACGCCGTTCAGGACAGCCCCGACGGACTCGCGCAGGCCTTCCTCATCGGCGAGCGGTTCCTCGATGGCGCGCCCAGCGCGCTGGTGCTGGGCGACAACATCTTCTATGGCCACGATCTCGGCGGACGCCTTTCGGCGGCCCACGACAACCAGGCATGTGCCACGGTCTTCGCCTATCCCGTCACCGACCCGGAGCGCTATGGCGTCGTCGAATTCGACGCCGCGGGCAAGGCCGTGAGCCTCGAGGAGAAGCCGGCCAAGCCCAAGAGCCGCTATGCGGTCACGGGCCTTTATTTCTACGACACCGATGTGGTGGCGCACGCCAAGGCGCTCAAGCCGAGCGCTCGCGGCGAGCTCGAGATCACCGACCTGAATCGCGTGTACCTGGAGGCCGGCAAGCTCGACGTGCAGATCCTGGGCCGCGGCGACGCCTGGCTCGACACGGGCACGCACGATTCGCTGCTGGAGGCCAGCCAGTTCGTCCACACGCTGGAGAAGCGCCAGGGCCTCAAGGCGTGCTGCCCCGAGGAGATCTGCTGGCGGCAGAAATGGATCGACGACGCGCAGCTGGCGGCGCTGGCGGCGCCGCTGGCCAAGGGCGGCTACGGTCAATACCTGCAGCGGCTCATCGCTGAACGGGTGTTCTGACATGCACGTGCAAGCGACCGCCATCGACGGCGTGCTGGTGCTGCAGCCCAAGGTGTTCGGCGACGCCCGCGGCTTCTTCCTGGAGAGCTTCAACCAGACGGCCTTCAATGCCGCCGTGGGTCATCACGTCGACTTCGTGCAGGACAACCATTCGCGCTCGGCCCGTGGCGTGCTGCGCGGACTGCACTTCCAGAAGGCGCCGAAGGCACAGGGCAAGCTGGTGCGCGTGACCTCGGGCGCGGTATTCGACGTGGCCGTCGACATCCGCCGCGACAGCCCCACGTACGGGCGCTGGGCGGGCGTGGAACTCAGTGGCGAGAACCACCGTCAGCTGTGGATCCCTCCGGGCCTCGCCCACGGGTTCCTCGTGCTCACCGACACCGCCGACTTCCTCTACAAGACCACCGAGTTCTACTCGCCGGACGACGAGGGCGCGGTACGCTGGGACGACCCCGGTCTGGGCATTGCCTGGCCCGACTTGGGGCAGCCGCCCAAGCTTTCCGCCAAGGATTCCACGGCCGGGCTGCTGCGCGACCTTCCCTAGGACGGGGTTTCGGCCTACAAGCACGGTGCTGCCGGGCTGCCAGAATCAAACCCACGACTGTCACCCTCGCACGCTGGCGTGCGGGTGCCGAGTTTTCGAACAGGCAAGCGTCTTGCATGCACTGTCGGCCCCTTATCAATTTCTGCTTGAAGGAACTGCAATGGCGAAAGCCATGATTCTTGCTGCCGGCCAGGGCACGCGCGTGCGCCCCCTGACCAAGTACATGCCCAAGCCGATGATCCCCATCCTGGGCAAGCCGGTGCTGGAATACCTGATCGAGCATCTCGCGCGCTATGGCGTGAAGGAGATCATGATCAACGTGGCCTATGGGCACTGGAAGATCGAGAACTATTTCGGCAACGGCAGCCGCTGGGGCGTGGAGATCGGCTACTCGTTCGAGGGCAAGCGCGAGCACGGCGAGATCGTGCCGAACCCGAAGGGCTCGGCCGGCGGCATGCGCAAGATCCAGGATCACAGCGGGTTCTTCGACGAAACCACCATCGTGCTGTGCGGCGACGCCATCATCGATCTCGACATCGGTGCGGCGCTGCACGAGCACGCCGCCAAGAAGGCGTTGGCCAGTGTCGTCACGCTCGAGGTGCCGCTGGACGAGGTGAAGAACTACGGCGTGGTGGTGAGCGACAAGGAAGGCCGCATCACCGAGTTCCAGGAAAAGCCCGCGCCCGACGTCGCCAAGTCGCGCATGGCCAGCACGGGCATCTACATCTTCGAGCCGCAGGTGCTCGACCTGATTCCGTCCGGCCAGGTGTTCGACATCGGCGGCCAGCTGTTTCCGCTGCTTGCCGAGAAGGGACTGCCTTTCTACGCGCAGAGCCGCTGGTTCAACTGGATCGACATCGGTCGCGTCACCGACTACTGGGCGGTGTGCCAGCGCGTGCTGCGCGGCGAGGTGGCGCAGATGGACATGCCGGGACGCGAAGTCCGCCCGGGCGTGTGGGTGAGCCTGAACACCAACATCGACTTCGACAAGGTAGACATCCAGGGCCCGGTCTATATCGGTTCGTCCACCGAGATCGAGGACGGCGCCACGGTGATCGGCCCGGCCTGGCTGGGCAACGGTTGCGTGTTGCGAAAGGGCAGCAAGCTCATTCGCAGCATCCTGTTCGACTACACGCGGCTGTCCGAAGGCGAGACCCTGGAAGATATGATCGTCTCACCGAATTACTGCGTCGACCGGCACGGCAACACCACGTATCCCGGCGACGAGGGCACCGTCCTGCGCTGGGGCGACGCGCGCGCCTGATAAGTCGAACGACGGCTATCGCGGCATCGAGGTAGATGCCGCGCGCCACTGCATTCCTTTCGAAAGCGTCCCCATGGCAGCGTCCATCTCGATCCAACCCGTCATCATGGCCGGCGGCAGCGGCACGCGGCTCTGGCCGTTGTCGCGAGCGGGATTCCCGAAGCAGTTCCTGACGCTGGGCGGCGACGACAGCCTGTTCCAGCAAGCCGTGACTCGCCTGATGAGCCTGGGGGCGCCCGACATCGCGGTCGACGCGCCACTGATCGTGGGCAACGCCGAACATCGCTTCCTGGCGCTGGAGCAACTTCGCGAGACGCAGGTCGACCCGGCCGCCGTCATCCTGGAGCCCGTGGGCCGCAACACCGCGCCGGCGCTCACGCTGGCGGCGCTGGCCGCGCGCGAGAAGGGCGCCGATCCCATCCTGGTGGTGTCGCCGGCCGACCAGACCGTCACCGACCAGGCCGCCTTCACCGCGGCCCTGCAGGCCGCCGTGCGCGGCGCTGCCGATGGCGCCATCGTGATCCTGGGCATCACGCCCAGCAGCCCCGAGACGGCCTACGGCTACATCCGGAGCACCTCCGGCGAGGGCCTGCACAAGGTGGCGCAGTTCGTCGAGAAGCCCGACACGGCCACCGCGGCGCGCTACCTCGCCGAAGGCGGCTACACCTGGAACTCGGGCATGTTCGTGCTGCGCGCCTCGGTGTGGCTGAGGGCGCTGGAGCAGTTCCGTCCCGACATCCTCACCGCCACGCAGGCCGCCTGGAGCGGCCGCACGCCCGATGAGCGCTTCATTCGTCCCACGCGCGAGGCCTTTTTGGCGGTGCCGGCCGAATCGGTCGACTACGCGGTGATGGAGCGCTGCCCCGGCAGCGACTTCGACATCCGCATGGTGCCCCTGGAAGCCGGCTGGAACGACCTTGGCGCCTGGGACGCCGTCTGGCAGGTCGCTGCCAAGGACAGCTCCGGCAATTCCGGCGTCGGCGACGTCATGTTCGAGGACAGCCGCAACACGCTGGTGCACGCCACCGGGCGACTGGTCGCCACGCTGGGGCTCGACAACGTCATCATCGTGGAGACGGCCGACGCCGTGCTGGTGGCCGATCGCGAACGCAGCCAGGACGTCAAGAAGCTAGTCAATCGCCTGGACAAGGCAAAGCGCACCGAGCACACCGCGCATCGCAAGGTGCACCGGCCCTGGGGCTGGTACGACAGCGTCGACTCGGGCGCGCGGTTCCAGGTGAAGCGCATCATGGTCAATCCCGGTGCCACGCTGAGCCTGCAGATGCATCACCACCGGGCGGAACACTGGATCGTGGTGCAGGGTACCGCCGAGGTCACCTGCGGCGACCGCAAGACCATCCTCACAGAGAACCAGAGCACTTACATCCCGCTCGGCGAAACCCATCGCCTGGCCAACCCTGGCAAGCTGCCGCTCGAGATCATCGAGGTCCAGTCCGGCTCCTACCTCGGCGAGGACGACATCGTCCGCTTCGAGGATACCTATGGCCGTACCACCTGACATGGCGCCCACCTTGAATGCCCGAGGCGCTCCGCGCCTTCGCGGGACACGCCTGGCCTGACATGTTCGAAGAGCGCAGCGTCCGTAAGCAGTTCCTCAGTGCCCCGCCGTCGATCGGGAGCACGATCGCGTCCCTGCTCGAGCCGGTGGTGGCCGCCGGCATGCTGGGCGTATTCCACGAGATCTACGGCTACCGCATGGACGGCGTGGCGATGGCGCTGGCCATCCTGCTGTTGGTGCTGATGTTCCCCGGCGTGAACCGTTTCGGACGCGGCGGCATCGGCGTGGGCATCGACATCATCCTGTCGTGGGCCTGGGTGCTGAGCGTGCTGGCCCTGCTGGGCTATGCCACCAACAGCCTTCAGACGTTCGACCCGGACATGCTGATGGCCTGGGCCATCGCCACGCCGCTGGTGCAATGGACGCTGGTGGCCATCGGCACCGCCATCCAGCGCCACCTGTCGTCGCTGCCCGACTCGCGTCGTCCGGCCGTCATCATCGGCGCCGGACGCATGGGCATGCGCGTGGCCCAGATGCTGCGCCAGCGGCAGTCGTTCGGGCACGACCTGCTCGGCTTCTTCGATGACCGCTCGGCCGACCGTGTGAACCTGCCGCCCGACGCCGTTCTCGTGGGCGCGCTCAAGGGCCTGCCCGACTACATCGAGACTCACGGCGTCAAGGACGTGTTCATCACGCTGCCGCTCACCTCGCAGCCGCGCATCCAGTCGCTGCTCGAGCAGTTGCAGAACACCACGTCCTCGATCCACTTCGGGCCCGACATCTTCGGCGTCAGCGTGATCCAGGGCCGGCTCGAGGACATGGGCGGCGTGCCCGTCGTGGGCCTGATGGTGGCGCCGTTCACGGGCATCAACGGCTTCATGAAGCGCATGAGCGACATCGTGTTGTCCGCGCTGATCCTGCTGCTGATCTCGCCCATCCTGTTGGCGGTGGCCCTCGGCGTGAAGCTCAGCTCGCCGGGCCCGGTCATCTTCCGCCAGCGCCGAACCGGCCTGGACGGCGAGATCATCGAGGTCTACAAATTTCGCTCCATGCGCACCACCGACGACGGTCCGGTGGTGGTGCAGGCCACGCGCAAAGACTCGCGAATCACGCCCTTCGGCGCCTTCATCCGCAAGACCTCGCTCGACGAACTGCCGCAGTTCATGAACGTGCTCCAGGGCCACATGAGCATCGTCGGCCCCCGCCCGCATGCCGTGGCCCACAACGATCAATACCGCAAGCTGGTGAAGGCCTACATGGCGCGCCACAAGGTCAAGCCGGGCATCACGGGCTGGGCCCAGGTGAACGGCCTGCGCGGCGAGACCGACACGCTCGAGAA
>JBBQYL010000272.1:0-6198 GCA_038208735.1 Burkholderiales bacterium
CGGTCGCGGAGGCGACCGAATCACACATTCACGGTGGGCCGCTGCCTCACATTGAACAGCCGATTTTTTCGCCCGCTTACCCTGCGGGGCGTAGGCATTCGCGGTGGTTGCTCAAGATTCCGTCATGGCACCTCAAAGCGAACACGCACTGCGTGTTTTCGCTTTGAGGTGCCATGACGAAATGAAACGTTGTTGCCACGAATGTGTACCCTCCGGGAGGACACCGAGGCACGCCGCAGAAGCGCTCGATGCGGTCCGCCCGCATGCCGTGAAGGTGTGACTCGAGCGCCTCCGCGCTCGCCCCGCGGTCTTGAATGCATCAAACGAAACCGGAGCCTCTGCCAGGGGCGGTGGGGAGGCCTCTCACGGCGAATAGGGACGCTGAGTCGGGAGAGGCCTGCCCACCGCCCCGGGCCGCGAGGTCTCCAACGGGCGTCGCATGCAAAAAACCCCATCGTGCTCGCGCAGCGACGGGGTTCCTGAAAAGAACTGAACTGAACGATGCTCAGCGCTTGCTGCGCTTCGCAGGCGGCTTGCCGCGCGCACCCGCCTTGGCGGGCGGCCGTGCCTGTCCTGCGCCGCCACCGCCACCGCCACCACCTCCACCGCCGCTACGAGTCTTCCGGCTGGCCCGCTTGATCTCGCGATCCTGCGTCTGCACTGCCGCCAGTTCCTCCGCCGCCGTTCCCGCTGGCGCACGCGCGCTGGGTTCGGGCTTGCCGCGGCCGCGGCCCAGCAGGCGTTCGCCTTCGGCCTCGCGCACGATGCGGAAGTCGATCTTGCGGCCGTCCAGGTCGACGCGGCTGACCTGAACCCGCACGCGGGCGCCGATCGCGTAGCGGATGCCGGTGCGTTCGCCGCGCAGTTCCTGGCGCACCTCGTCGAACTTGAAGTATTCGCCGCCAAGCTCGGTGATGTGCACCAGCCCTTCCACATAGAGGGCGTCCAGCGTGACGAACAGGCCGAACGTGGTGGCCGCGCTGACCGTGCCTGAGAACTCCTCGCCCAGGCGCTCGCGCATGAAGCGGCACTTGAGCCAGGCCTCGACGTCGCGCGAGGCCTCGTCGGCGCGACGCTCGTTGGCGCTGCAGTGCTCGCCGGCGGACACCCATTGGGCCATCTCGCCCTCGGCCGGTTTGCCCGCGTCACGGGTGCTCTTGCGCGCGCCCGCGGCCGCGGAGGTCTCCACCTGCGGCGCGTTCAGCTTGTAGCGCTTGCCCTGCAGCAGCGCCTTGATGACGCGGTGCACCAGCAGGTCGGGATAGCGGCGGATGGGGCTCGTGAAGTGCGCGTAGGCCTGGTAGGACAGGCCGAAGTGGCCGCTGTTCTTGGGCGTGTAGATGGCCTGCTGCATGGAGCGCAGCAGCATCGAGTGGATCTGCTGCGCGTCGACGCGATCCTTGGTGGCCTGCGCCAGCGCCTGGTACTCGGCGGGCTTCGGATCGTCGCTGATCGACAGACCCAGGCCCAGGGCCTTCAGGTAGTTTTGAAGCGTGATCTTCTTTTCAGGCGTCGGGCCCTCGTGCACGCGGAACAGCGCCGGGTGCTCGTGCAGCGCGATGAAGTCGGCGGCGCAGACGTTGGCCGCCAACATCGCCTCCTCGATCAGCTTGTGCGCATCGTTGCGGGTGCGCGGCACGATGCGCTCGATGCGGCCGTTGTCGTCGCAGACGATCTGCGTCTCGGTGGTCTCGAAATCGATCGCGCCGCGCCGCTGGCGTGCCTTGAGCAGCGCGCGGTAGACGTCGTGCAGGTTCAGCAGGTGCGGCACGAGATCGGCACGCGCCGCGGCCTCGGGCCCGCGCGTGTTGCCCAGCACGGCGGCCACTTCGTTGTACGTGAGCCGCGCGTGCGAGTTGATCACGGCGGGATAGAACTGGTACGCGCCCTGCTCGCCGTCCTCGCCGATGAGCATGTCGCACACCATCGAGAGGCGGTTCTCCTCCGGGTTGAGCGAGCACAGGCCGTTGGACAGCTTCTCGGGCAGCATGGGGATGACGCGGCGCGGGAAGTACACCGACGTGGCGCGCTCGTACGCGTCGTTGTCGAGCGCTTCGCCCGGCTTCACGTAGTGGCTCACGTCGGCGATGGCCACGATCAGGCGCCAGCCGCTGACCGCCTTCTTGCCACGGCCCGACTTGTGCGGCTCGCAGTAGACGGCGTCGTCGAAGTCGCGCGCGTCCTCGCCGTCGATGGTGACCAGCGCCACGTCGGTGAGGTTGATGCGGCCCTTCATGTCGACGGCACGCACGTGGTCGGGCAGCTTGGCCGTCTGGGCCAGCGTCTCGGCCGAGAAGCGATACGGCACCTCGTATTTGCGCACCGCGATCTCGATCTCCATGCCGGGATCGTCGATCTCGCCCAGCACCTCGGTGATGCGGCCGACCGGTTGCGAATACATGGACGGCGGCTCGGTGAGCTCCACCGCCACCACCTGGCCCGCGACCGCGGACGCGGTGGCGTTCTTGGGGATCAGGATGTCCTGGCCGTAGCGGCGATCCTCGGGGGCGACGAGCCACGCGCCGCCCTCGTTGAGCAGGCGTCCGATGATGGGGGCCTTGCGACGCTCGACGATCTCCAGGATGCGTCCCTCGGGACGCCCCTTGCGGTCGAGGCGCACCAGGCGGACCTTGACGCGGTCGCGATGCAGCACGGAGCGCATCTCCTGCTGCGAGATATAGACGTCGGGCTCGCCGTCGTCGCGCTTGACGAATCCGTGTCCGTCGCGGTGGCCGAGCACCACGCCTTCGGCTTCGCCCATTTGGGCCCCGTTCAACGCGGGAGGGGTTGCAACTGTTTTGTTTTTGATGATATGATCTCTTTCTTGGCTGATTGAGACGAGCGCAGCACTGCAAACGCTTCAATCACTGAAATGTACCTTGCCCAGATGGCGGAATTGGTAGACGCACTAGTTTCAGGTACTAGCGCTTAACGGCGTGGAGGTTCGAGTCCTCTTCTGGGCACCATATTCGAGAAAGCCTCGTTGACTTCGGTTGACGGGGCTTTTTTCATTGGGCGGAGATATTAGAAGGGGGTTGCTTCTCGAGGGGGTCTGGCCCTGAAGGGGCCAGACCCCTGGCATTCAGGATTCCTGGACGTTGCGCTTCATCAGCGTCTCGATGCTGATGTCGTCGTAGTCCTCGAAGGGCTGATGGATCCACGGGCTGGTGGGCAGCACCTCGACGAAGTAGTCGGGCGTGTAGGTGGAGATGGCCTTGGTCCACAGCACCGCGGAGCGCAGCTCGCTGATGGCCGGCAGGCCGCGCAGGCGCTCGGCGACGGCCGCCAGCGTGACTCCGGAGTCGGCCAGGTCGTCCACCAGCAGCACGCGGCCCGACAGATCCCCGCGCGGCAGCGTGATGTACTTGGCCATGTCGAGCCGGCCCTGGATCGTGCCGGCCTCGGCGCGATAAGAGCTGGTGGACATGATGGCCAGCGGCTTGTCGAAGATGCGCGAGAGCATGTCGCCCGGGCGCATGCCGCCGCGCGCCAGGCACAGGATCTGGTCGAACTGCCAGCCCGAGGCATGCACGTTCAGGGCCAGGCGCTCGATGAGCGAGTGGTACTCGTTCCAGGAGATGTAGAGGTGCTTGCCGTCGTCCGTGAGCATCGTGATCCTTTGATTCGGTGGTCGGGTCGCGGTGGATTAACGGTACGGGTGGCGCAGCAGGATGGTGTGATCGCGGTCGGGACCGGTGGACACCATGTCGATCGGCGCGCCGATCAGTTCCTTCACGCGCTCCAGGTAGCGGCGCGCGTTCAGCGGCAGCTGGTCCCATTCGGTCAGGCCGAAGGTCTTCTCCGACCAGCCCGGGTACGTCTCGTAGACCGGCTCGCAGCGGGCCACGTCGTCGGCGTCGCTCGGCAGGATGTCGACGTCCTGGCCGTCGAGCTTGTAGCCGATGCACACCTTGATCTCCGACAGGCCGTCCAGCACGTCGAGCTTGGTGATGCACAGGCCGGAGATGCCGTTGATGATGATGGCGCGCTTGAGCGCGGCGGCGTCGAGCCAGCCGCAGCGGCGGGCGCGGCCGGTGACGGTGCCCCGCTCCTGCCCCACCACCGACAGGTGATGGCCGACGCTGCCTTCGTCGAGGATGTCGAGTTCGGTGGGGAACGGACCCGAACCCACGCGCGTGGTGTAGGCCTTGGTGATACCCAGGATGTAGTGCAGCATGCCCGGGCCCAGGCCCGTGCCGGCCGCGGCGTTGCCGGCGACGCAGTTGCTGGAGGTGACGAACGGATAGGTGCCGTGGTCGATGTCCAGCAGCGTGCCCTGCGCGCCCTCGAACAGGATCTTGGCGCCGGCCTGGTGGGCCTTGTGCAGCGCGTAGCCCACGTCGGCCATCATCGGCTTGATCTGCTCGGCCACCTGCATGGCGTGGTCGAAGATCGGCTGGAATTCCAGCGTCGGCTGCTTCAGGCGCGTGAGCGTGGCGTTGTGCACGTCGAGCAGCTCGCGCAGCTTCTTCGCGAAGCGTTCGGGGTGCTTCAGGTCCTGCACGCGCAGCGCGCGGCGGGCCACCTTGTCTTCGTACGCCGG
Source organism: Burkholderiales bacterium (assembly GCA_038208735.1). Classification (GTDB taxonomy): domain Bacteria; phylum Pseudomonadota; class Gammaproteobacteria; order Burkholderiales; family Burkholderiaceae_C; genus Scleromatobacter. The sequence goes on from JBBQYL010000272.1 coordinate 4,544, forward strand.
GCCGATGCCCTTGCCGGTGGTGCCGATCTTGCCGTCGCCGCACTCCTCGCGCTGAGCTTCACGGGCTTTGTCGACAGCCACGTGGAACGGCATGATCAGCGGACACGCCTCGCTCACGAACAGGCGCGTGCGCACGTCGAGGCCGATCTTTTCCAGGCGTTCGATCTCGGACATCAGGTGAGCCGGATCGACCACCACGCCGTTGCCGATATAGCAATTGACGCCGTCGCGCATCACGCCCGACGGGATCAGCTGCAGCGCGGTCTTGACGCCCTTGATGACCAGCGTGTGGCCGGCATTGTGGCCGCCCTGGAAGCGGACGACGCCCTGCGCGTGGTCGGTGAGCCAGTCGACGACCTTGCCCTTGCCTTCGTCGCCCCATTGGGTGCCGACGACGACGACGTTGCGGCCGCGGGCGGGGATGGTGGTGTTGCCTTGTTCCATGGGGGGTCGTGTTCTGAAAGAAGAGGATCTTGGCCGGTGCGGCCCGGGGTGCTCAGGCGAGGCTGCGCAGCGTCCATCGGTCGTCGACGGCGACCAGCTCGCGGTCGCATTCGAATTCCTGCGCCTCGTGTTCGTGGCCGGGCAGCGCGCAGACGACGGTCTCGTTGTCGGCGCGCAGCGCGCGGATGGCGGCGCGCAGGCCGGCATCCTCGCTCCACGGCGCGCGGATGGCCGCGCGCAGCGGCACCACGGGCATCGCCGTGGACAGCTGGCGCAGGTCGAGGCTGAAGCCGACCGCCGGGCGATTGCGGCCGAATACGGCGCCGACCTCGTCGTAGCGGCCGCCGCGCAGCAGCGCGTCGGTGGAGCCGGCGGCATAGACGGAGAAGCGCACGCCGCTGTAGTAGGCGTAGCCGCTCATGTCGGACAGGTCGAAGCCGACCTCGATCGCGGGATGGGCGACGCGCACGTGACGGCCGAGCCAGGCCAGGTCGTCGAGCGCGGCGCCGATGGCCGGATGCGCGGGCAGGCGGCGGCGGGCCTCTTCCAGCACCTCGGGGCCGCCGTACAGGTCGAGCAGGGTGACCAGCGCCTCGCGCACGGACGCCGAGCAGCCGGCGGCCAGGGTCTCGACGGCGCTGCGATCCTTCAGCGTGAGGGCGGCGACGATCTCGGACACGGCCTGGGGCGTGCGGTGTTCGCCGGACAACAGGCTGCGCACGATGCGCGCGTCGCCCATGTCGAGCACCAGCGAGGCGACGCCGGCCGCGGCCAAGCCGTCGAGAGCCAAATCTTGCACCTCGAGATCGGCCTCGAGACCGGCGTGGCCGTAGATCTCGGCGCCGAACTGCAGCGGTTCACGCGTGGCCAGCGGGCGGTCGGGACGGGCGTGCAGCACCGGGCCGCAATAGCACAGGCGCGCCACGCCCTGGCGATTGAGCAGGTGGGCGTCGATGCGAGCCACCTGCGGCGTGATGTCGGCGCGAACGCCCAGCATGCGGCCGCTGAGCTGGTCGACCAGCTTGAAGGTCTTGAGATCGAGCGCGTGCCCCGTGCCGGACAGAAGGGACTCGAGGTGCTCCAGCATCGGCGGGATCACCAGCTCGAAACCATAGCTGCGGGCCAGGTCGAGCAGCTTTCGCCGCATTTCCTCGATGCGCCGCGCTTCGGACGGCAGGACATCGGCGATGTGCTCGGGCAGTAGCCAAGCA
>JBBQYL010000273.1:0-6195 GCA_038208735.1 Burkholderiales bacterium
GTCGTGGCGGCGGAGCGCCTGGATTGCCACGACGGGCTGGACGGCGCACCGGCCCAGCTGCGGCCGGTGCCGACCGCCGTCGCCGCCGACGACGGCGTGCTCTGGTTCTCCACCAACAACAGCGTGGTCTGGATCGACCCACGCCACATCCGCCGCAACCCCGTGCCGCCACCGGCGCGCATCGTCGCGCTGGAGGCCGGTGGGCAGGCCTGGCCTCTGCAGGCGCCGACGCTGCCGGTGGGCACGCGCAGCGTGGACCTGCGCTACACCGCCGTCGCGCTGGCGCAGCCCGAGCGCGCGAAGTTTCGCGTCCGGCTCGATGGCGTGGACGCGAACTGGCAGGACGTGGACGACCGCCGCAGCGTGCATTGCACGAACCTGTCGCCGGGCCACTATGCGTTTCGTGTGCTCGCGCGCAACGAGGATGGCGTGTGGAGCGAGGAGCCCGCCGTCCTGGAGTTCACGGTGCCCCCTGCGTTCCACCAGACCTGGTGGTTCCGGCTGATGTGGGTGCCGCTTTCCGGGCTGCTCGCGTGGGCGCTCCTGCGCTGGCGCTGGCGCCGCCTGGCCGCGCGCTACGCCGACCGTCACGAGGCGATGCTGATCGAGCGTGAACGCATCGCGCGTGAGCTGCACGACACGCTGCTGCAAAGCGTGCAAGGGCTCATCCTGCGCTTCCAGTCGGGTGTCGACCGTTTGCCAGCGGAGGATCCCACCCGGATCGCGCTGGAGCGATCGCTCGATCGTGTCGAGGAAGTGCTGATGGAGGGCCGCGATCGGGTCAGCGAACTGCGCGCGCCGGCCGGCGGCAGCGCCACCCTGGGCGAGGCGTTGGCGCGCTCCGGCGAGGAACTGGCGGCCGAGCACGGCTACACGTTCTCTGCCGCGCTGCGCGGCGAGGGCGAGCCTCTGCCGGCGCGCGTTCGCCACGAGGCCGAACACATCGGCCGGGAAGCGCTCCTCAACGCGGCGCACCATGCCCGGGCAGCCGCCGTGTAATTGATCGTGCAGCAGACCCCATCACGCGTCGTGCTCGAAGTGCGCGATGACGGTGGAGGCATGCCGGCGCTGCGCGAATACGCGGCCGGCCGCGCAGGCCACTGGGGCCTCGCCGGCATGCGTGAGCGCGCCCGCTCGATCGGCGCCCGCTTCACGCTGACGAGCGCGGAAGGCGACGGTACGCAGATTCGCCTGGAACTGCGGTTGCGCGGGCGTGCGAGACGCGGCTGGCACGGCTTGATGTCGCAGGTCGTCACACTGTTGCGAAGAAGAACATGATCAAGAGAGAGTTGCCCGGAAGCACGATCCGCCTGCTCGCCGTCGACGACCACCCGTTGCTGCGCGACGGCATCGCCAGCGTGATCGAAGGCCAGCCCGACATGGAGCTCGTCGCCGAGGCTGCGAACGGCATCGACGCAACCGTCGCCATCCGGCGGGCCTGGCCCGAAGCCCTGATCGTCGTGCTCACGACCTACAAGGGGGCTGTCCAGGCGCGCCGCGCGCTGGAAGCGGGCGCCGCGGCCTACCTGCTCAAGAGCATGCTGCGCCGGGAACTCGTGGACACCATCCGCAGCGTGCGATCCGGCAAGCGCTCGGTGCCGATGGAGATCGCGCTCGGCAGCTCGAACAAGCGCGTGGGGCTGACGCTGAGCGTGACCGAGGACACGGTGAAGGCCCACATGAAGGCGATCCTCCACCAGCTGGGCGCCAGTGACAGGACGCACGCGGTCACGCTGGCGCTGCGGCGGGGGATCATCGATCTGCATGCATGACGCGCCCGCCGGTGGGCACGTTGCGCGCACGACGGCCGTGGAATGGTGATGGCGGCGCTTCGAACCTGGCGTCAAGAGCGTCTGCCGCCCAGACATCCTAGGCAATGTATTCGTTGACGAGGTTCTCCCAGGCCTCCTGCCGGCCCGACACCGGACGTTCGTCCACGTTGCGCTGCAGCGCATGCGCCGCCACCTCGTCCAGCGAGGTGCCGCGGGCCAGCAGCCGACCACCGAGTTCACCGTTCCAGCCCGCGTAGCGCGCATCCAGCGCGCGCGCGGGACGGCCGTCGACGACCATGCGTTCGGCCACCAGCAGCGCCCGGGCGCACAGGTCCATCGCGCCGACATGGCCGTGGAACAGGTCGGCCGGATCGATCGACTGGCGGCGCACCTTGGAGTCGAAATTGAGCCCGCCGTGCGTGAGACCGCCGGCCTGCAGTACGTGGTACAGCGCGAGGGCGGTGTCGGCCAGGTTGTTGGGGAACTGGTCGGTGTCCCAGCCGCACTGCATGTCGCCGCGGTTCATGTCCAGCGAGCCGAACAGGCCCAGCGCGACGGCGGTGGCGATCTCGTGCTCGAAGCTGTGGCCCGACAGCGTGGCGTGGTTGGCCTCGATGTTGACCTTCACCTCGTTCTCGAGCCCATATTGGCGCAGGAAGCCGTGCACGGTGGCCACGTCGTAGTCGTACTGGTGCTTGGTGGGCTCGCGCGGCTTCGGCTCGATCAGCACGTAGCCTTCTAGGCCGATCTTGTGCTTGTACTCCACGACCATCTGCAGGAAGCGGCCGTACTGGCGCGACTCGCGGACAAGGTCGGTGTTGAGCAGCGTCTCGTACCCCTCGCGGCCGCCCCACAGCACGTAGTTGGCGCCGCCCAGGCGCTTCGTCGCGTCCATCGCCTCCTTCACCTGCAGCGCGGCCAGCGCATAGATCTCGGGGTTGGGATTGGTGGCGGCGCCGCTCATGAAGCGCCGGTGGCTGAACAGGTTGGCGGTGCCCCACAGCAGCTTCACGCAGGTGGCCGCCTGCTTCTCGCCCATCGCGTCGACGATGCGCCTTAAGTTGTCGACGCTTTCGCGCGGCGTCGCCCCCTCGGGCGCCACGTCGCGATCGTGGAAGCAGTAGAACGGCGCGCCCAGCTTGGCGAAGAACTCGAAGGCCACGTCCAGCCTGGCCAGCGCCGCCTCCATCGGATCGGCGGGCCGGTGCCACGGCCGCTCGAAGGTGCCGTCGTAGCCGAACGGATCGAACCCGTTCCAGCAGAAGCTGTGCCAGTAGCAGACCGCGAAGCGCAGGTGGTCTTCCATCCGCTTGCCCAGCACCAGGCGATCCTTGTCGTACCACTTGAAGGCGAGGGGCTCGGTGGATTGCGGCCCGGCGTAGCGGATCGGATCGATGCCCGTGAAGTAGTCGGTCATGGCGGGGTTTCCTGGTGGTTCGTGGATCGGTGGTGCTGCGCGACGCGCGCGACGGGCTTGCCACCGATGATCATTCCGAGGACCTCGTCCTCGGTGAGGTCGGCGGTGCGATAGCAGCCGATGACGCGGCCGTTCTTCATCACGGCGAGGCGGTCGGACAGCGCGAACACGTCGGGCATGTCGTGCGAGATGAGGAACACTCCCACGCCGCGCGCCTTCAGCCGGCGCACGAGGTCGTGCACCATGCGCGTCTCCTCCACGCCGAGCGCGGCGCACGGCTCGTCCATGATCAGCACCCGCGCCTTGAAGTACAGCGCGCGCGAGATGGCCACCACCTGGCGCTGGCCGCCGGACAGCGAGCGCACCGGCTCGCGGATGTTGCGGAAGTTCGGGTTCAGCTGTGCGAAGACCTCGCGCGCCGCCGACTCCATCGCGTAGTCGTCCATCGTGTTCCAGCGCGTCATCAGCTCGCGCCCGAGAAACAGGTTGGCCACCGCGTCGAGGTTGTCGGCCAGCGCGAGCGTCTGGTGGATGGTCTCGATGCCCAGCGCCTGCGAGTCGGCGGGGTTGGCGATGTGCACCACGTCGCCCGCCACGCGGATCTCGCCGCGGTCGATCGGGTAGGCGCCCGCCAGCATCTTCATCAGCGTGGACTTGCCCGCGCCGTTGTGGCCCAGCACGGCCACCACCTCGCCGGCGTCGAGCGCCAGGTCGACGCCACTGACCGCCTGCACGCCGCCGAAGGCCTTGTACATGCCGACGATCTCCACCAAGGGAGCCCCGGTCATGCGAGACGCTCCCCGGTCCAGCGCCGATAGAGCACGTCGAACGCCACCGCCACGATCAGCACCTGGCCGATGATGATCATGCGCTGGCCGATGCCCACGTCCAGCAGCAGCAGGCCGCTGTCGAGGAACTGGATGATCAGCGCGCCCAGCACCGAGCCGAGCACGGTGCCGCTGCCTCCCGACAGGCTGACTCCGCCGATGACCGCGGCCGCGATCACGTAGAGCTCCATGCCGGTGCCCATCGAGTTGGTGCCGGCGTTCAGGCGCGACACGGCGACGATGGCCGCGATGGTGATGGTGACCGACAGCAGCAGGAACAGCTGCAGCGTGACCCGGCGCACCGGGATGCCCACCAGCCGCGCGGCCTCGGGGTTGCCTCCGATCGCGTAGACGTAGCGGCCGAATCGCGTGCGACGCACGATGAATGCGACGGCGATGACCACCGCACCCCAGATGACCACCGGCGCCGGAATGCCCTGGCCTCCGGGCTTGCCGGGCAACTGGTAGGCACACATCGCGCCCGTGAACGCGGCCAGCAGCGCGAGCAGCGCCAGCGTGAATCCGAGATCGGCCGCCAGCGGGCGCGACGGGAAACCGTGACGGGCCTTCGCACGGCGCGCCTGCAGCACGCGCCAGCACAGCAGCAAGCCGAGCGCGCCGGCCAGCGTCCAGCTGCCGACGAGCCCCAGCGCGCCGTCGAGGCCGCCGCCGAACCACAGGAACACCTCGTTGGTGATCGGTTGCGTCTTGCCGTTGGCCACGAGGAAGGCCGCGCCGCGGAACGACATCAGGCCGCCCAGCGTGACCACGAACGACGGCACGCCGAGGTAGGCCGTGAGACCGCCCTGGTACAGGCCGGCCAGCAGCGCCGCGACGAGGCCGGCCAGGCAGGCCCAGGCCCAGTGCCAGCCGGCGGTGTATTGCAGGTAGGCGATGAGCACGCCCACGAAGCCGATGACCGACCCCACGGACAGGTCGATGTGGCGCGCCACGATGACCAGCGAGATGGCCGTGGCGACGATGCCCACGACCGCGGTCTGCTGGGCGATGTTGTAGAGGTTTTCCGGCGTGAGGAAGTTGCCGGTGAGCATATGGAAGGTGGCGGCCATGACCGCGAGCACGCACGCCATCAGGCCGAGGCGCAGGTCGAGCGCGCTGAGTTGCAGGGATTCCATGAGCGGATCCGAAAGAGGTCTTCGGCCCTCCGCGCGCGTGTCGCGCGCGGAGGGCAGTGGCGCCTTACCTGCAGGCGGCCGGGGCCTTGGCCGCGTCCACGCCGCGGCACAGGTTGTCCTTCGTGATCCAGCCGGCCTTGACCACCGCGTCGAGGTTGGCGCTGGTGATGGCCACCGGCTTGAGGAACCTGGAGTCGAGCGTCACCTTGTGCTCGCCGCCCGTCCACTTGACGGTGCCCGGCACCGCCTTGCCGCCAGCCAGGTCGACCGCGGCGTCGGCCGCCTCGCGTCCGAGGTCGCGCGCATCCTTCCATACCGACACCGTCTGCGTGCCGAGCGCCACGCGGTTGAGCGCCGCCTGGTCGCCGTCCTGGCCCGACACCGGCACGCCGGAGATGCCGCGCGCGGACAGCGCCGCCACGACACCCCCCGCCGTGCCGTCGTTGGAGGCCACCACCGCATCGACCTTGTTGCCGTTGCGCGTGAGGATCTGCTCCATGTTCTTCTGCGCCACCTCGGGCTTCCAGCCTTCGGTGTACTCCTCGCCGACGATCTTGACGGCGCCGGACTGGATGGCGGCGGCGAGCACTTCCTGCTGGCCTTCGCGCAGGAAGTCGGCGTTCGGATCGGTGGGCGACCCCTTGATCATCACGTAGCTGCCCTTGGGCTTGGCGGCCAGCACGGCGCGCGCCTGCATGCGGCCGACCTCCTTGTTGTCGAACGTGATGTAGTAGACCCCGGGCTGGTCGATCAGGCGGTCGTAGGCGATCACGGGGATGCTGCGCTGCTTCGCCTTGGCGAGCGCCGGCACGATGGCGTCCTTGTCCATGGCCAGCACGATCAAGGCCTTCGCGCCCTTGGCGATGAGGCCGTCGACGTCGGCGAGCTGCTTCTCCGGCGAGCCGCCGGCATCCGCGCTGATGTAGGTGGCGCCGCGCTTGGCCAGTTCGGCCTTGATGGCGGCCTCGTCGGTCTTCCAGCGCTCCTCCTGGAAGTTCGACCAGCTCACGCCGACCACCAGCTGGGCGTGCGCGGCGCCGCTC
>JBBQYL010000274.1:0-6175 GCA_038208735.1 Burkholderiales bacterium
GCGGAGATCTTCGCGGTTGCGGTCGCGACATTTTCAAGCGCGGCGGACTGCTCATCGGACGACCTTGAGCGCCAAGCCTTGATCTGGTCGGCGATGTAATCCACGAGCGCGGGGCCGAGCTTCATTCCGGCCTCTTCCCCAGCGCTTTTGGCGAAGGCAGTGAGGAAGGCCATGAGAAACGCGCCGCCCAGCAGCAGCATATCGTCCCAGCCGAAGAGATGCTTTTCTCCGGCCGGGGTGAACTCGCCGATATCGGGTCCAATCGCCGAAGCAATTGCGCTGCGTGCCTGTTCCAGCCGATCGACCGCCATGTTTTGCCTCGTTTCCGTTGTCCAAGCAAATCTATCAGATGCGGGCTGGAGCGCAGGAGATTGAACAGCCTTCATCCCATTCGGCAAGGAATGCAAGGCCCGGCCCTCAACAGCCGGCCACGCACCGGCCCGCCCCATCGAACTGCATCGTGTGCCCGGACAGGGGCACATGCACCGGCATCGCCGCGGCCTTCACGAAGGCCTCCGTCTTGCTGCCGGGGCGCACCTTGCCGTCGAGCGTGCCCGCTTCGTTCGAATGCGACGGGATCACGGATGCGGGCTTGACGAGCTCGTCGACCACGTAGGCCGCCTCGGCGGGCCCGGTGGTGAACCCATCGCCCATGTTGATGACGGCCAGGCTAGCGTGGTAGTAGTCGCGGATGACCAGTTGCTGGTCGGCCAGGATGCCGGTGTCGCCGGACAACCAGGCCACCAGGCCGTTGGTGAACGTCAGAACATAGCCGGTGGCCGGACCGACGTCGCCCGCGATGCCGGCCGCCTTCATGGCCTTGCCGATGTCGCCGCCGATGAAGTCAGGATCCACGCCGTTGCTGTGCAGCGCCGAGACGGTGGCGATCTTCACGCCCCCCACGGTGACGCTGCCGCCGAAGCGCGCCAGCATCGAGTTGGCCGGATCGCCACCGCCGGCCTTGAGCCGGGCCGCGAAGAAAGGCGGCATCTCGCTGCCGGTGACGATCTTCGATTTCTTGGCGAGCGCGATGTCGACCACGTTCGTCTGCGGCGTCGGCACCGACACGTCCGGCTTCGCGCAGGTGCCCGCGCCGGCGGCCGGAATGTGCGCCTCGCCGACGTGGTCGGCATGCATGTGGCTGACCAGGATGATGTCGATCCTGCCCAGCCTCGGATCGGCGCCGCCGGCCACGGTATGGCCCGGGTCGTACAGCACCCGAGTGCCGTCGGGATCCTCGAACACGAGCGCGCGATCCTGCGCGCAGAACTCGCCGTCGATGCCGCCGAGCGGCGTGATCTTGACCGTCTGCGCGACGGCGGGAAGCGCCAGCGTCGCGCCCAGCGCGACCAGGGATGCGATCAGGGAAAGTCGAGTCATGCGCACCTCGTCAGGTTGAAGCGCCGATCTCAGGACGTTGCCCGAAATCCCTTGTCGCGCCTACAACAAGCGAACGATGCGGTCGGCCATCCGGTCGGCCGCGCCCTTGTGCGTAGCCGCGAACGCGAGCGCGCGCGCGCTCGCGATGGTCTGCAGGTGCGTGCTCACCACCTGCAGCGCGCGACGCAGCGCATGGGCCATGTCGGGCTCCTGCCAGGCGGCGCCGGCGAGGGCGGCCTGGCGCGCGGCCTCGGCGAAGTTGAACGTGGACGGGCCCATCACGATGGGGCAGCCGCTGGCTGCGGCCTCGATCAGGGTGTGGCCGCCGAGGGCCATGAAGCTGCCGCCCAGCAGCGCCACGTCGGCGCTGGCGTAGTACTGCGGCATCTCGCCCAGCGAATCACCGAGCCAGGCGTCGACCTTCAGCGCCTCGTCCGGCGGCATCTCGCCCCACGAGCTGCGGCGCGCCACGCGCAGTCCGTGCTGCACGAGCAAGGTCTCCACCTCGTCGAAGCGCTGCGGGTGGCGCGGCACCACGATCAGGAACGGGGGGCGGCCCTGGATGCGGCCCCACTCGCGCATCAGCTCGGCCTCCTCGCCTTCGCGCGTGATCGCGGCCAGCACCACGGGTCGGCCGATGGCGGCGTGCCACTTCCTGCCGCGGGCCAGCAGCGCGGGCGACGGCCGCACGTCGAACTTCAGGTTGCCCGACAGCGCGACGCGCGTGGCGCCGGCCTCGCGCAGGCGTTCGGCGTCGTCCTCGGTCTGCGCCAGCACGTCGGTGACGGCGCCGGCGGCCGGACGCATCAGCGCGGCCAGGCGCTGGCCGCGGCGCGCGCTGCGCTCGGACAGGCGCGCATTGGCCAGCACCATCGTCACGCCACGCTCCTGCGCCGCGTGCAGCAGGTTGGGCCAGATCTCGGTCTCCATCAGCACGCCGATGGCGGGCCGCGTGCGCAGCAGGAAGCGGCGCACGGCGCCGGGCGTGTCCAGCGGCAGCCACGACTGGCGGTCGCCGTTGCGCATCAGCACCTGGCCGGCATCGCGGCCGGTGGCCGTGCCGTGGGTGAGCAGCAGGCGCATCTCGGGGCGGCGCAGGCGCAGCGCGTCGATGAGGGCGCTCGACGCGCGCGTCTCGCCAAGCGACACCGCGTGCACCCAGATCGAGCCGGGCTCCACCGGCGGGCCGTAGCCCAGGCGCTCGCGCATCGACACGCGATAGCCCGGCTCCTTGCGGCCACGCAGCCAGTAGCGCACCAGGATGGCCGGCAGCAACAGGCGCAGCGCGAACGAATACGCGACAAGCGCCAGGCGCTGCTTCAAGGTCATCGCCGGCGCGGCCACCTCAGTGAGCCGCGGCGCCCACGTGAGCGTCCGGCTTGACCTTGCGCAGCGCCTCCATGAAGTCGTGCTGGATGCGGTCCAGCGCGGCCTGCGTGTGGCCCTCGAAGCGCAGCACCAGCACCGGCGTCGTGTTGGACGCGCGGATCAGGCCGAAGCCGTCGTCGTACTCCGCGCGCAGGCCGTCGATGGTGAGGATCTCGGCGCCCGGGAACTTCGCCTCGGCCAGCAGGCGCTCGATGATCTTCGGCGGCTCGCCCTCGGCGCAGGACACGTTCAGCTCGGGCGTGCTGAAGCTGGTCGGCAGCTCGTCGAGCACGGCGCTGGGATCGGCGCTGCGCGACAGGATCTCCAACAGGCGCCCGGCCGTGTAGGTGGCGTCGTCGAAGCCGTACCAGCGCTCGGAGAAGAAGATGTGGCCGCTCATCTCGCCGGCGATGGGCGCACCGGTCTCCTTCAACTTGGCCTTGACGAGCGAGTGGCCCGTCTTCCACATCAGCGGCTCGCCGCCGGCGTCGCGGATGGCGATGGGCAGGCGCTGCGAGCACTTGACGTCGTAGATGATGGGTGCGCCCTTCACTCGCGTGAGGATGTCGCGCGCGAACAGCATCAGCTGGCGGTCGGGATAGATGATGTTGCCGCCGCGCGTGACCACGCCCAGGCGGTCGCCGTCGCCGTCGAACGCCAGGCCCAGCTCGGCCTCGGTGGCGTGCACCGTGCGGATCAGGTCGACCAGGTTCTCGGGCTTGGAGGGGTCGGGATGATGGTTCGGGAAGTCGCCGTCGACGCGGCTGTAGAGGTCGATCACCTCGCAACCCAGCGCGCGCAGGATGCCGGGGGCCGAGGCGCCCGGGATGCCGTTGCCCGAGTCGACGACGATCTTCATCGGCCGCGTGAGCTTGCAGTCGCCAGTGATGCGGTGCGTGTACTCGGCCAGGATGTCCATCGTGGCCACGCGGCCTGTGCCGGTGGCGTAGGTCTCGCTCTCCATCAGCCGGCGCAGGTTCTGGATGTCCTCGCCGTGGATCGCGCGCCCTGCCAGCACCATCTTGAACCCGTTGTAGTTCTTCGGGTTGTGGCTGCCGGTGACCTGGATGCCCGAGTGGCAGCCGTGCTTGCCGCGCGTGGCGGCCACGTAGTAGAGCATCGGGGTGGTGACCGCGCCGATGTCGACCACGTCGAGGCCCGTGGAGGCCAGTCCCTTGATGAGCGCGGCCACCAGGCGCGGACCCGACACGCGGCCGTCGCGGCCCACGGCCACGGCCTTCTCGCCCAGGCGCAAGGCCTCGCTGCCGAAGGCGCGGCCCAGGTGCTCGGCGAAGGCGTCGTCGAGCGCGTCGTCGACGATGCCGCGGATGTCGTAGGCCTTGAAGGCAGATGCTTTGACTTGCATGGGTGGGGTGGTGTCCGCGCTGGAGGGTTGGCTGGCGATTCTACGGGCGCCCCGGACGCCGCCGCACCGGCGGACCGCGCCTTCTGGTGTCGATTCGTCGCGCCGCCCGTCGATCCGGCCCGCGCCGCGCCGCGGGCGCCGTCGCGCTCCCTACACTGCGCTGCATGAACCCTTCCTCCTCCTCCTCGCCACCGGCAACGACGATGCGCGCATCCTGGCGCGACTGGATGAACGCCGAGGCCCCGCCGCAGCCGGCCGCATGGCAAATCCTTTGGACGGCGGTCTGGGCGGCAGGCTTTGCCCTCGTCTTCACGCTGATCGGCTTCATCGCAACGGCGCGAACCGTCGACGATTGGCTGGATCCCGGCGCCTGGGCGCTCTGGCTGGGCCGCAACTACGTGGTCTCGGCCGCCGTCAGCTTCGCGATCCTGGCGCTGTTCAGCGGCATCTTCAAGATCTTCGGCCGGGCGTGGATCGGCCGCATGGTCGCCTGGCAGCGCAGCGTCTTCTTCACCGCGGTGCCCCTGCTGGGAACGGCGATCGGCTGGCCCATCGGCATCGGCCTGATCTACGGCCGCCTGCCGCTCGTCGCGGGGCTGGGCTCGGGCACCATCGTGTCGCTCATCGTGGTCTCGCTGATGACGAGCCTGCTGTTGCACCTGGTCTTCTCGCTGCGCAACAAGGCGCTGAAGGCTCGCATGCGTGCCAACGAGGCCCAGCTGCGCCTGCTGCAGGGCCAGATGGAGCCGCACTTCCTGTTCAACACGCTGGCCAACGTGATCAGCCTGGTCGAGTCTGACCCGCCGCGTGCCAAGCACATGCTGGAGGCGCTCACCGACTACCTGCGGGCCTCGCTCGGCGCCCTGCGGCACGACGACAGCACGCTGGCCGTGGAGCTCGACCTGGCGCGCCGCTACCTCGAACTGATGCGCACGCGCATGGGCGGGCGGCTGCGCTTCGAGATCGACGCCGACGACGCGCTCGGCCGCGCAAGCCTGATGCCGCTGGTGCTGCAGCCGCTGATCGAGAACGCGGTCAAGCACGGCCTGGAGCCGCAGGTCGACGGCGGCGTCGTGCGCGTCAACGCGACGCGCGTGACCGTTGGCGGGCAGGAGCTGCTGCGTGTCTGCGTCGATGACGATGGCGCCGGGCTGGCGGCGGCGGCGCGGCGCCCGCGTCGGGCCGTAGCCGGCGGCACGGACGGCAACGGCATCGCGCTGGCCAACCTGCGCGAGCGCCTGCAGGCCCGCTTCGGCGCCGCGGCGCAACTCACGCTGGCCGAGCTGCAGCCGGGCTCAGGCACGCGCGCCTGCCTCGTCATTCCCTGGCAGGCGGCGGCCGCTGCCTGACAATGCCTCGTCCATCGCCTTCCCTCGCCATGACCACTGCCCTGATCGCCGACGACGAGACCCACCTGGCCACCTACCTGCGCGACCAGCTGCTCGAGCTGTGGCCCGAACTGGAGATCGTCGCCATCGCGCGCAACGGTCTCGAGGCCGCCGAGCGCATCGCGCGACTGCAGCCCGACATCGCCTTCCTGGACATCCAGATGCCCGGCCTCACCGGCCTGGAGGTGGCCGCCGGCATCGAGGGCCTGACGCGGGTCGTGTTCGTCACCGCGTACGACGAGTACGCGCTCGCCGCCTTCGACTCGGAGGCCATCGACTACGTGCTCAAGCCCGTGACGACCGAGCGCCTCGGGCGCACGCTCGAACGTGCACGGCGCGTGCTGTCGGCGCGAGACGACGCCGCGCCCGAGGCCGCCGACGACGCGCGCCTGGCGCGCGTCCTGCGCCGGTTGCAGGGTCCGGCCACGCCGGCCGCCGCGCCACTGCGGTGGGTACGCGCGAGCCAGGGCGAGCTGACTCACCAGGTGGCGGTCGCCGACGTGCTGTTCTTCCACGCCGACGACAAGTACACCTGCGTGCGCACCGCGCAGGCGGAGTACCTGATCCGCACGCCGATCGCCGAACTCGCCGCGCAGCTCGACGGCCAGCAGTTCTGGCAGGTGCACCGCTCGACCATCGTCAACCTCGACCACCTCGCCGGCACGCGCCGCGA
>JBBQYL010000275.1:0-6117 GCA_038208735.1 Burkholderiales bacterium
GATGACCGAGGCCGGCCAGGCCACGGTCGCGGCGGCGATGGCCGAGTGCGGCATCGCCTGAGCCCGGCGCCCGGTTCGCGTCGCTTCGCCAGCGCTTCGCCGGCCAAACGGCTCGCCCAACCCTGTTCTCTTCGTCTGCGACAATCCCCGGCCCGGACACTTCCGGCCTGACATCGACCTTCATGCACATGACCACCAATTTCCCGACGCGCCTGCTCCACCCCACGCCCCTGCGCGTTGCCACCGTGACGCTTTGCCTGATGCTGGGCGGATGCACGGTCGTCGGAGATTGGTTCTCCCACGGCGACACCGACTACAAGGGTGCGTCCAAGCGCACCCAGCCGCTGGAAGTGCCGCCCGATCTGACGCAGCTCCAGAAGGACTCGCGCTACCTGCCGCAAGGCGGCGTGGTGACAGCCTCCGACCTCTCCAAGGCCGGCACGCCCGGCGGCCCGGCCCCCGCCGCCGCCCCGGTGTCGCCGGAAGTGGCGCTGGCCGCCGCCGGCAACCTGCACATCGAGCGCTCGGGCGACCAGCGCTGGCTGTCGACGCAGGACGCGCCCGAGGTGGTGCTGCCCAAGGTGCGTGACTACTGGCTGGGCAAGGGCTACAAGTTCACCATCGACGAGCCCAAGGCCGGCATCCTCGAGACCGACTGGAAGGAAAACCGCACGCGCGTGCCCAGCGACAGCGTCATTCGCAACTTCCTGAACACCATCGTCGACAACCTCAGCGACACCGGCGCTCGCGATCGCTATCGCACTCGCCTCGAGCGTCGCGCCGACGGTGGCACCGAGATCTATGTCACGCACTTCGGCGCCACGCAGGAGCTCGCGGGCAAGACCGACAGCGTGCACACCGCCGACGTCACCTGGGTGCCCACCAAGGCCGATCCGGGTGTCGAGGCCGAGCAACTGAGCCAGATGATGCTGGCGCTTGCCGGCATGGCCAACACCAACGTCGTCGCCGCCGCCGCCGATGGCTCCGCCAGCGACGCCGCCAGGGCCATCCCGAGCGCCTCCACGGGCGGCACCGCCGTCGGCGGCACCGGCGCCAACGGCACGGCACGCGCGCGCATCGTCACGGGCCAGGCCGGTGCCACCCTGCAGGTGGACGACAACTTCGACCGCTCGTGGCGCCGCATCGGCCTGGCGCTGGATCACGGCGGCTTCACCGTCGAAGACCGCGACCGCGCGCAAGGCCTGTACTACGTCCGCTACGTCGACGCCAAGGAAGCCGCGCGCGACGAGCCGGGCATCTTCTCGAAGATCACGTCGTTCTTCGGCAAGAGCGGCCCGTCGCCGGTGGGCAAATACCGCATCGCCATCAAGGCGCCGGGCGACACCGCCACGGTCACGGTGCTCAACGACCAGGGCCAGCCGGACAACGGCGAGAACGCGCGGCGCATCGTCACGCTGCTGGTCGACGAGCTGAAGTAAGCCGGCGCCGGGCGCTTCGGCGCTGCGCCAGGAAGCCGCCTTCGGGCGGCTTTCTTGCGTCTGCTCGCGGATAGACCTGCCCGCGCCTCGCGTCAACCCCGTCGATCACCTCTTGACAGACCGAACGCAAGAAGCCGCGGTCGCTTCGCCGCGTTCAACGCCGCTTCGGCGTCCAGACGCAAAAAAGCCGCCCGAGGGCGGCTCTCCAATTCCAAAGCAATGCACCCGTGAGGGCGCAGGCTCGAAAATTACTTGCTGGCGGCCATCGCAGCGGTGGCGGCCGACGAGGCAGCGGCCATGGCGCCGGTGGCAGCCGACGAAGCGGCGTCAGCAGCGGCCGAGGCCGAAGCGGTGGCGGCGGAAGCCGACGTGTCAGCAGCCGAAGCGGCGACGGTAGCGGAGGTGGCAGCCGAAGATGCGTCCGCAGCCGGCGTGGCGGCGGTATCGGTCTTGCTGCAAGCAGCCAGGGCAGCGACGGCGACCAGGGAGGCCAACAGGAGCGACTTGTTCATGAATTTCCTCGAAGAAAAATTTTGGGTTCGAACCATTACCGGTAATTCAGATACTCGCCCTCACGGCGGGTATCCGATCAAAAGACAGCAGGCCAAGCTCGAGCATTTCCTGTGCCTAGCCCGCCATTATACCCAACCATACGGAACCTTTTCACAGTCCCAGTGTCACCGCTGCAAAACCCGGGCTGGCACGTTGCGAAATCGCATCAAAGTCCTCGCGCGCTCGTTGGCGATCAACGCGGTCGAAGCCGATGCGGCCACGCAGATGTTCACGGTCGAACACGCGCATGGCCTGGTCGTCGCTGTCGATCCACAAGGTGGGCAAGGCCTCGATGCGCGTCTCCTCGGGCACCAGGCACTGGATGGCGTGCGCCCAGTCGCGGCGCCACATCACGAAGCGCGGATGGCGGCGTTCGAGCAATGTGTAGTCGCGCGCGATCATCACCAGTTCGCGGCCGCCGATGCGGGCCCAGTGCGTGAGCTGCGAAAGCCACTCCGCCTCGCCGATGGGCCACGCCACGAAGTCCTCGTCGCACCAGCAGATGCGGCGCGTCTGCCCGGTGCTCGCGCGCGCCATCGCGGCGCGCAACGCCTGCGCGAAATCGACCGGCCCCTCGAAGCCCTGGCCACCGCCGGCGGACATCGCCCGAGGCAACCCCGTTGCGTCGTCCATCGCCTGCGGGCGACCGGCCGGATCATCAATCGTCATGCGCCCATCCCTGTGCAACCCAATCGGCCACCACGCCCTGCGCATCGGCCGAGAGCCGCTGGCATTGCTGCGCGGTGAGTCTGCGTGCGTCGGCCAGATCGCGCATCAGGCGCGCATCGCGGCCTGCCGCGTTGAACGACTCGCCGTTGATGAAGACGTGCCGTTCGTCGTACATCATGCGCGTGCGTCGATCGAGCCGCAAGCCGGCGTCCACGCCGCGCTCGAGGCCCGTCTCGAACCACACCTGCGGCTTCGGCTCGGTCATCACCTCGCCCAGGGCGCGCGCCAGTTGCGACGGGTCGCGCAGCAGGCGATCGACGGCCTTGCGCGCGAACGCGTCGAGCGCCTCGGGCATGCGCGCGGGGGTCTCGGTGGCGCTGCGCGCCGGGTCGCGGAAATGCGGCTCGTCCGGATCGGCCTCGACGTCGTCCAGCACGCGCTGCAGCAGCTCGCGCGCCAGCTCGGTGCCCATGGGCGTGCGAAAGCCGATCGAGCAGGTCATGCACTCGTCCTCGGCCACGCCGTCATGGCCCCAGCGTGGCGGAACATAGAGCATGTCGCCCGGCCCCAGAACCCACTCCTCGGTGGGCTGGAAGTGCTCGAGAATGCGCACCGGCATCCCCTCGATGAACGACGGATCGTCGACCGGCCCCACGCGCCAGCGGCGATGGCCGTGCACCTGCAGCAGGAACACGTCGTACGAATCGATGTGCGCGCCGACGCCGCCGCCGGGGCTGGCGTACGAGATCATCAGGTCGTCGACGCGCGCGTCGGGCACCCAGCGGAAGCGCTGCAGCAGCTCGTGCGCGGCCTGCACGTGCAGGTCGGCGCCCTGCACCAGCATCGTCCAGCCGCGCTGCGACAGCGGCGGCAGCGCCCGGCGCGCGAACGGGCCGTGCTTCAGCTGCCAGCCAGCGGCGGCGCGCGCCGGCGTCCGCGTCTTCGTCTTCGTATTCGTCTTCGTGGCCTTCGGCTTGGGCGCCGACCCGGCCACGTCCTGGATCACCACCCGCGACTCGACGTCGTCGCGCGACGCGAGCTCGAACAGCTGCGCCGGCGTGACGGGCGCCAGCGGCGCGCCAGTCTCGGCCACCAGGGGCAGCGCGTTGCGGATCAGCAGCGGGCGCTTCTGCCAGACGTCGCGCATGAAGGCCGTGGGCGACAGGCCGCCCAGCAGTGCAAGGGGTTGACGGAGGTTCATTCGCGCATTGTCGCCCCCGAATATCCGGGCGGCCATGCGCGCCGTCGGCGCCCGCTTAAAATTCGGCGATGAACATCTCCGCTCCTTGCGTCGTCACGCTCACCTGGCAGCTTTCGGACGCCCAGAACGCGCCCATCGACGAGCTCACCGAGCCCACCGAATTCTTCTTCGGCGGCGACGACCTGCTCCCCAAGGTCGAGGAAGCCCTCGACGGACAGGCCGCCGGGTACGACGTGCACCTGCACCTCGAGCCCGAGAACGCCTTCGGCGACTACCACTCCGAGCTGGTGTGCTTCGAGGCTCGCGCGCTGTTTCCCGACGGCGTGGAGGTGGGCATGCAGTTCGAGGGGCTGCCCGACGGCGCGGTCACGCCCGACATGCCCGAGGACACCGTCTACACGGTCACCGAGGTCTACCCGTCGCACGTGGTGCTGGACGGCAACCATCCGCTGGCGGGGCTGGCCATCCGCATGCACGTCCAGGTGAAGGCCGTGCGCGCTGCCACGCCGGAGGAGATCGAATCCGGCACGGTCAACGACGATGCGGCGGGGCTGTTGCAGGTGCTGCCGCCGAAGGACCGGTCGCAGCTGCACTGAAGGCGGATCGGGGCCCGCGGCGCTCAGTGCTTGCCGGTCGAGCCGAAGCCGCCCTCGCCGCGACGCGACGCATCGAAGTCGTCCACGCGGCGGAACGTGGCCTGCACCACCGGCACGATCACCATCTGCGCGATGCGCTCCATCGGGTTGATGGTGAATTCCGTCTGGCCGCGGTTCCAGCAGCTGACCATCAGCTGGCCCTGGTAATCGGAGTCGATCAGGCCGACGAGATTGCCCAGCACGATGCCGTGCTTGTGGCCCAGGCCCGAGCGCGGCAGGATCATCGCGGCCAGCCCGGCGTCGCCGATGTGAATAGCCAGCCCGGTGGGAATCAGCGCCGTCTGGCCCGGGGCCAGCAGCACGGGCGCGTCGAGGCACGCGCGCAGGTCGAGGCCGGCGCTGCCCGGCGTGGCGTAGGCCGGCAGCGTGTCGGCCATGCGGGCGTCGAGAACCTTGAGATCGATGATGGTCATTTGAATGCGGTGTCAGGTTGCAATGCGCGTGGCGATCTCTTGCACCAGCTGGCGCGCCAGCGTGAGCTTGTCGGCCTGCGCGAGTTCGCGTTCGCCGTCGGCGTCGACCAGCACCAGCGCGTTGTCGTCGCGGCCGAAGGTGGCGGGGCCCAGGTTGCCCACGATGAGCGGCACGTTCTTGCGCTGCAGCTTGTCGCGGGCGTGCTTGAGCAAATTCTCGCTCTCGGCCGCGAAGCCGACGCAGTAGGGCCGCGGGTCGAGGCGGGCGACGTCGGCGAGGATGTCCTCGTTCTCGGTCAGCTCGAACATCGGCGCCACCTTCTTGCCGTCCTTCTTGATCTTGTGCTCGTTCATCTGCGCGGGGCGCCAGTCGGCCACGGCGGCGGTGGCCACGAACACGTCGCTATCGCGCGCCAGCGGCATCACCGCGGCGTGCATCTGGCGCGCGCTCTCGACGTCGATGCGGCGCACGCCGCGCGGCGTGGGCAGGTGCACGGGGCCGGCGATCAACGTGACGACGGCGCCCGCCTCCTGCGCGGCGCGCGCGATGGCGAAGCCCATCTTGCCGCTGGAATGGTTGGTGATGCCGCGCACCGGGTCGATGGCCTCGAAGGTGGGGCCCGCGGTGACCAGGATGCGCCTGCCCTGCAGGATCTTGGGCTGGAAGAACGCGATGAGCTCGTCGCGAAGGTCGGCGGCCTCGAGCATGCGGCCCTCGCCGAACTCGAGGCAGGCCTGCTCGCCCACGTCGGGGCCCAGCAGCGTGGTGCCGTCGGCCTGGAGTTGCACCACGTTGCGCTGCGTGGCCGGATGGGCCCACATCTCGCGGTTCATGGCCGGCGCCACCAGCAGCGGCACGCGGTGGATGGGCCGCGCCAGGCACATCAGCGACAGCAGGTCGTCGGCGCGCCCGTGCACCAGCTTGGCCATGAACTCGGCGCTGGCCGGAGCCACGAGGATGGCGTCGGCCTCGCGCGACAGGTTGATGTGCGCCATGTTGTTGTCGGGACGCGCGTCCCACTGGCTGGTGTAAACCGGTCGGCCGCTCAGCGCCTGCATCGTGACCGGCGTGATGAATTGCGCCGCCGCTTCGGTCATCACCACCTGCACCGTGGCGCCTTCGCGGATCAGGGCCCGGCACAACTCGGCGGCCTTGTAGCAGGCAATCCCGCCCGACAGTCCCAGGA
>JBBQYL010000276.1:0-6115 GCA_038208735.1 Burkholderiales bacterium
CCCCGAGCGCGACGAGAAACGCCTGGACGACCTTCTCGTCATAGCGCGACCCGGCCCCGCGCACGATGCTCGCCGTCGCGTCCTGAAAGGTGAAACGGCGCTCGCCGAGCGCGCCGCTCACGAGATTCTCATAATCGACGATGGGCGCGAGAACGCGCGCACCCAGCGGAATCTCCTCGCCTTCGAGGCCATCGGGAAATCCGTTTCCGTCGAGCCGTTCGTGCTGTCCGCGCACGTATCGCGCCACGTGGCGCAGTTAGGCCAAGGGCATCAATGCCGTCTCTGCATTCAATGGATGCTTGCGGTAGCGCGCGACATCCTCCGAATTCAGGGTGGAGATGGGGCGGTTGAGCAAACTGTCGGGGAAGCCGATCTTGCCGATGTTGTGCAGAAGAGCCGCGACGTGGATATCGTGGCTCAGCCGCTCGTCCAGCTTCAGGTGGACGCATGTCCTTCGGGCCAGCGCCGCCACCCGTCTCGATTGACCGGACATGCCGTTGTGGCGCAATTCCATGAGTCCGGCGAAGATCTGCATCGACAACATGAAATTGGATTTCAGCTCGTCGTACGCGACGGTGAGCATATCGTTGATCTGCTCGATCTCTGCGGTGCGCTGCCGTACCCGATCTTCGAGCCCGGCGTTGAGGCCCAGCAACTCGTCGTTCTGCTTCTGCACGATCTCCGCGAGTTGCCTGTTGCGCATCTCCAGCTGACGCCTGGCCAGCGCTTCGCGCACGACAAGGACGATGTCGTTGTCGTCCCACGGTTTGGCAATGTAGCGGTGGATCTCGCCGCCATTGATCGCGGCGATGGTCGAGTTGATGTCCGCGTAGCCGGTCAGGAGGATTCTCATGGCGTCCGGCTGCAGCGATCGCATTCTCTGCAGGAACTGCGCGCCGTCCATCTGCGGCATGCGCATGTCCGAAATCACGAGGTCGATCGTGTCCGTCGCGGCGAGTTCCAAAGCGGCCGCACCGCCTTCGGCCATCAGGATCCGATATCCCTGGGGGCGAAACAGTCGGCGCAGGGCGCTCAGGATCGACGGCTCGTCGTCGACGAGCAGGATAGTGACCTGCGGAGTCTGCCCGTCGCTCGACGCTGGAACGCGGATTTCCGCATTCGATTCACCACTCATTCAACGCTCCCTGTTGAGTCCTGATCCCGCGCCGCAAGCCTCCGATCGAGATGGTCGGGCACGGAGCCGCGGCCGGCGCGACTGAGACGATGGGCTATCGTCAACCGGACAACGTTACGCCATCGACACGACGTCGAACCCTTGAAAAGCGGTACTTTCCCGCGAGAACCCTCTCCAGCGTCGAGGTATCTGACGGCCGCGCTAAAAATCAGCGGGCAGTAGTCGAAAACAGGCCGTGATGAATGAAATCCACAGCCCGCCCGGCACCGAATCGCACCCCGCCACCATCGACGCCAACTCGAGCGTGACCACGATTCTCTGCGTCGATGACGAACCCGGCATCCTCGCGGCCCTCAAGCGCATGTTGCGAAGCCGTGACGTGTGCGTGCTCACGGCACAGAGCGGGGCCGAGGCGCTCGAGGCGCTCGAGCGCCTGCCGGTCGACATCGTGATTTCGGACATGCGGATGCCCGGGATGGACGGTGCGCATCTGCTCGAGCAGGTGGCTTTGCGCTGGCCGCAGGTCGTTCGGGTCCTACTGACCGGCCATGCGGACGTCGAGAGCACCGTCGCCGCGGTCAACCGCGGGCGGATCTATCGCTACCTCCACAAACCTTGGGATGACGAGGATCTGCGCATGATGGTGCGCCAGGCGCTCGAGATGCGGCGCCTGGAGACCGAGCGGCTGCGGCTGGAGGCGTTGACACTCATCCAGAACAAGGATCTGCGGACGCTCAACGACGAGCTCGAGACGCGTGTCGAGGCGCGCACTGCCGAGCTGAAGTCCGCGAACGTCCGCCTCCAGAGAAACCACCTGAAGACAATCAAGGCGTTCGTGGACCTGATCGAGCTGCGCAGCGGGAGATTGTCCGGACACGGCAAGCGGGTGGCCGACATCGCACGCGCGCTGGCTCGCCAGCTAGGGCTGGCCGACGCCGATGAGCTGGCGGTGTTCAAGGCGGCGCTTTTGCACGATATCGGTCTCATGGGCGCGGACGACATGTCGTCGCCCGTCCATGCCGGCCGGTCGCCTGAAGTGGAACAACGCATTCGCTCGCATGCGCATCGGGGCGCGCAGACTTTGCGTGGGCTCGACGACATGGCCGGCGTGGCCGATATCGTCGGGGCCCATCATGAATCCTTTGACGGCTCGGGGTTTCCGGCGGGCATCGCCGGGGATGCCATCGTCCTGGGGGCACGAATCCTGGCGGTGGCGGATGCGCTCGACGAACTGGAATCCGGAGATCATGCGGCCGCCCTGGCACGCGATGCGGCCATCGCCGTGTTGCAGCGTGGCTCGGGCAGCCGCTTCGACCCGCAAGTGATCTTGGCGCTGCAGGCCCTCGCTACCGGGACGCCAGCGTGAATTCGTCTCCCGCCCGGGTCGACGGCATGACGCTGAGCACCAAGATCTGGCTGCTCCCGATCGGCGTCGGCATCGCGCTGGCACTCAGCCTGCTGTTCAACCTGGCCCTGGGCGCGCGCAGCGCGGCTCATCTTGAAGCGCTGCGAAGTGTCGACAACCCGTACCTGGAAACCCTGTTGCGCGTGAACGAATCGATCGACGAAGTTCGGTCGGACTTCCAGGCCGGGGTCACCGAAGGCGACGCCGGCAAGATCAAGGAAGCGCACCGAAGCATCCAACTCACGCGCAACTCGCTTCAGAAATTGCGCGACGTCGAGGGGTACTCACTGGACGGCGATGCGCTGGCGGCCGATTTCGAGGCCTATCAGTCGAGCGCATCGGACGTCGCCGACGAACTCCTCGCGCGCCACACCTCTTCATCCCACGTGCGCCAGATGCAGGCCGCGCAAAAGGTGCTCAACGGCCGCAGCGACGCCATGGTTCGCGGTGCGCGAGAGGCGGTGGAGCATCGGTTTGCCCAGGTCGCCAGGGCGGAGCGCATGGCGCAATGGGCCAGCACCCTGACGTCGCTGCTCGTGCTGGCCGGCCTTGCGGTCAGCTCGCGCCTCATCATCCGTTCCGTGTGGAGCGAATTGCAGAAGTCGCACAACCAGTTGGTGGACGCCGCCCGGATCGCCGGCATGTCGGAGATCGCGACCAACGTGTTGCACAACGTGGGAAATGTACTGAACAGTGTCAACGTCTCCGCCGACCTGATCGCCGGGCGCCTGCGCCTGTCCGAGGTCAAGGGGCTGGCACGCGCGGTCGACCTGCTGGACGCCAACGCGGCCGCGCTCGGCCCGTGGTTGACCGACACCGCGCAGGGGCGCGCGCTCCCGGCCTACCTTCGCGAGCTCAGCCGGACACTCGATGCGGAGCATGCCGGCATCGCCGAGGAACTCGTCGCGCTGGGCAAGAGCGTCGAGCATGTCGGGGAGATCATCGCGACCCAGCAGTCCTATGCCGGGCCCGACCGGGTTCGCGCGCCCGTGCAGATCGGCGACCTGCTTGCCGACGCGTTGCGCATGAACGCGGGCTCCCTGACACGGCATCGCGTGGAAGTGACGCAATCCGTGGCTGACGTGCCCGTCCTGTCGATCGACCGCCATCGCGTGCTGCAGATCCTGGTCAACCTGGTGAGCAACGCCAAGCATGCCGTCGCCGGGGTGAAGGAGCGCGATCCGCGCATCGCCCTGGGTGCCACCATCGCGACGAGCAGCCTCGGTTCCGTGTTGCGAATCACCGTTGCCGACAATGGGGAAGGAATTGACGGCGAGAATCTTGTACGCATCTTCTCGCACGGTTTCACCACCCGGCGGGACGGACATGGCTTTGGCCTGCACAGCTGCGTGCTCGGCGCGCAGGAAATGGGCGGCGTGCTCGACGTGCACAGCGACGGCCCCGGCCTGGGCGCGACCTTCACGCTCGACATCCCCATCACCGATCCGAGGGTCTCTCGATGACCGATGCACCAAACCGGCGCATCCTGCTTGTCGATGACATGGCAGCGATCCATGAGGACTTCCGCAAGATCCTGGCGCCGGAGCCGTCCAACCGCGACGAGCTTCGAGCCGCCGAGGCCGCGCTGTTCGGCGGCGCACCGGACAACAGCACGCCCGCCGCATACCAGCTCGACTCCGCCTACCAGGGCGAGGAAGCGCTGGCCAAGGTCGAGGCCTCGTTGCTGGCGCAATCGCCCTACGCGATGGCATTCGTCGACATGCGCATGCCGCCCGGCTGGGATGGCGTACAGACCATCGAACGGCTGTGGGCGGTCGATCCCCATCTCCAGATCGTGGTCTGCACCGCCTATTCGGACGCGTCGTGGGAAGACGTGTTGTTCCGCCTGGACGCCCGCGACCGCCTGGTGATCCTGAAGAAGCCATTCGACGCGATCGAGGTGAACCAGCTCGCGAACATGCTGACCGCCAAGTGGCAGATGGCACGGCAGGTCGAGGCCCAGCTTTCGCAACTGGAGGCGGCCGTGCACCTGCGAACGCTCGAGCTCACCCGCGCGAACGAGGCGCTGGAAGGCGAAGTGCGCGAACGCAAGCATCTGCAGGGGCAGATGGTTCAATCGGAGAAGCTCGCATCGATCGGGCAACTGGCCGCGGGCGTGGCGCACGAGATCAACAATCCGATCGGCTACATCTTCTCGAATTTCGGCACGCTGGGCGGTTATCTGGACAAGCTGTTCGAGATGCTCGCCGCATACGAAAGTGCGGAGCATGCGATGCCGTCCGCCGAGGGAGCCGCGACCTTGCGCAAGCTGCGAGAGGACGTCGAACTCGACTTTCTCAAGGAGGACATTCCGGTGCTGATGCGGGAGTCGTTGCAAGGCATCGATCGCGTCCGCCGAATCGTCCAGGACCTGAAGGATTTCGCCCGGGTCGATTCGTTGCAGGATTTCCAATGGGCCAACCTGCACGATGGCATCGACTCGACGCTCAACGTGGTGGCCAGCGAAGTCAAGTACAAGGCCGAGGTGTTCAGGGAGTACGGCCAGATCCCCGAGATCGAATGCCTGCCTTCGCAGATCAACCAGGTCGTGATGAACCTCGTCGTCAACGCTGCCCAGGCGATGGGTAGCGAACGCGGCCGGATTGCGCTGCGAACAGGCACTCAAGGCGGCAACGTCTGGCTGGAGGTCGCCGACAACGGTTCCGGAATTCCTGCCGAAACGATGGCGCACATCTTCGAGCCGTTCTTCACCACGAAGCCCGTCGGCAAGGGGACCGGCCTTGGACTGTCGCTGTCGCACGGCATCGTGACGAAGCACCATGGAACCATCAGCGTGGACAGTGCGCCCGGCCAGGGAACGACCTTCCGTGTCGTCCTGCCCATCCAGCAGCCGCCCGCACGCGCGGACTAGCGCCCGGCCCTGTCGCGACGGCGTTCAATCGTGGAAGCTGCCGTCCGTCTCCGCCAGGTTCACAATTACGCCCGCGGGCGCGAAGCGCGCGCCGTGCGCGGCCTCGAGCTCGCGCGCCCGCTCCACGAAGCGCTTCGCCCCCATCGCATTGATGAACTGCAGCGCCCCGCCGTGGAACGGCGCGAAGCCCCAGCCGTAAATGGAGCCGATGTTGGCGTCGGCCACCGAGCGCAACACGCCTTCCTCGACGCAGCGCGCGGCCTCGTTGGCCTGCACGAACAGCAGGCGGTCGATGAGCTCGCGTTGCGCGGGCTGCGTCGCGGCCACGGGGAACATCTCCCCAAGACCCGGCCACAGGCTGCGGCCCGCGTCCGTCCAGTCGTAGAAGCCCAGGTTGGCCTTGCGCCCGATGCGGCCCAACTCGCACATCTGGCGCAGCACCGATTCGCCCGGGTGTTCGACATAGGGCAGGCCGGCTTCGGCGAGATCCTTGCGCGTCTGGTCCGCCACGTGCAGGGCCAGCGTCAGCGACACCTCGTCCTGCAGCGCCAGCGGCGGCATGGGCATGCCGGCCTGCAGGCCCGCGGCCTCGATGTGGCGCGGGTGCACGCCTTCCTTGAGCAGCGCCAGGCCCTCCATCACGTAGGTGGCGAACACGCGGCTGGTGTAGAAGCCGCGCGAGTCGTTGACGACGATGGGCGTC